>CAXYVC010000001.1:0-59986 GCA_964292295.1 uncultured bacterium
CCGATCTCCTGGCTCCCCACGCCGAAGACGGCCCCCCGGAAGCCCAGGCGGAGGTTGTACTGCAGGTCCGAGCGTGGTTCACCGGCGGTGCCGCGGCGGCGGGGGGCGCCAAAGAGGTCCCCGAAGATGCCGCCCATGAAGCCGCCGAAGATGTCCTGGAAGTCGGCGAACTGGCTGGGATCGAACTGGAAGCCCTGGCCTCCGCCGGAGCCTCCCAGCCCCGCGTGGCCGTACTGGTCGTAGGTGTGGCGCTTCTCGGCGTCCGAGAGCACCGCGTAGGCCTCGGCGGCCTCCTTGGACTTCTCCTCGGCCTCCTTGTTCCCGGGGTTGCGGTCCGGGTGGTAATCCATGGCCAGGCGGCGGTAGGCCTTCTTGATCTCGTCGACGGAGGCCTCCCGGCCCACGCCGAGCACCTCGTAGTAGTCTCGCTTCATGCTTCCAGGTTAGCAGCGCCTAGACGAGGCCGCTGGGGCCCTTGCCCTCGTCCAGGGCGTTCATCATGGCCTCGCTGGCGGCCAGCACGGCGTTGGTGAGCAGCTTCTGGACCTCCAGGAGCTTGGCCTCCACGGCCTTCACGCTGGGCAGGTCCTTGGCGGCCACGGCCTGGCGGGCCTGGTTCAGCGTGTCGCGCACCAGGGTCTGCTCCTCCTCGGCCAGGTATTTGCCGCATTCCACGAAGCTCTTGTCGCAGGAGAAGATCAGCCCCTCGGCGCTGGCGATGTATTTCAGTTCGTCCCGGCGCTGCAGGTCCGCCTCGGCGTTCTGGGTGGCCTCGCGGATCATGCGCTGGATCTCCAGCTCGGACAGGCCCGAGCTGGGGCGGATGCTCATGCTCTGCTCCTGGCCCGTGATGAGGTCCTTGGCGCTGACCTTCACGATGCCGTTGGAGTCGATGTCGAAGGAGACCTCGATCTGGGGCACGCCCTTGGGCAGGGGGGGCAGGTTGATGAGGTCGAAGCGGCCCAGGCTCTTGTTGTGCTCGCTGAGTTCGCGCTCGCCCTGAAGGACGTGCACCTCCACCCGGCTCTGGTTGTCCGCCACCGTTGTGAACACGCGGCTGTCGCGGGTGGGGATCGTGGTGTTCCGCTGGATGATCTTCACGAAGCCGCCGCCCTGGGTCTCGATGCCCAGGGAGAGGGGCGTGACGTCCAGCAGCACCAGGTCCTTCACGTCCCCGGTGAGCACGGCGCCCTGGATGCTGGCGCCCTGGGCGACGACCTCGTCCGGGTTGATGTCGCGGCAGGGCTCCTTGCCGAAGAAGTCGCGCACCTGCTGCTGGACCAGGGGCATGCGGGTCTGGCCGCCCACGAGGATGACCTCGTCGATCTCCGAAGGCTGCTTGCCCGCCTCCCGCAGGGCGTCCTGCACTGGGATCATGGTGCGCTCCACCAACGGGCGCACCATGGATTCCAGCTCCTCGCGGGTGAGGGTGGCCTCCAGGTGCTGGGGGCCGCTGGGGCCCTGGGCGATGAAGGGAAGGCGGATCTCCACCTTGTCGAGGGTCGAGAGTTCGCACTTGGCCTTTTCGCTGGCCTCCTTCAGGCGCTGCAGCGCCATGCGGTCGCGGCCCAGCTCCAGGCCCGTCTGCTCGCGGAAGCGGTCCACGAGGTACTGCATGATGGCCTGGTCGAAGTCCTCGCCGCCCAGGAAGGTGTCCCCGCAGGTGGCGAGCACCTCGAAGACGCCGTCGTTCATGTCCATGACCGTGCAGTCGATGGTGCCGCCGCCGAAGTCGTAGATGGCCAGCGTCTTGCGCTGGTTTGTCTTGTCCAGGCCGTAGGCCAGGGCTGCGGCCGTGGGCTCGTTCACGATGCGCACCACGTTGAGGCCGGCGATGCGGCCCGCGTCCTTCGTGGCCTGGCGCTGGGCGTCGTCGAAGTAGGCGGGCACGGTGATGACCGCGTCCGTCACCTCCTCGTGGAGGAAGGCCTCGGCGCTCTGCTTGATGTTGCGCAGCACGATGGCGCTGATTTCCGGGGGCGCGTAGTCGCGGTCGCCCACGCCCAGCCAGGCGTCCCCGTTGGGGGCCTTCACCACCGGGAAGGGCAGGCGCTTCAGGGCCTCCTGCACCCGCGGCGCGTCGAAGCGCTGGCCGATGAGGCGCTTCACCGCGAAGAGCGTGCGCTGGGGGTTCGTGACCGCCTGGCGCTTGGCGATGTGGCCGACCAGCACGTCGCCCTTGTCCGTGAAGGCCACCACGGAGGGCGTGGTGCGGCTGCCTTCGCGGTTCGGGATCACCCGCCGCTCGCCCCCCTCCATGACGCAGGCGCAGCTGTTGGTGGTGCCGAGGTCGATGCCGATGAGCTTGCCGGGCATGGGAACTCCCTAGGAGGGGGACGGGGGCTACTGGACGGGGAGGTCCGGGGCGGTCTGTTCCGCGGGGGGCTCTTCCGGGTGGGGCCGGTGGTTCACGACCACCCGCGCGGGGCGGAGCAGCAGCTCCCGCAGGCGGTAGCCGCGCTCGAAGACCGCGGCCACGGCGCCGTCGGCGATCTCCGGGTTGCTGGTGGTGGTGAGGGCCTCGGCGTGGTGGGCGTTGAAGAGGTCGCCCACCTCCACCCGCAGGGCCTCCACGCCGAGGCGGCGCAGGGCGTCCTGGAACTGCTTCTGGATGAGGGCCACGCCGTTCTGCAGGTCCTCCACGCTCGCGTAGTCCGCTGCCTGGCTGCGCTCGAAATTGTCGAGCACCGGCAGGATCTCCAGCAGCACTTTGCGTTCGGCCTGGTCCACCGCGAGCTTGATGTCGCTTTGCGTGCGGTTGCGGTAGTTGGCGAAGTCGGCCAGCAGCCGGTGGTGCTTGTCCAGGTATTCCGCCTCGCGCTTCTCCAGTTCCTGGATGCGCGTGCGCGCCTCCAGCAGCGTGCTCTCCAGCTCGTGGGCGATGAGGCGGTCCGCGTCCTCCGTCTTCTCGGCCACTTCGTCTGCGAGGAGCTGGAGATCCACGGCTTCGTCGGAGGCGTCCAGGTCCAGTTCCATGGTGACATCCGGATCCCGCGCTTCGGCGTCGTCCGGCGGAAGGGGCTTCGGGGCATGCTGGTCGGTCATGCCGGCCATTGTAGGGCGCTTGGCAGGCCGGCTCAAACGGCGCGTGGTCCCCGGCGCGCCAGGGCCTCGGAAAGCCAGGCGAGGCCCCCCAGCACCCGGCCGTAGTCGCAGCGCAGCGGCCCCACCAGGGCGAAGGCCACCTGCTCCTCGGGCAGCGCCACCGTGCGCAGGGCCGTGGCCAGGGGCATGGGCGCGAGGAAGGGGTTCTCGGAGCCCAGCAGCAGCGTCACCTCTGCGGCGGCGGACTCGGCGAAGGCGTTGAGCAGGCGGGCGAGACGCTGGTGTTCCTCGAAGGCCTCCACCAGCTCCCGGAAGCGGGCGGTGTCGCCGAACTCGGGCTGCCTGCCCAGCTCGCCCAGGCCGGAGACCACCACCGGCGGGGGGCCGTCCGGCTCGGCAAGGCGGGAGGCCAGCTCGGAGAGGCGCTGGAGGAGCTGGCGGGCCTCGTCGGCCTGGTCCTGCAGCGCGTGCAGGAGCCCCTGGCGCATCTCCTCCAGCGAGCACCCGGAGAAACGGGCGCTGGCGAAGTTGCCGAGCTCCGTCAGCAGGGCCGGATCGTAGTCCCAGCCGTTGTCCATGACCTGGTGCTCCACCTCCCCCGAGGCCCCCACCCAGATGGCCACGATGCGGGAGGGGGGCAGGGGGACGAAGTCCAGGCGCAGGAGCCGGCTGGTGCGCAGGTGCAGGGGCAGGGCCACGCAGATGCCCCCCATGACCTCGGAGAGCACGCGGCTCGCGTGGCGCAGCCAGGCCTCCCGGTCCTGGTCCAGGCCCTCCAGGGCCTCGCGCAGGCGCTGCCCCATGGCGGGGTCGGGCCGGCTGGGGTGCACCCAGCGGTCCACGTACCAGCGGTAGGCGCGCTCCGTGGGGATGCGGCCCGCGCTGGTGTGGGGCTGGCTGACCAGGGATTCCTCCTCCAGCTCGGCCAGGACGTTGCGGATGGTGGCGGAGCTGATGGGCTCCGGGAAGCGGCGGCTCAGGAGGCTGGAACCCACGGGCTCCCCGCTGCCGAGGTAGGCCTCCACGAGGGTCCGGAGGACCGCTTCACTGCGGGGTTTCAGGGGAGCTTGCACCGGGGACCGCATCCTGGAGCCGGATGGTATCATCCCTTTTTCTTCCAACCATCCCCGCGGGAGCCACCCATGAAGCACCCTTCCGTCCTCAGCACCCTGGGCGTCCTGGCCCTCCTCCTGGCCGCCGGATGCAACCGTTCCTCGAACCCCGCAGCGGAGGCCGCCAAGGAGGCCTCCGCCAGCGCCGACGCCCGGGTCGCCGCCCTTGAGAGGGAACTCGCCGACCTGAAGAGCGGCAAGCTCCAGCCCGCCTCCGCGGACCAGGAGGTGGCAAGCGAGGTGGTCCAGGCCCAGAAGAAGGCCCTCGAGAAGCAGCTGGCCGACGCCAGGCGCAAGGCCGAGGTCAAGAAGAAGGAGGCCCAGCAGCTGGCCACGGCTCCCGCCCCGAAGGAGGCCCCCAAGGCCGTGGTCGTGGAGGTGCCCTCGGGCACCCAGGTGCAGGTGAAGCTCGCCCAGGAACTGGCCACGGACAAGGTGCAGGCCGGGGACGCCTGGGAGGGCACCCTCGCCGCGCCGGTTTCCGTGAATGGCCGCGTGGTGTGGGCCGCGGGCACGCCCGTACGGGGCGTCGTGACCCAGAGCATCGCCGCGGGCCGCCTCTCCACCGGCAAGGGCGGCCTCGGCATCCGCCTCACCGAAGTCGGCAAGAGCGACGTGGACACGGGCGTCCACGTTGTGACGGGCGATGCGCGCGGGGCGCGCAACGCCAAGTTCATCGGCGGCGGCGCGGCGCTGGGCGCCCTCGCCGGTCTGCTTTCGGACCGCAAGCACAAGGGCGACCACGCCCTGGGCGGCGCCGCCATCGGCGCGGCCGCCGGCACCGCCCCCGCCGCCGCCAGCGCCGACACGGTCATCCGCATCAAGACCGAACAGCCCGTGGCCTTCACCCTCTCGGCTCCCGAGAAGGTGACCCTGCAGCCCTGAGCCCTCCCGTGGAGGACGCCGTGCGCTCCCGCCTCGAAGCCCTCTGCGAGGCGGGGCGCCGCCTCCATGGCGCGGGCCTGCTGGCCGCCGCGGACGGCAACCTGAGCCTGCGCCTGCCGGACGGCCGCATCGCCCTCAGTCCCAGCGGCGTGGCCAAGGCCCGCCTGTGTCCGGAGGACCTGGCCCTCCTGGCGCCCGACGGGCGCGTGCTGTCCGGGTGCCCCAGTTCCGAACGGGCCCTGCATCTGGAGGTCTACATCCGGTGCCCCGAGGCCCAGGCGGTCGTCCACGCCCATCCCCCTGTGGCCGTGGCCTGGACTCTGGCGCGGCCCCAGTGGGACGAACTCCCCTGCGAGGGGCTGCCCGAGGCCATCCTGGCGGCGGGCCGCATCCCCGTGGCGCCCTACGCCCTGCCCGGCTCCCCCGAGCTGGCGGCCTCCGTGCGCCCTCTGCTGCCGGCGCATCGCCTGATCCTGCTGGCCCGCCACGGCGGGCTGGCCTGGGGCGAGGATCTGGAGGAGGCCTGCGGCGGGATGGAGCGCCTGGAACACCTGGCGGTCATCCTCAAGGCCGCCTGGGAGCTGGGGGGGGCGGTGCCCCTGCCGGAGGAGGAACGCGCCCGCCTCCGGGCCCGCCGGGAGGCCCTGGGCCCCCGCCTGCGCTGAACCGGGCTGCAACCGCTCTGGATGAGGACCGAAGGATCAAGGAGGCACGGATGCGCGACCTGAACGCCATGGGCCTGAGGGTGGAGGGGGACCGCGTCCACGTCCTGGACCAGGCCCGCCTGCCCCTGGACGAGCTCTGGGTGGACGCCTCCGCGCCCGAGGCGATGGTGGCGCTGATCCGGCGCCTGGCCGTGCGCGGGGCGCCCCTCATCGGCGTGGCCGCCGCCCTCTGCGCGGGGTGCCTGGCGGAGGCCGGGGCGGGGGAGCTTGAACTGCGCGCGGCCCTGGCCCGCTTGCGCGAAGCCCGCCCCACGGCGGTGAACCTCATGGCCGCCGTGGACCGCCTCGCGGCGGTGCTCGACGGGGGAGGCTCCGTGGCGGATCTCGTCCGGGAGGCGGAGGCCGTTTTCGACGAGGACGTGGCGCTCTGCGAGGCCATGGCCCTCCGCGGCCTGCCCCTCCTGGGGCGCGGCGAGGCGGTGCTCACCCACTGCAACGCCGGCGCCCTGGCCACGGCGGGAATCGGCACCGCCCTTGGCCTCGTGCGGCGGGGCTTCGAGGCGGGCCGCATCGCCCACGTCTTCGTGGACGAGACCCGCCCCCTGCTCCAGGGGGCGCGGCTCACCGCCTGGGAACTGGGGCGCCTGGGCATCCCCCACACCCTGGTGGCCGACAGCATGGCGGCCCTGCTGCTGCGGGACGGGCGGGTGCAGCGGGTGCTGCTGGGCGCCGACCGCATCGCCCGCAACGGCGACTTCGCCAACAAGGTGGGCACCTACGGCCTCGCGGTGCAGGCGTCGCACCACGGCGTGCCCTTCCACCCCGTGGCGCCCTGGACCACCGTGGACCTGGCCTGCCCGGACGGGGCTTCCATCCCCATCGAGCAGCGGGACGCCTCGGAGCTGCGGGGCTGGGACGGGCTGCGCTGGGCGCCCGCGGGGAGCCCCGCCTGGAACCCCGCCTTCGACGTGACGCCCGCCGGGCTGGTCACGAGCCTGGTGCTGGACCGCGCCGTGCTCAGCGGCGCCCAGCTGCGGGCAGGCGCCCTGGCCGACCTGTCGAGCCCAAGCGCATAACCCGGGCTGAAGCCAGGCTTCAGGGCTGTCCGTTCCTCATTCCTTTAGGCAGTCTTCAGGCAGCGGGACTGCCAAGCCTGCGGAAGAAACGCTGGCGGCGGGCCGTGCCGACCTCGCGGATCAGGCACCAGCAGGGCCCCCCCAGGACCGTCGGGGCGTGGGCCGAACCTTCGCCGTGGTGGATCCAGGTGCCCGTGTCCAGGAGGCGTTCCCCGTCCTCCAGGAGGCCGTCCAGCACGAGGATGCTTTCCGTGCCCTGGTGCATGTGGTGCGGCGTGCGGAAGCCCCGGGGCGCCACCAGGAGGCTGAGCCGTGCGCCGCTGGTGGCGTCCAGGGCCAGGAGGGCCGTGCGGGCTCCCCTGGAGCGCCGCCAGTCCCAGCGCTCGGGGGGCGGAAGTGCCGAGGCCACATCCGCGGGCAGGTAGGGGGCCTCCAGGGGCCCGCCTTCCTGGAGGGCGCGGTGCACCCGGGCCATCAGGTCCAGAAGGCGATGCGCGCCGCCGGCGAGCAGGCGGCGGAGTTCCTCGGGCACGGGATGGGGATGCCGCGGTCGGGGCTGGCCCAGGCGGCCCAGCGCGCCCTTCAGGGCGGCCGTGGCCGCGGCGGCGAGGGCGGGGCTGGGCTCCTCCCGCCGGGGGGCCCACACGGGAAGTCTCTGCAGGTCCGCGCGGAGCGCGGCGCAGGCCGGGCAGAGCCTCAGGTGCATCCGCACCTGCACGGCCAGATGCCAGGGCAGGCAGCCCTCCTCGTACTCCGTGAGGAGGGCTTCCACGTGGCTGCAGCGCAGGGGCCAGCTCACGAGGAACTCCGGGACAGGGCGAAGTCCTGCAGGGCGCCCCGCAGGCCCAGGCGCGCACGGTGGAGGCGCTGGCGCACGAGGCCGCGGCTGATGCCGAGCATGCGGGCGATCTCCTCGGTATCCATGCCTTCCAAATCCCGCAGCACGAAGACGGTCCGCTGCTCCTCCGAGAGGCGCCCCAGGCCCTCCTGGACGCGTTGGCGGATCTGCTGCTCCTCGGCCCGCTCCAGGGCCGTGGGCTCGTGGCTCAGATCCGGCAGGCCCTCCTTGCGGGTCCGCGGCCCCTCCGGCGTTGCGTGGGGCATGAAGTCCTCGAGGGCGTCCTCCCGGCGGCGCATGCGGCTGCGCCGGAACATGAGGGCCTCGTTCAGGCACACGCGGTAGGCCCAGGTGCTGAACTTGCTCTTGCCCTGGAAGCGGTGCAGCTGGGTGAAGAGGGCGAGCAGGGCCTCCTGGAGGGCGTCCTGGGTGTCGTGGACGTCCTGGAGGATGCGCTGGATGCCTGCGCTGAACAGGCCGAGGTAGGGCTCCACCAGGGCGCCGAAGGCCTCGCCGTCGCCTTGGATGGCACGGGCGATGAGCTCGCTCTCCGGGGTCGGGGATGCATCCATAGGGTTCTAGCCTATGGGAAGCCCGGGCGCTTGGGAAGCCGCGCCCTCGGGCGCGGGGATGCGGGGCAGGCGGATGGTGAAGGTGGTGCCGAGGCCCGGCCCCAGGCTGCTCGCGCGGATCTCGCCCCCGTGCGCCACCACGGTCTCCTTGCACAGGTACAGCCCCAGCCCCGTGCCCGGCACGGTGCGGGTCATCTCGTCCCCGGCCCGGTAGAAGCGCTGGAAGAGGCGGGAAAGTTCCCGGGGGCGGATGCCGTGCCCCTGGTCGGACACGGCGATGATGGCGGTCTGGGTGTCCGCGTCCAGGGTCACGGTGGTCTGGCGGGGCTCCTCGGAATACTTGTAGGCGTTGGACAGCAGGTTCTCTACCACCGTGGTCATGGCCTTGGTGTCCACCTCCACCCAGATGCCCGGCGACAGGTCGAAGCGGAGCCCCAGGGATCCCGCGCCCAGGCGCCGGTCCATGTCCTCGGCGACCTCCTGGAGGAAGGGGGCCAGCTCCACGGGGCCCGGGAAGAGCTCCAGGCGCCCGGATTCGGCGCGGGCCACGCTGAGCAGGTTGCTCACCAGGGCGGTGAGGCGCGTGAGATCCCCCTCCATGAGCTCCTGGATGCGCGCCTTCTGGCCGGAGCCCAGGTCGCGGCTGAAGAGGGTCTCGAACCACACGCGCAGCGAGGCGATGGGCGTCTTCAGCTCGTGGGTGACGGCGGCGATGAAGTTCCGCTGCCGGAGCTTCAGGTCCATCTCGATGTTCAGCTTGCGGTAGATGTAGGCCAGGCCCAGCAGCACGCCGATGGCGAAGACGACGGCCTGGAGGACCACGCGACGCACGGTCTCCTGGCGCTCTCGTTCCATGGCCTGGAAGACTTCGGGGCGCAGGGTCAGGTAGACGGTGGTGTCCGCCAGGAGGGTGGGGTCGTCCCAGGCCCGCGGGTCCTCCGACACCTGCACGAAGGGGAAGCGGGCCTCCACGGCCCGGCGGCGCTCCGCGAGGGATCTGGTCTCGGGCATCCGGCCCACCACCGTTCCCGGGCGGTCGCTGTGCTGGCCCGGCGGGGTGACGCGCAGGTCGAAGCAGGACTGGGCGTCGAAGAGCCAGGCCTCGGCGCGCCCCGCGCGCAGCTTGGCCAGGCTGGCCTCCAGGAGCTGGCGGGAGCCGGCCACCTGGAGGCCGATCCACCAGCCGAGCTGGGAGAGGAGCAGGATGGCCACGCTCCAGAAGATCAGGCGCTCCGTGGGGGGCGCCTTGATGGGCCGCTTCCTTGCCGCCATGGGGAACTCCTTCCCTGAAGTGTGCCGGGCGCCGTTGCCGCTTGAAAAGCCTTCCCGTCGGGGCATGCTTAGGGGCGTGTCCGCCCTTCCCCTGAAGCCCGGCCAGCCGTCCTCCCCGTACAAGCCGGGCGGGAACCCGTACAAGCCCGGGGGCCCGGCCGTCGGTGGCGCCAACCAGGCGGCCCCGGAGGTGCTCGCGGAGTACATGCAGCTCCAGCGCCAGGTGGGCCAGCAGAACCAGGAACTGACGGAGCTGCGCGCCCGCCTGGGCCGCCGTGGACACCAGCTGGCGGTGCTCCAGCACGTGGCCGAGATCCTGGCCGCCACGCCCAAGGTGAACCAGGTGGCCAGCGTGCTGCTGGACGTCTTCGTGCAGGAGTTCGGCGCCAAGGCCTGTGCCGTGTGGATCCTGGAGGACGCGGGCAGCACCTACCAGCCCCGCGCGGGCTCCGGGCTTCCCCGCAGCGCCTGGTCCCAGATGGTCCTGCCCGTGCCCAACCCCTTTCCGAGCTCGCCCATCGTGCTCTTCCAGGACCAGTGGCTGGACGCGGCGGTGCTGAAGGATTCCCCCCTGGAGCCGCTGCGGCTGAACCCCGACCTGAGCCTCTTCTTCGTGCCCTTCGAGCACCAGTTGCTGCTCATGGGATTCGCGGTGCTGGCGCTGGAGACGGGGCGCAACATGGACGAGGACCAGGAGACGCTCACGGTGCTCCAGCGCCAGGTGGCGGTCTCCATCTACAACGCCTGGCTCTTCCGCGACCTCGGCCAGCAGCGGGACGCCCTGCGCCGCCAGACCGCCGAGATGGAGAAGGCCAACGCGGCCCTGCGGGAGGCGGACCGCTTCAAGAGCGAGTTCCTGGCGCTCACCAGCCACGAGCTGCGCACGCCCCTCACGGGCATCCTGGGCTTCACGCGGCTGGTGCTCGACGGCCTCTACGAGGACGAGGAGGACATGCGCAAGCTGCTGGAGGACAGCTACGGCTCGGGCCAGCACCTCCTGAACCTGCTGAACGACATCCTGGACCTGGCCAAGATCGAGGCGGGGCGCATGCAGGTGAGCACTGTGCCCTGCAGCCTCCAGACGCTCGTCGAGGAGCTGCGCCCCATCGCCTCCGCCTACCCGCGGAAGGAGGGCGTGGAGCTGGTCTGGCCCGAGGGCTGCGGGGAGCTTCCGGAGGTCCTCGTGGATCCCGGGCGCTTCAAGCAGGTGCTGCTGAACGTCCTGAGCAACGCCCTGAAGTTCACGAAGGAGGGCAGCGTGCGCCTCCTGGTGGAGCGCGGTTTCGGCAGGATCACGCTCCACGTGGTGGACACCGGCATCGGCGTGGAGCCGGAGGCCCAGGCGCGCCTTTTCCAGAAGTTCGTGCAGGCCGAGGGCGGGCACGCCCGGGAATACGGCGGCACGGGCCTCGGCCTCGTGATCTGCAAGCACCTGATGGAGATGATGGGCGGCTCCATCGCCCTCGCCAGCGAGGGCGTGGGCAAGGGCAGCACCCTCACGCTCACGGTGCCCATCGCCTGATCTTCGCGGCCGGCCATGGGAGAATGGGCCTTTCGCCCGGAGTCCCGCCATGGCCTATGTCCGCCGCGCGTCCTTCCTCCCCTTCACCCGACCCGTGATCGGCCAGGAGGAGATCGACGAGCTCATCGATTCCATCCAGTCCGGGTGGATCACCACGGGACCCAAGGCCGCGCGCTTCGAGCAGGAGCTGGCCGCCTACAACCGCGTGCCCTTCTGCATGGCGGTCAGCAGCGCCACGGCGGCCCAGGAGATCGCCCTCCAGGCACTCAGGCTCGCGCCCGGCGACGAGGTGATCACGAGCCCCATGACCTGGGTGAGCACCCTCAGCACCATCGTGCTCCAGGGGGGCATCCCCGTGCTGGTGGACATGAAGGCCGACACCATGAACCTCGATCCGGAGGGGCTCGAGGCCGCCATCACGCCGCGCACGAAGGGCATCGTGCCCGTGCACTTCGCGGGCCTGCCCTGCGAGATGGACAGGATCTGGCAGATCGCCGAGCGCCACGGCCTCTGGGTGATGGACGACGCGGCCCAGGCCATGGGGGCGACGTACCGGGGGCGGCGCATCGGCGAGGATCCCCGCAGCCGCTTCGTCTACTACAGCTTCCACCCCAACAAGAACATGACCACCGGCGAGGGCGGGGCGCTGGCCTTCCATGACGAGGCTTTCGTGGCGCGCATCCAGCGCCTGCGCTTCCACGGCATCGAGAAGGACGCCTGGAAGCGCTTCGCCAAGGAGGGCAGCCCCCACTTCGAGGTGATGGAGCCCGCCCGCAAGGCCAACTTCATGGACCTCCAGGCGGCCCTCGGCCTGCACCAGGTGAAGCGCCTCGATGGCTTCAACCATCGGCGGGCGGAGCTCTTCCGGCGCTACCTGGACCTGATGGCGGACATGGACGAGATCGTGCTGCCCGTGCCCGGCGACGCGGTGCATGGGGGCATCCACCACCTCTTCGTGCTGCGGATCATCCCGGAGCGCGTCGGCATGGATCGGGACGCCTTCGTGGCGGAACTGAAGGAGGAAAACATCGGCACGGGCATCCACTACCGCGTGCCCCACCAGTACCCCTGGTACGCCGACTTCTACGCGGCGCACCCCGGCGCGCTGCCCGAGGGCGGCCTGCCCCGTGCCGAGTGGAGCAGCGAACGCCTCCTGAGCCTGCCCCTGTGGCCGGGACTCACGGAAGAGGACCAGGACGGCGTGGTGGCGGCGCTCCGCCAGGTCATCGCCCGGGGCCGGGCGCGGACGCGCGCCTGAATCCGGGCAGAATGGAAGGCGATCTCCCCGAGAGGCTCCCGATGAACGCACCCCAGATCGAAGTTCACTTGGACGGCCAGCGGCTTCCCGTGAAGGCGGGGGAGAAGATCGGCGACCTACTGAAGCGCTACCCGCCCAAGGGCGGGCGCCCCCTCGCCGCCAAGCTGAACCAGCACGTGGTGAGCCTCGACACGCCGATCCGCTACGGATGCCACATCACGCCCGTGGGCTACGGCCACCGGGAGGGCACCGCGGTGTACCGGCGCTCGGCCTGCCTGATCCTGTACGAGGCCATCAAGGAGCTCTATCCCCAGGCGCGGGTGAAGGTGGGCCAGTCCCTGGCGGGCGGCTACTACTTCGACCTGCAGGCGGATCCCCCCCTGCCTCCGGAGGCGCTGCAGGAGATCGAGGCGCGCATGCGGCTGATCGTGGCGGAGAACCGCCCCTTCCAGCGCCAGATCGTCACCGCCGAGGAAGCCCGGGAATACTTCCACGGGGAGGGCTACGAGGACAAGGTGCAGCTCCTCACCACCACCCGCTGGATCGAGGTGCGCCTGGTGGGCTGCGGCGTCTTCCAGGACATCCAGTACGGTCCCGTGGTGCCCCACGCGGGCTACATCGACCAGTTCTCCATCGTGCCCTATGCGCCCGGCTTCGTGCTGCGATTTCCGGACCAGCGCGCGGAGGGACCGCTGGTGGAGATGGCTCCCGAACCGGGCCTCTTCCAGATCCACAAGGAGACCAAGGACTGGAACCGCATCCTGGGCGTGGTGAACGTGGGCCAGCTCAACGAGGCCTGCCTCTCGGGAGAGATCACCGAGGTGATCAAGATCGCCGAGGGCTTCCACGAGAAGAAGATCGCAGGCTTCGCCGACGTGGTGGCCCAGCGCCGGGACAAGGTGCGCCTGGTACTCATCGCGGGCCCCTCCAGCTCCGGCAAGACGACCTTCAGCAAGCGCCTGATGGTGCAGCTGCGGGTGAACGGCCTGCGCCCGGTCACCCTCTCCACGGACAACTACTTCCTGGGCCGTGCGGAGACGCCCCTGGACGAGCACGGCAAGCCGGACTTCGAATGCCTGGAGGCGGTGGACGTGCCGCTCTTCAACCAGCACCTGGAGCAGCTCCTGGCGGGGCGCCAGGTGGACGTGCCCATCTACGACTTCTTCACGGGCAACCGTTCGAGCCGCACCCAGTCCATGCAGCTCGGCCCCGACGACATCCTGATCGTGGAGGGCATCCACGGCCTGAACCCCAAGCTCACGGCCTCGGTTCCGGCGGAGAACAAGCTGAAGATCTACATCAGCGCCCTCACCCAGCTCAGCCTGGACGACCACAACCGCATCATGACCACGGACGTGCGGCTGATCCGCCGCATCGTGCGAGACCGCAAGACCCGCGGCCACAGCGCGAGCCGCACCCTGAACATGTGGTACTCGGTGCTGCGGGGCGAGCGCCAGAACATCTTCCCCTTCCAGGAGAGCGCGGACCTGATGTTCAACTCCACGCTCATCTACGAGCCCGCCGTGCTGCGCCTCTACGCCGAGCGCTTCCTCATGGAGGTGCCCAGCGACGACGAGGCCTTCGGCGAGGCCTACCGCCTGCTCCAGTTCCTGCGCATGTTCGTGCCCGTCTTCGCGGACGAGGTGCCCCACACCTCGATCCTCCGCGAGTTCGTGGGGGGCAGCACCTTCGAATACTGAGCCTATCGGTCCCCGGCCGCGCGTACCCTGGAAGGGGAGGCTGCCGTGCTGCCGGTCGTTTTGACGCTGCTGATCTGCCAGGCCCTCGGGGAGCTGCTGGTGCGGTTCCTCGGGGTGCCCCTGCCGGGGCCGGTGGCGGGTCTCCTGCTGCTCTTTGCCTGGATGGCCTGGCGGGGCGGTCCCTCCCGGCGCCTGGAGCGCTTCAGCCGGGAGCTGCTCCAGCACCTGGGGCTCTTCTTCGTGCCCGCGGGGGTGGGCATCCTTGCGCTGGGCCCGCGCCTCGCCCAGGCCTGGAAGCCGATCCTGGCGGCGGTCCTGCTGGGGACGATGGTCACCCTGGCGGTAACGGCCCTGGTCTTCCGGGCCCTGTGCTTCCGCCGGGAGCGCCCGTGAACGCCTGGCTGAGCCCCGCCCTGTGCCTGGCCGCCACGGCGGGGGCCTACCTGCTGGCCTTCCGGATCCACCTGCGTCTGGGGCGAAGCCCCCTGTTGAACCCCACCCTGCTGGCCATCGCGGTTCTGGCGGTGGGGCTCCACGTCGCCGGGCTGCCCTATGCGCGCTACGCGGAGGGCGCGCAGTTGATCCACTTCCTGCTGGGGCCCGCCACCGTGGCGCTGGGGGTGGCGCTGTACCAGCAGCGCGCCAGGATCCGCGCCCTGGCCCTTCCGGGGACCGTGGCCCTCCTGGCGGGCAGCCTCGCGGGCATCCTGAGCGCCCTGTTCCTAGCGAAGGCCTTCGGGGCGGACCGGGCCCTCCTGGCCACCCTGGCCCCCAAGAGCGCCACCACGCCCATCGCCATGGGCGTGGCCGAGAAGTCGGGGGGCGATCCTTCCCTGGCCGCGGTGGTGGTGATTCTCACGGGGGTGCTCGGCGCGGTGCTGGCGCGGCCCCTGCTGGACGGCCTGGGCGTCCGGGACCGGGAGGCGCGCGGGCTCGCGCTGGGGGTGGCCTGCCATGGCCTGGGCACCGCCGCCGCCTTCGAGGAGGGGCCGGAGGCCGGCACCCTGGCGGGCCTTGCGATGGGCCTGAACGGCCTGCTCACGGCGCTCCTGGTACCCCTGGCGCTGCGCTTCTTCTGAACGGTGAAGGGGCCCGCGAGGGGGCCTTCGCCGCAGGGACAGCCCGGGGGCTATTCCATGGCCACCCAGCCCTTGCGGGCGTCCTTGGCGGCCTGGACGAGCACCATCATGGCCTCGCTCAACGGCTTGCCCTTGGAGCTGCCGTCGGCCAAGTCCACCACCACCACGGGCTCGGGGTCGCCCTTGGGCAGGCTCACGCTGCGGGGCAGCTCCCGGTTGTCCCGGGCCGCGGGGGGGCGGCTGGGAGGCTCGGGCACCACGAAGCCGGCGCCGTTCTCGAGGGCGTCCACGCTGGTGCGGAAGAGGGCGGCCAGGGCCACCATGGCGCTGCCGCTGGGCTTGATCTTGTCGCGCTCCCAGAAGCTGATGCTGGCCTGGTCGACCCGCAGGACGCTGGCCATCTCCTCCTGGGACCACCCCCAGGTGCTGCGGACGGTCTTGATGCGCTCGCCGAGGGTCCGGAGCGGGGCGGGGGTGTCGGGGGAAAGCTCGGTGCGCTTCATGGACTCCTCAACGGGCAGACTGCCGGATGGCGGAATCATATTGCCGGATGCAACAAAATGCTAGTAGTAATTTCTAGGTGCGTGAAAAAGGTGATGGTTGTTGTCTGAAAAATCAAGGTCGCGCTTTCATGAAGCTGACTATGAGCGCTCGGGTGCGGCGCTCTGGACGGAAGCCTCCAGGCCGATGCCGTGGGTGGTGCTCTGGTGCCCGAAGGCCTCCCGGGCCAGGTGGCGGAAGCGGGGCGTGTGCCCCCAGTCCCGCTCCCCGTCCCGCCAGAGCTTGTAGTGGATGAGCTCGTGCTCCAGGATGCGCCGGGCGAGGCTCTCCGGATCCCGGCAGAGGCACCCGCAGGCCTGGACAGGCCAAGCACGGTCCCGGCGGCGCAGCAGGGGAATGGAGAGCCGGATTTCGGGGTGCCACTGGCCCCGCAGGTCCTTCTCGAGCACGAAGAGGCCCGCGCAGCGGGTCAGGCGGGGCGACCACACCACGGGGAGCGGCGGCAGGGGCCAGGCCGCGTCCCGAAGGATCGCCTCGGCCAGGTGGCGGAGGGTGGCCACGCAGGCGCTATGCCAGGCCGGTGGGCAGGCGGGTGGTCTCGACCTTCACCACCTCGCCGTCCAGGACCAGGGTGCTGGTGGTGCTGGGCTGGTCCATGGCGAGGGTGCGCACGGCCTTGATGGGGGCCTGCAGCTCCGGGGGCACGGTCTCGAAGAACATGACGCCGGCCCGGTAGGCCTGGGGCTGCACGGTCTGGATGCGGAGCTCGCGCAGCTGCTTCGGATCGACGGTGTTGGGGGCGTCCTGCATCAGGCAGCGGGCCTGGGCGGTCTTGGGGAAGGCGATGACCTCGCGGATGTTGTCCACGCCCGCGAGCAGCATCACCAGCCGGTCCAGCCCCAGGGCCAGGCCGCCGTGGGGAGGGGCGCCGTAGCTGAGGGCGTCCAGCAGGAAGCCGAACTTGTTGCGGGCCTCCGCTTCGCCGATGCCGATGGCCCGGAACATGCGGCTCTGGGTCTCGGCGTCGTGGATGCGGATCGACCCGCCGCCCACCTCGTAGCCGTTGAGCACCAGGTCGTAGGCCACGGCGCGGCAGGCGCCGGGGTTCGTCTCCAGGAGCTCCAGGTCCTCCGGGTGCGGGCTGGTGAAGGGGTGGTGGCAGGCCACGAAGCGCTGCTCCTCCTCGTCCCACTGGAAGAGGGGGAAGTCCACCACCCACAGGAAGGCGAAGCGGGATTCGTCCAGCTGGCCGAGGCTCCGGGCCAGGCGCAGGCGCAGCTCTCCGAGCACCTTGGAGGTCTGGTCGTCCGTGCCCACCGCGAAGACCGCGAGTCCCTCGCCCGTGGCTCCGAAGGCCTCCTTCAGGCCGGCCTCCAGCTCGGGGCTCAGGAACTTCTTGAAGCTGCTGGAGGCGCCGTCCTTGCCCCACTTCAGGTAGGGCAGGCCGCCCGCGCCCAGGTGCTTGGCCGCGTCCTGGAGCTCGTCGAGCTGCTTGCGGCTGGTGGCGCCCGCCTGCTCTCCCGCGAAGAAGAGGGCGCGCACGCGGCGCTGCCCGGCGCTCTCCGCGGCCGCGCGGAAGAGGTTGAAGGTGCTGTCGGCGAAGTGGGCCGTCACGTCCTGGATCTTCACCGGGCAGCGCAGGTCCGGCTTGTCGGAGCCGTACCACTCCATGGCATCCCGGTACGGCAGGCGCAGGAAGGGTGCGGGGGCGGTCTGGCCCGCCAGGGGGGCCAGCTCGGCCATCAGGCCCTCGATGAGGCCCTGGACGTCCTCCTCGCGCACGAAGCTCATCTCCAGGTCGATCTGGGTGAACTCCGGCTGGCGGTCGGCGCGCAGGTCCTCGTCGCGGAAGCAGCGGCTGATCTGGATGTAGCGCTCGAAGCCCGCCACCTGGAGGAGCTGCTTGTAGAGCTGGGGCGACTGGGGCAGGGCGAAGAACTGGCCCTCGTGGATGCGGCTGGGCACCAGGTAGTCCCGGGCGCCCTCGGGCGTGGAACGGCCCAGGATGGGTGTTTCCACGTCGATGAAGTCGTGGCGGCGGAAGTAGGCCCGGGTGATGTTCGTGACCTCGCTGCGCAGGAGCAGGTTCCTCTGGAGCTTGTCCCGGCGCAGGTCCAGGAAGCGGTACTTCAGGCGCAGGTCCTCGTTGGCCTCGTTGTCGCCGTCCTCCACGGGGATGGGGGCGGTGGCGGCGGTGTTGAGGATCTTCAGGTCCGTGAGGCGCACCTCCACCTCGCCCGTGGGCAGGTTGGGGTTCTTGGCCTCGCGCTCGGCCACCAGGCCCGTGGCCGCCAGCACGAATTCGCCCCGCACGGCCTTCAGCTTGGCGAGCAGCTCGGGGCAGGCGGTCTCCTGGTTGGCCACCAGCTGCACCACGCCCCAGCGGTCGCGGAGGTCGATGAAGACGAGGGAGCCCAGGTTGCGGGCCCGGCGGCACCAGCCGAGGAGGCGCACGGTCTGGCCCGCGTGGGAGAGGCGCAGCTCGCCGTTCCGGTGGGTGCGTTGGAAGTCGCCAAGGGGATCGAGTCTCATAGCCCTTCAGGATCGCACCCCAAGGAAGGGGGCTCAAGGCGCTCCCGGCGCCGGAACTCACCCCGCCCCCCCCGTCCTCCCGAGGGAAACCCATGCCCCTCCCCCTTGGGAACGCGGCCGGCCCCCCCGTGGAGCACATCCTCGCCTGGCTCATGCGCAGCGAGGATGCACCCCGCGAGGAGGAGGCCTGGAGCCGCCTGGACGGCTGGGCCCGGGCCCGACTGCAGCCCCTGCGCGCCTGGTGGCGGCGGGAGATGGCCCGGAGGATCCGGGCCGAGAGCCTCGCGCGGCGCCTGGAGCTGTACGAGGACCACACGGGGGTTGGGCTGTGGGACATGGCGGTGGTGGAGCAGGATCCCCTGAACCCCTCCAACACGATCTTCTGGTCCAGGTCCTTCCGCCGCCTGCTGGGATTCACGACCCAGGAGGAGTTCCCCGACCGCCTGGGGAGCTGGATCTCCCGCCTCCACCCCGAGGATGCCCCCGCCGTCCTGGAGGCCTTCCGGGCCCACCTGCTGGACCGGCGCGGCGGAACTTCCTACAGCGTGGAATACCGCCTCCGCTGCCGGGACGGTTCCTACCGCTGGTTCCGGGATACGGGGGACACGCGGCGGGACGCCGACGGCAAGCCCCTGTGGAGTGCGGGCTCCCTGGTGGACGTCCACGAATCCGTGATGAACCGCGAGGCCTGGGACCGGGCCGAAAGCCTCCAGGCGCTGAAGGATGCGCTGGCCCGGCGCGAGGAGCAGCTGCACCTCGCCATCGAGGGCTCCAACGACGGCATCTGGGACTGGCGGATCGACACCGGGGAGGTCTACTTCTCGCCCCGCTGGAAGGCCCAGATCGGCTTCGAGGACGACGAGCTGCAGGCCTCCTTCGAGACCTTCCGGAAGCGGGTCCACCCCGAGGACTGGCCCCGGGTCCAGGAGGCGCTGGAGGCCTACCTCGCCCGCCGCCAGGGCGCCTTCAGCGTCGAGTTCCGCTTCCGCCACAAGGACGGCGGTTGGCGCTGGATCCTGGCCCGGGGCGTGGCCCTGTGGAACGCCGAGGGCGCGCCCGTGCGCATGGCCGGCTCCCACACGGACGTCACCGAGCGCAAGGAGGCCGAGGTGCGGGCGGAGGAGCTCCGGGACCGCCTGGACCAGCTCCTCTCCGTGAGCCCCTCCGTCGTCTACGCCATGGACCCGGCAAGCCTGGCCATCCGCTACCTCAGCCCCGGCGTCGCGGAGCTGATCGGCGCCCGCCCCGAGGAGGCGCTGGGCGTGCCCGGATGGTGGCCCGGGCGCCTCCTCGACGAGGACCGTGCGGAGGCGCTGGGCCGCGTGACCCGGTGGGTGGAAGGCGGGGGAAGGGGCATCCACCGCCTCACCTACCGCATGCGCCACGCCGACGGGCGGGTCGTGTGGGTCATGGACCAGATGCGGGGGATCCACGACGGGCAAGGGCGCATGGTCGAGCTCGTGGGCGGCGCGGTGGACATCAGCGAACGGGTGGTCCTGGGCGAGCGCCTCGAGAAGATCGCCCTCAACACCCCCGGCGTCATCTACCAGTTCCTGCGGCGGCCCGGAGGGGAGATCGCCATGCCTTACGCGAGTCCCGCCCTGCGGGAGGTCTCGGGGCTGGACCCCGAGGAGGTGCGCGAGGACGCGCGCCCGCTCTTCGAGCGCTTCCACCCGGAGGACGCCCCGCGCATCCGGGAGAGCATGCTCCAGGCCGCCGCGCACGGCACCGAATGGCGGGAGCAGTTCCGCGTGTGCCACCCGGAGAAGGGGGTGCTGTGGGTGGAGGCCCGCTCCACCCCCGAGAATCTCCCCGACGGCTCGCGTCTCTGGCACGGCGTCCTCCTCGACATCTCCGAGCAGAAGCGCGTCGAGGGCGAGCTGGCGGAGGCCCGGCACAGCGCCGAATCGGCGGTGTTGGCCAAGGGCCGCTTCCTGGCGAACATGAGCCACGAGATCCGCACGCCCATGAATGCCGTGCTGGGGCTCCTGCACCTGCTGGAGAGGACCCCCCTGTCGGAGCGGCAGCGGGAGCACTGCGGCAAGATCAAGGGGGCGGCGCAGTCCCTCCTGGGGATCCTCAACGACATCCTGGACTTCTCCAAGGTGGAGGCGGGCAAGCTGGAGCTGGAGCGGAGCCCCTTCCGGCTGGACCAGGTGCTGCGGAACCTCTCCGCCATCCTGTCGGCCACGGTGCAGGGGCGGGAGCTGGAGGTGCTCTTCGACATCGCGCCGGAGGTTCCGAGGGCGCTGGTGGGGGATGCCCTCCGCCTCCAGCAGGTGCTGATCAATCTCTGCGGCAACGCGGTGAAGTTCACGCCCCGGGGCGAGGTGGTGCTGCGCATCCGCCTGGAGGCGCAGGAGGGGGAACGGGTCTGGCTGGGCTTCGCGGTGGAGGACACGGGCATCGGCATCGCGCCGGAGAAGCTCGCCTCCATCTTCGAGGGCTTCTCCCAAGCGGAGGCCTCCACCACCCGGCGCTTCGGCGGGACGGGGCTGGGCCTCTCCATCAGCCAGTACCTCGTTTCCCTCATGGGGGGGCGGGTCGAGGCGGAAAGCCGCCCCGGCAAGGGCAGCGTCTTCCGCTTCCGGGCCTGCTTCGGTGCCGCGCCCAAGGGGGAGGAGACTGCCTCGCCGATGCTGCGCCGGGGCGTCCTGCGGGTGCTGGTGGTGGACGACAACGCCACCGCCCGGGGTGTGCTGCTGGGGCTGGTGCGCTCCCTGGGCTGGGAGGCCGAGGGGGCGGGCGGGGGCGAGGAGGCGTTGGCGCGGGTGGGCTCCGGGGAGGCCCGCTTCGATCTCGTGCTCATGGACCACGCCATGCCGGACCTGGACGGTCTGGAGGCCGCCCGGCAGATCCGCGCGCGCCTGGGCGCCGCCGCCCCCCTGGTCATCATGGTCTCCGCCCACGGACGGGAGCTGCTGGCGGAGCGCGGGGTGCCCGAGGGGCTGCTGGACGGCTTCCTGGTGAAGCCCATCACGCCCTCCATGCTCTTCGATGCGGTGGCCGGGGCCACGGGGGGGGAGGCCGCCCGCGCCGAGGGGCACCCCGCGCCCGGAGCCGCCCAGCGGCTCGCGGGGATTCGCATCCTCGTGGTGGAGGACAACGCCATGAACCAGCTGGTGGCCGGCGAACTCCTGGCCTCAGAGGGGGCCCACGCGGTGATCGCGGGCACCGGCGCCGAGGCCTTGGCGCGCGCGCGGCGTGAGCTGCACGCCTTCGACGCCATCCTGATGGACATCCAGATGCCCGACATGGACGGCTACGCCGCCACCGCCGCGATCCGCCACCTGCCGGGCGGGGAGCGGGTGCCCATCATCGCCATGACCGCCAATGCCCTGCCTTCGGACCGGGAGGCCTGCCTGGAGGCGGGGATGGTGGACCACGTGAGCAAGCCCGTGGACCTCGAGCGGCTGGTGGCGACCCTCCTGCGCCATGCGGGGGCCGAGGGGGCCTGCGCCCCCGCGGTGCCGCTCCCGGCGTGCCCGGCGCCGGCCGGGGATGAGGCTCTTGCGCGGGTGGGTGGCGACCGCGCCCTGCTTCGGAGGCTGATCCGCGTGTTCCTGGAGGGCTGGCCCGCCTGGGTCGAGGCCCTTCGGGGAGCCCTGGCGCGGGGCGACGGGGCGGAGGCCCTCCGTCTCTGCCACACCCTGAAGGGCCAGGCGGGAACCCTCGGGGCTTCCTCCCTCGCTGCCTCGGCCCGGGAGGCCGAGCTGCGCCTGCGCGCGCGGGGGGAGGCTCTCCTTGCGCCCGGGGAGGCCTCGGAGCTCCTCGCGGAGCTGGAGGGGCAGGGGCGCCTCGCCCGGGAGGCGCTGGAGGCGCTTTCCCGGCGCCTCGGGGAGGAGGCGGAAGGGAAGGCCGTTCCCGCCTGGGCCGGGGTGGGCCGGGAGGCGCTGGAGGCCTTGCACCGCCTGCTGGAGGCGCGCAACCTGGGGGCCCTCGACGCCATGGAGGCCCTCGTGAAGGGAGCGGACGGGGACACGGCGGCACGCCTGGCGCCCCTCGGGGAGCGGGTGCGGCACCTGGACTTCGAGGCCGCCGGGGCGCTCTGCCGCCGCCTGATGGAGGGCACGCAGCCATGACTTCCGATCCCTCCGAGGTGCTGAAGCTCCGCCCGCGGCCCCGCCTCCTGCTGGTGGACGACGAAACCGGGAACATCCAGGTGCTGTACCGGATCTTCCGGGAGAGCTGTGAGGTCTTCTTCGCCAGCAACGCCGAGGAGGCCCTGGCTTTCTGCCGGAAGGATCCTCCGGATCTGGTGCTCTCGGACATCGTGATGCCCGGCATGGACGGGCTGGCGCTGTGCCGTGCCCTGAAGCAGGATCCGGAGACCCGGGATCTGCCGGTCATCTTCGTCACGGCGCAGCAGACGCCCCAGGAGGAGGGAGAGGCCCTCGCCAGCGGCGCGGTGGACTTCATCTCCAAGCCGGTGAATCCCGTCGTGGTGCGGGCGCGGGTGGAGACCCACCTCACCCTGAAGGCGCAGGCGGACCTGCTCCGCTCCATGGTCTTCCTGGACGGTCTCACCGGCGTGGCCAACCGGCGCCGCTTCGACGAGGTCCTGGACGCCGAGTGGCGACGCAGCAGGCGCCAGCGCCATTCCGTCGCGCTGGCCATGATCGACCTCGACCACTTCAAGGCCCTGAACGACACCTGCGGGCACCAGGCGGGGGACCTCTGCCTGCAGGCTGTCGCCCGTGCCCTGGCGGAGCGGGTCCGGCGCTCCCACGACCTCGTGGCCCGGTACGGGGGGGAGGAGTTCGCCTGCATCCTGCCCGACACGGACCTGGAAGGGGCGCGGGAGCTCGCCGGGGAACTGCGCCAGGCCGTTCATGCCCTGGGGCTTCCTCACCCCACGAACCCCTCGGGGCGGGTCACCATCAGCCTCGGCGTGGCCAGTTGCGTGCCTTCAGGGGACGAGGGGCCCGAGCTGCTGGTCTCCATGTCCGACGCGCTGCTGTACGAGGCCAAGGCCCACGGTCGAGACCGCGTGGAGGGCTAGCGCCGCTTCCGAAGCCGGTCCATGTAGAGGTAGACCACGGGCGTGGTGTAGAGGGTGAGGAGCTGGCTGAAGAGGAGGCCGCCCACGATGGCGATGCCCAAGGGGCGGCGCAGCTCGGCGCCGGTGCCCATGCCGATGGCCAGGGGCAGGCCCCCGAAGAGCGCGGCCAGGGTGGTCATGGTGATGGGGCGGAAGCGCAGCAGGCAGGCCTGGAAGATGGAGACCTCGGAGGAGCAGCCCTCCCGGCGCTCCAGCTCCAGGGCGAAGTCGATCATGAGGATGGCGTTCTTCTTGACGATGCCGATCAGCAGGATGATGCCGATCATGGCGATCACGCTCAGGTCCATCCGCATGGCCAGGAGCGCCAGCAGGGCCCCCACGCCGGCCGAGGGGATGGTGGAGAGGATGGTGATCGGGTGGATCAGGCTCTCGTACAGCACCCCCAGCACGATGTAGACCACCACCAGGGCGCCGATGCACATGAAGAGCATGCCGGAGAGCGAGGCCTTGAAGGCCTGGGCCGTGCCCATGTACGTGCCCCGGATGGATCCGGGCAGGCGGATCTCGTCCTGGGCGCGGTCGATGGCGGCCACGGCCTGTCCCAGCGCCACGCCCTGGGGCAGGTTGAAGGAGAGGGTGACCGAGGGCAGGAGGCCCTGGTGGTTCACGGAGAGGGGCGTGTTCCGGGGCTGGAAGCTGGCGAAGGCCGCGAGGGGCACCAGCGCGCCCGTTCCCGAGCGCAGGTAGACGTGCCGGAGGGCCTCGGGCCCCTGGAGGAAGGCCGTGTCCACGGTGAGCACCACGCGGTACTGGTTGAGGGCGGTGTACAGCGTGGAGACGTAGCGCTGACCGAAGGCGTCGTACAGGGCCGCGTCCACCATCTGCGTGGTCACGCCCAGGCGCGAGGCCGCTGCGCGGTCGATGGTGAGGGTGGCCTCCAGGCCCCTGTTCTGGAGGTCCGTGTTCACGTCCGCCAGCTCCGGAAGGGCGCGCAGCCGCTCCAGCATCCGCGGGGCCCACGCGAAGAGCTCCTCCGGGTCGTCGCCCTGGAGCGTGTACTGGTACTGGGCGCTGCTGCCGCGCCCGCCCACCCGCAGATCCTGCACCGCCTGGAAGAAGAGCGTGGCGCCGGGGATGCGGGCGGTTTTCCTGCGCAGGCGTGCGATGACCGCGTCCGCGCTCTCCTTCCGCTGCTCCAGGGGCTTGAGGGAGGCGAACATGCGGGCGGTGTTTCCGCTTCCCGCGAAGGCCGTGACGCTCTCCACCGCGGGATCCCCCTGCACGATGTCGGAGAAGGTCTGCAGGTAGCGCTCCATCTGCTGGAAGGAGACGTCCTGGGCCGCCTGGACCGAGCCCGTGATGCGGCCCGTGTCCTGCTGGGGGAAGAATCCCTTGGGGATGAACACGTACAGCGCCACGGTGCCCAGCATCGTGGCGAGGGTCACGCCGAGGGTGAGGCGCCGGTGACGCAGCACCCAGGTCAGGCTCTTCGCGTAGGCCCCCATCACCGCCTGGAAGACGCGCTCGCTGGCCTGGAAGAGCCGCCCGTGCCGCTGCTCCCCCATGGGGCGCAGGAGGCGGGAGCACATCATCGGCGTGGCGGTGAGGCTCACCACCATGGAAATGGCGATGGCCACGGAGAGGGTGACCGCGAACTCCCGGAAGAGCCGCCCTACGATGCCGCCCATGAGCAGGATGGGGATGAAGACCGCCACCAGGGAAATGCTGATGGAGACGACGGTGCTGCCGATCTCCTTCGCGCCGTGGAGGGCCGCCTGCATGGGGGACATGCCGGCCTCCATGTGGCGGGTGATGTTCTCCACCACCACGATGGCGTCGTCCACCACGAAGCCGGTGGCCACGGTGAGGGCCATCAGCGACAGGTTGTCGATGGTGTAGCCCAGCAGGTACATCGCCCCGAAGGTGCCGATGAGGGAGATGGGGACCGCCACGCTGGGGATGAAGGTCGCGCGCAGGTTCCGCAGGAAGACGAAGACCACCAGGATCACGAGCCCGATCGAGATCACCAGGGCCGTCTGGACGTCCCGCACCGAGGCGCGCACGGTGCGGGTGGCGTCCACCGCCACCTGCAGCTCGATGGTGGGCGGGAGGTCCGCGTTCAGCTCCGGCAGGAGGGCCCGCACCCGGTCCACGGTCTCGATGATGTTGGCGCCGGGCTGGCGGAAGACGGGGATGATGATGGCGGGTGCGCCGTTGTTGAGGCCCGCGTTGCGGACGTTCTCCACCGCGTCCGTCACCTTCGCCACGTCCCCCAGGTGCAGGGCGGCGCCGTTCCGGTAGCTCACCACCAGCCGCTCGTATTCCGCGGCCTTCATGAGCTGGTCCGTGGTGGCCAGGGACCAGGCGGATCCGCCCACCGCCAGGTCGCCCTTCGGCCGGTTCAGGTTGGCGGCGGCGATGACGCCCCGCAGGTCCTCCATGCCGAGCCCCCGCGCGTGCAGCGCCACGGGGTTCACCTCCACCCGCACCGCGGGCATGGCGCCGCCCCACACGTGGACCTGGCCCACGCCCCGCACCTGGGAGAGCTTCTGCTGAAGGAGCGTGCTCGCCAGGTCGTACATGCGTTCGCGGCTCACCAGGCGGGAGCTGAGCGCCAGCATGAGGATGGGCGCATCCGCCGGGTTCACCTTGCGGTACGAGGGCGTGTTGGGAAGGTTCGCCGGCAGGTTCCCCCGGGCGGCGTTGATGGCCGCCTGCACGTCTCTTCCGGCTGCGTCGATGTTGCGGCCCAGGTCGAACTGGAGGGTGATGTTCGTGGAACCCAGGGAGCTGGCGGAGGTCATTTCCGTCACGCCGGCGATGCGCCCGAACTGGCGCTCCAGGGGCGTGGCCACCGAGGAGGCCATGGTCTCGGGGCTCGCGCCGGGCAGGCTCGCGGAGACCTGGATGGTGGGGAACTCCACCTGGGGCAGGGGCGAGACGGGCAGGAAGCGGTAGGCCAGCACGCCCAGCAGCGCCAGCGCCACCGTGAGCAGCGTGGTGGCCACGGGCCTGCGGATGAAGGGTTCGCTCAGGCTCATGGCGGCGTCAGGGCACGGCGTCGGGGACCGGGGCCTCCCCGCCTTCCTCCTCGGCGGGCCTGCCCCGCAGGCGGCGCGCGAGGCGGTCGAAGGCGAGGTAGATCACGGGCGTCGTGTAGAGGGTGAGCACCTGGATGAAGAGGAGGCCGCCCACGATGGCGATGCCCAAGGGGCGGCGCAGCTCCGAGCCCACGCCGCTGCCCAGCGCCAGGGGCACGCCCCCGAGCATGGCCGCCAGGGTGGTCATGATGATGGGACGGAAGCGCAGCAGGCAGGCCTGGAAGATGGCGTCCAGCGGCGCCTTGCCCTCCTTCCGCTCCGCCTCCAGGGCGAAGTCGATCATCATGATCGCGTTCTTCTCGACGATGCCGATCAGCAGGATGATGCCGATCAGCGCGATGACGCTGAAGTCCGTGCGGCAGAGCATCAGCGAGAGCAGCGCCCCCACGCCGGCGGATGGCAGCGTCGAGAGGATCGTCACCGGATGGATGGTGCTCTCGTAGAGGACGCCCAGCAGGATGTAGACCGTCAGCACCGCCACCAGGATGAGGAAGGGCGTGTGCTGGAGCGAGGCCCCGAAGGCCTGGGCGGTGCCCTGGAAGGAACCCTTCAGGCCCTGGGGGAGGTCCAGCTCCGCGCTGGCGCGGGTGATGGCCCGCACCGCGTCGCCGAGGGAACTCCCCGGCGCGAGGTTGAAGGAGACCGTGGCCACCGGGAACTGGCCCTGGTGGTTGAGGACGAGGGGCGCGCGGTCCAGCTCCAGGCGCGTGAAGGCCCCGAGGGGCACCGTGGCGCCACTGCTGGAGCGAACCCGGAGGTCCAGCAGCTCCTCGGGGCGCTGGAAGAGCCCCTGGGGCGCCTCCAGCACCACGCGGTACTGGTTGAGCTGGGTGAACATCGTGGAGATCTGGCGCTGGCCGAAGGCGTCGTAGAGGGCGTCGTCCAGCATCTGGGGCGTCACGCCCAGGCGGGCGGCGGTGGCCCGGTCCATCACGAAGCGCGCCCGCAGGCCGGCGTTCTGCTGGTCGCTGGCCACGTCGCGCAGCTCCGGGAGCTGCTGCAGGCGCGCCACGACGCGCGGGACCCACGCGTCCAGCTCGGCGCCGTCCGCATCCTGCAGCGTGTACTGGTACTGGGTGCGGCTCACCCGGTCCTCCACCGTGAGGTCCTGCACGGGCTGCAGGTAGAGCTGGATGCCCTGGACCTTCTCCAGCTCGGGCTGCAGGCGACGGATGAGCTCCGAGGCGCTGAGCTTCCGCTCCTCCAGGGGCTTCAGGTTGATCTGGATGCGGCCGCTGTTGAGGGTGGTGTTCGTGCCGTCGATGCCGATGAAGGAGCTGAGGCTTTCCACCGCCGGGTCGCGCAGGATCACGTCCGCCAGGGCCTGCTGGCGCTCCGCCATGGACCGGAAGGAGACGGCCTGGGGCGCCTCGGAGATGCCCAGGAGCACGCCGGTGTCCTGCACGGGGAAGAAGCCCTTGGGCACGGCGAAGTAGAGCAGCACCGTCGCCGCCAGCGTGCCGAGGGCCACGCACAGCGTGGCCTTCTGGTGGCGCAGCACCACGCGCAGGGTGCGCTCGTAGAAGGCGAGCACCCGCTGGAAGACTCGCTCGGAGGCCTGGGCGAAGCGCCCCTGCTGGGCCGCGGGGCGGTGCTTCAGGAGCTTCGCGCACATCATGGGCGTGAGGGTGAGGGAGACCACGGCGGAGACGAGGATCGTCACGCTCAGGGTCACGGCGAATTCCCGGAAGAGGCGCCCCACCACGTCGCCCATGAAGAGCAGGGGGATGAGCACGGCGATGAGGGAGACCGTGAGGGAGAGGATGGTGAAGCCGATCTGACCGGCGCCCTTCAGCGCGGCCTGGAGCGGCGGCTCACCCTCCTCGATGTGGCGCATGATGTTCTCGATCATCACGATGGCGTCGTCCACCACGAAGCCGGTGGAGATCGTGAGGGCCATCAGCGTCAGGTTGTTCAGGCTGTAGCCCAGCAGGTACATCACGCCGAAGGTGCCCGTGATGGAAAGGGGCACCGCCACGCTCGGGATGATCGTGGCCGCCAGGGTGCGCAGGAAGAGGAAGATCACCATCACCACCAGCGCGATGGTGAGGATCAGCTCGAACTCCACGTCCGCCACGGAGGCGCGGATCGTGGTGGTGCGGTCCGTGAGCACGGACAGCTCGACGGAGGCGGGCAGGGAGGCGCGCAGCTGGGGCAGCAGCTCCTTCACGCGGTCCACCACGGCGATGATGTTCGCGCCGGGCTGGCGCTGGATGTTCAGCAGCACCGCCGGGGCGCGGTTGGTCCAGGCCGCCTGGCGGTCGTTCTCCACGCCGTCGAAGACGGTGGCCACGTCCTGCAGGTGCACGGGGGCGCCGTCCTTGTAGGCGATCACGAGGGGGCGGTACTGGTCGCTGGTGAGCAGCTGGTCGTTGGCGCCGATGGCGTAGGCCTGGCGCTCGCCGTTGAAGCTGCCCTTCGCCTGGTTGACGTTGGACTGCCCGATGGCGGTGCGGATGTCGGCCATCGTCAGGCCCCGCGCCGCCAGGGCGGCGGGGTTCGCCTGGATGCGCACCGCGGGCTTCTGGCCGCCCGTGATGCTGACGAGGCCCACGCCCGGAAGCTGGCTGATCTTCTGGGCCAGGCGCGTGTCCGCGAAGTCCTGCACCTTCGAGAGGGGCAGGGTCTTCGAGGTGAGGGCCAGGGTGAGGATGGGCGCGTCCGCCGGGTTCACCTTGCTGTACACCGGCGGGTTCGGGAGTTCCCTCGGCAGGAAGTTGCCCGCGGCGTTCACGGCCGCCTGCACCTGCTGCTCCGCCACGTCGATGTCCAGGTCGAGCACGAACTGGAGGGTGATCAGGGAGCTTCCGTTCGAGCTGCTGGAGCTCATGCGGTTCAGGCCCGGAAGCTGGCCGAACTGGCGCTCCAGGGGGGCGGTGATGGCGGAGGCCACCACCTCGGGGCTCGCGCCGGGGTAGAAGGTGGCCACCTGGATGGTGGGGTAGTCCACCTGGGGCAGGGCGGAGACGGGCAGCTGCTTGAAGGCGATGGCGCCCGCCAGGAGCAGCCCCGCCATCAGCAGCGCCGTGGCGATGGGCCGCAGGATGAAGGGGCGGGAGAGGTTCATCGGCGGCCCGCGCCCTTGCCGCTGCCGCCCGGAAGGGCCAGGGCCGAGCCCGGCTTCAGCTTCTCGAGCCCCTCGACCACCACCTGCTCGCCCACGGCCAGCGCGCCGCCCAGGGCGCTGGTCTCGCCGTCGCTCCCGAGCAGCTCCACCTGCCTCAGTTCCGCGGTTCCCTGCCTGGCCACGTAGACGTAGGCCCCCTGGGGGCTGCGCTGGAGGGCGGCGGTGGGGACGAGGAGGGCCTTCTGCAGCCTGCCCACGAAGAGGCGGGCGTTCACGAACTGGTTGGGGAAGAGGGCGCCGTCCCGGTTGGGGAAGAGCGCCTTGATGCGCACGGTGCCCGTGGCGGCGTCCACCTGGTTGTCGATGGCCGCCACGGCGCCCGTGGCGAGCCGGGTCTTCAGGTCGCGGTCGTAGGCCTCCACGGCCATGGCGGCGCCCTGGCGCGCGCGGGCCAGCACCTGGGGCAGCGCGTCCGCGGGCACCGTGAAGAGCACGTGGATGGGCGCCACGGGGGTGATCACCACGAGGCCCTCGGCGTCGCTGGCGCGCACCAGGTTGCCCGGGTCCACGCGCCGGAGCCCCGCGCGGCCGGAGACGGGGGACGTGATGCGGCTGTAGGTCAGGTTCAGGCGGGCGCTCTCCACCTGGGCCTGGTCGCTCCTCAGGGCGGCCTCGAACTGGGCCACCTGGGCCTCCTGGGTGTCGAGCTGCTGGCGCGAGACGACGCCCTGGCCCGCGAGGCTCTGGATGCGCGCCAGGTCCGCGCGGGCGTTGCGGAGCGCGGCCAGATCCTTGGCGTGCTGGCCCTCGGCCTGCATGAGCTGGACCCGGAAGGGGCGGGGGTCGATTTCCGCCAGCAGCTCGCCCTGGCGCACGAGCTGGCCCTCCTTGAAGGCGACCCGCATGAGCTGCCCGTCCACGCGGCTCCTCACCGTGGCCGCGTCGATGGCGATCACGGTGCCGAGGCTCGTGAGGGTCAGGTCCATGTCCCCGGCGCGCACGGGGGCGACGGCCACGGGAACGGGGCGCGCCGCGGGGGGGGCCCCGGCCCCGCGGCCGCGGGTGCAGGCCCAGAGCAGCGCCAAGCCCGCCAGGCCAGCCCCGGCGGCCAGCATCCAGCCCCGGGGAATCCTCCGGGGGGAGGCGTCCTGGGATGTCGGGAGGGGGGAGTCGCTGCCGTTCATGGGGCCATCCGGTTTGAGGCTGCGCGGGGGCGCAGGAGGCATTCTAGCCTCGGAACACGAGGCACTCCCCCCGGAGCTTTCCGGTGGGGCCGGATGGTCGTGGGAGGGGGGCGAGCTTCAGCCCGCCTCCTCGGCGCGCTCCTTCAGGATGGTGCCCACGTTCTCGATGATCCGTGCCAGACCCCGCTGGAGGGTGTCGATGTCCTCCGCGCCAAGGCCGTCGTCCAGGCGCGCCTGGGTGCGCGCCGTGCGCTTCAGCAGCTCCGTCATCAGGGACCTGCCCTTCTGGGGATGGATGCTGATGAGCAGCTTGCGCCCGTGCCGCGGGTCGTTCTTGACCTGGAGCAGTTCCCGCTCCGAGAGGGCCTTCACCGCGCGGGAGACGGTGGGCAGGTCCATCCACATGCGGCCCGCGAGGCTGGTAAGGGAGAGGGGGCCCTCCTGCTGCACCACCATCAGGAGCCAGTATTCGTGGGGCGTGAGCTCCAGGTCCTTCAGGGTGTCCGCGGCGAGCTGGCGCAGGTTCCGCCGGGCTGCGACGACCAGCATGCCGATGCTGAAGATGGTGGATCCCTTGGACTCCGGGCGCTTCATGGGACCAGTCTACGCGTTCAGGCGGTCGGCGAGTTCGGCCAGGGGCCAGCTCTCCTGGGTGCCTTCGGCGAGGTTCCGCGCGGTGACGATCCCCTGCTCCAGCTCGCCGTCCCCGAGGATCAGGGCCAGGCGGAAGCCCTGGCGGTTGGCGCCCTGGAGGGCCTTCTTGAGGCCCAGGCTGCGGGTCTCCACCTGCACGGACCGGCCCTCGGCCCAGCAGGCCTGGGCGAGCTGCAGGGCCCTGGCGCTGGCCGCCTCGCCCAGGGGGATCAGGAGGGCCGCCTTGTCCTCCGGCGCCTCCCCGTGCAGGGTCTGCAGGAGCATGGCCAGCCGGTCCAGGCCGATGGCCCACCCGAAGGCGGGCACCTCGGGCCCACCCAGCTGCTTCACCAGGCCGTCGTAGCGCCCGCCGCCCAGGAGGGCCGACTGGGCGCCCAGATCGGAGCTGAGCACCTCGAAGGCGGTGCGGGTGTAGTAGTCCAGGCCCCGCACCAGGCGGGGATTCTCTTCGAAGGGGATTCCGAGCTGCGTGAGGAGGACCTTGAGGCGCGCGTGGTGCGCCCGGCTGGCGTCGTCCAGGAAGTCGGTGAGCACCGGGTGGCCCTCCAGGGCCTCCTGGCAGCCCGGGACCTTGCAGTCCAGCACCCGCAGCGGGTTCTCGGCGATGCGGCGGTGGCAGTCGGCGCAGAAGCGCTCCGCGCGGGCCGTGAAGAAGGCGCGGAGGGCCTCGTGGAAGGCGGGGCGGCAGGCCGGCGTGCCCACGCTGTTCAGGCTGAGGCTGAGCCTGGAGAGGCCGAGGCCCCGCAGCAGCTCGAAGAGCAGGAGAAGGCTCTCCGCCTCGGCCTCGGGCGTGGGCGTGCCGAAACTCTCGGCGCCGATCTGCCAGAACTGCCGGTAGCGGCCCGCCTGCATGCGCTCGTAGCGGAACATGGGGCCGATGTAATACAGGAGCTTCGGATCGCTCGTCTCGAAGAGGCGGTGCTGGATGGCTGCGCGCACCACCGCGGCGGTGTTCTCGGGGCGCATCACCACGTGGCGTCCGCCCTTGTCGGTGAAGTCGTACATCTCCTTGTTCACGATGTCCGAGCTCTCGCCGACGCCGCGCTTGAAGACCTCGATCTCCTCGAGGATGGGGGTGCGGATCTCCTGGTAGCCGTGGCGGGCAAAGGCCTGCCTCGCGGTATCCTCGACGTGCTGGAACCAGCGCATCTCCCCGCCGAGCAGATCCCTCATCCCCTTCACCGCCTGGGCCATCGTGAACGTCCTCCCGATCCTTCCGATCCTGCTCTTCAGCCTACTGGCCTTCGGGCAAAGTCCCAACCCGGCGCCGTCCACGTCGCGCCTGAAGATCGTGGTGGATGCGGGCCATGGTGGCGAGGACGCGGGCGCGAAGGGGCGGAAGGGCCTGAAGGAGAAGGATGCCGCCCTGGACCTGGCCCAGGACCTGGCCCGCAGCCTGGAGGGGGCCGGCTTCGAGGCGATCCTGACCCGCCGCACGGACGTCTTCGTGCCCCTCTGGGAGCGGGCCCGCGCGGCCAACGAAGCGGGGGCGGACCTCTTCCTGAGCCTGCACTTCAACGGCGCCCGGGCCCGCAGCGCCAGGGGCAGCGAGGTGTTCTTCCTGAGCCTCGATGCGGGCGATGCGGACGCCGCCGCCATCGCGGCCCTGGAGAACGCGGGTGCCCCCGCCCAGCCGGGGCCGGACGGTGTGGTGGCGAGCATCCTGGATGACCTGGCCCAGAAGGCCTACCTCCAGGACTCGGAGCGCCTGGCGGTGGCCATCCAGACCCAGCTCAACCGCCTGGGCGGCATCAAGGAGCGCGGCGTGAAGCAGGCGCCCTTCGCGGTGCTGCGCGGCGCGGCCATGCCCGCGGTACTGGTGGAGGCGGCCTTCATCTCCAACCCGAAGGAGGGGGCGCGCCTGAAGGACGCCGCCTTCCGCCGCCGCCTGGCCGAGGCCGTCGCCCTGGGCGTGCGCCGCTTCTTCATCGCCGGCGCCGCCCCCGTGCGGCGGAAGGCCATCGCCGGTCCCATGGCCGCGGGGGCGCCGCGGTTGCACCCGGGCTCCTGAGCCGTCATCATGGATCTCCCCGAGCACCCGTAGCTCAGCTGGATAGAGCGTCGGCCTCCGGAGCCGAAGGTCACAGGTTCGAATCCTGTCGGGCGCACCAAACGGAAGAGCCAGATCCCTCCGCGGTCTGGCTCTTCTGCTTCCGTCCTGGCCACACTGGGGGCATGAAAACCCTGGCCCTCTGCTGCGCTCCCCTCCTGCTCTCCGCCGCCTCCCCGCGCATCCAGGCGCCGGACGCCCCCTGGAAGACCTTCCGCACGGCCCACTACCGCATCCACTACCCGTCGCATCCGGCCGGCGGCTTCGAGCCCTTCGCCCGGGAGGTGGCTTCGAGGATCGAGGGCATCCACGCCCGGGTCACGGAGTGGGTGGGCTACGCGGCGCCGGGGACCGTCGACGTGGTGTTGCGGGATCCCGCGCAGGAGGCGAACGGCATGGCCGTTCCCTTCCTGAAGCGCCCCTTCGTGGAGCTGTGGAAGACGCCGCCCGAACCGGATTCGGCCATCGGCCACCACGCCAGCTGGGTGGAGCTGCTGGTGGTCCATGAGCTGACGCACATCCACCACCTCCTGCGCCCCCAGAACCAGCCCAACCTGTGGGAGCGCCTCGCGGGCCTGCCCGTGGGGCCGATTGCCCGCAAGGCGCCCCGCTGGCTGACGGAGGGCTACGCCACGCTGGTGGAGGGGCGCATCACGGGCTCGGGGCGCCCCCACAGCGCCTACCGCGCGGCGGTGCTGCGCCAGTGGGCGCTCCAGGGCAAGCTTCCGGACTACGGCGCGGTCTCGGGCATGGGCGGCTTCCGGGGGGGGGCCATGGCCTACCTCGCGGGCAGCGCCTACCTGGAGTGGCTGGAGGCCCGGAACCCTTCGCAGCCCGACATCCTGAAGCGCTTCTGGAAGCAGCTGGCCTCCCGGAAACGCCGGGACTTCGACGCCAGCTTCAAGGCCACCTTCGGCGTCGGCCCCCAGGACGGCTACGACCGCTGGCGCGCGGAACTCACCCACGGCGCGCTGGAGCTGGAGCGCCGCGCCCAGGCCCAGGGCCTGCTCCGGGAAGGCGTGCTCTTCGCCCGCTTCCCGGGCGAGGTGACGGACCTGGCCGTGAGTCCGGACGGGACCAGGCTCCTGGCCCGGGTGCTGGGGGGGGGCCGGCCCGGCCTGCGCGTGTGGGACCTGGCCGCAAAGGCCCCCAAGGAGAAGGGCACGGGCGGCAAGGACAAGGATCCGAACGAGGTCGAGGACCGCGTGCCCGAATACCCGGAGCCCCGACAGGTGGCCTTCCTGGGGCGCCGGGACGGCCTCCTGCCGCGCCGCGCGTGGTGGGCGGGGCGGGACCGCGTGGGGTTCGAGCTGCGCGTCCCCAACGGCGAGGGGGTGCTGGAACCCCGCTTCTTCGCGCTGCTCCTTCCCTCGGGGCGCGTGGAAGAGGGTGGGGCTCCCCCCGCGCCGGCGGGGGCCTCCATCGCCTGGAAGGAGCGGGAGGGCATCTGGAACCTGGTGCGGCGCCTGCCGGACGGGCGGGAACAGCCCCTCACGCGCACCCTGGCCGCCGCCTGGCAGCCGGCTCCCACGCCCGATGGCCGCTTCGTGTACTACGTCCAGCTCGGCGCCACGGGCTGCGAGATCCGCCGCCTGGACCTGGGCCTGCCCCCGCTGGCGGAGGCCGCGCTGCCCGTGGAGGCGCATCCCCTCGTGCCTCGGGCGCTCCTGCCCCCGGCGGACGAGGCGGGCTTGCTGCCCCCGCCGGCTTCGGCGCCCGAGGCCCGGGACTACGCCGTGGGGGACAGCCACGCCATGGGCAGCCGCGTGGGCTACAGCCTGATGCCCTCGGCCCGGGGACTGCAGCTCGGCTGGGGCGGCAACGACCTGCTGGGACGCCTGAACTGGCACGTGCTGGGAGGGATCGGCGAGGCCATGGGACCCCGGGGCGCCGCCCTGGGGGTGGCCTACCGCGGCTGGCGCCTGGCGCCCAGCCTGGAGCTCTTCTCGAATCTGGAGAAACCCTCCCGCCAGGCCTTCGCGCCCGTGGCGGGCTTCGACCGCCAGCGCCGCGGCGCGGAGCTGGCCTTCACCTTCCAGCAGGCGGGGCATCTTCCCTTCCGCTTCCGGCCCGTGCTGGCCTGGGAGAGCGTGAAGGCCTGCGACCCCGGCGCCGTCCGGGTGGACCGGGGGTTGGGCGGCGCCGAGCTGGCCGCCTCCTTCTTCCGGTCGCGGGGCGAAGCCTGGGGCCTTGGCCTCGCGCTGGACGCCCGGGCCGGGGCAGGGCGCACCGACGGGCAGGCCTGGAACCTGGCCCGCGGCTCCCTGGCGCTGGGCCTCCGCACGCCCCTGGGTCGCCTGACGGGGCGCCTGTCCGAAGGGCGCGTGGGCGGTGATCCCACCGCCCTGGACCGCTTCCACCTGGGCGGGGAGACCCCGGGGCTCGTGGCCGAGAGCCTCGACTGGAACCGCGTGGCGCAGACGGCGCTTCCCGCCTACCTCCAGGCCGGCAATCGGATGCGCAGCCTCCGGGGCGAGCTGGGAGACGGCTTCATGCACCTGTACCTGGAGCATGCTGCGGTCTGGGACCGGGGCGGCGCGCGCCCGGCCTACCAGCGGGCAGCGGGCGTCGAGATCCCCGTCCACGCCCTGCTTCCCGCCAGCCTCGCCCAGCCGCTGCTGGGCCGCTTCACCTGCACCCTCGGCCTCCACCGCACCCTGGACGGGGTCATGAAGGACCGCACCGTGGGCACCTTCTCCCTCGTTCTGCGCCCCTGATGCCCCGAAATTCCCCTTGGCTCCCCGGGCCTTCCGCGATAGACTTTCCTTCCCGCGACGGCCCCATCGTCTAGCGGTTAGGACGCCGCCCTCTCACGGCGGTAGCAGGGGTTCGAGTCCCCTTGGGGCTACCACTCAGGCACCTGGAGAAATCTGGGTGCCTTTTGGTTTATTCCGGCACGGGACTTCGCTGAGAAAGCCCTACGGGAAAACCACGGGAAAAAGATGTGCCTGGGCAGGGGTGTTCTTCCAGGGGCCGCCAGTGGAAGAATCCCGGCCAAAGTGGGCCGCTTTCGCCCCTCCATGCATTGATCCCAACGCATCTCCAAGGGCAAGCCAGGATGACGGCTCACGCCGTCAGGAAACACCACATGGCCCTGGCCCGTGCTGGTCAGCAGAGCCAGGGGCGGAGCACGCCCCGCCATCCTGGCGGCCTTCCTCTGGCGTTCGCTCCTGGAGGGCGTAATCCCTTTCTGACCGGAGAGCCGCGGTTTAGCCTGGGGGACACCAAAGGCATGCCCCAAACTAAGCCGAACTAGGCCGGGAACCGCGGTCCGGCCCCCCCGTTGTCGCCGCTGTCGCAACCTCCAGACCCTGCTAGGACTGCCCATCACCTCATTCGGAGGACGACATGGGGAAATCCCCGCTAGCTAGCCAAACCAGGCGGGTTGCCGCGATACCCTCCCCTGGGCCCTCTGGAAGGACCCAAGTTCATAGGGGAGCACCTCGACTATGAGAGGCCCGATGACATGCTCTTTCGTGGGGCCAGCTTGGTTGTCTTCTTGCGCCGGGGGCACCTCTGTTTGAGGGTCACCCCGATCTCACCCCTGAGGGCATCTTGCGCCTTCTCCAAGAGCTCCAGCGCACGGAAGCAATTCGGCCCGGGACGCGGTGAAGAGGGTGCGCGCGGGAGCTTGGCCGTCGGGTCACCGGCCCGGAGACCTGCCTCATAGGCCACATACCAAGGGAGGACTTCCGTCCAGATGTAATAGCACCCCTGGCCCTTCCCGTGCTGAGGGAGTCCGAACTGGTGCCAGCGCATGACGGTGCGCTCCGTCTTCCCGAACAAGGCGGCAAGGTCTTTCTGCGTCAGGCAGTCGAGCTGAATTTCCATGACTACGCTCCTTGAGATTGTGTAGGGAATGCGATCCCAAACCCCGCCCGGCGTTCCGCCTCAGCGCGTGGCAGCGCTCCCGTGTATTCGAGGATGGCGGCACGCTCCTCCCGCAGGGCTTGAGCCTCCTCTGAGGGCAAGCCAGAGCACAGGGGCTCCAAAGCCGGATCGAACAAAGGCCCGGTCCATCGGTCGCACCTGGGCACCGCCTCCACCTCTGGAGCCATCGCCCCCCGATCTTCGACCAAGAGCCGATCCAGCCACGTCACCCTTGGCCCCGCTTTCCCCCACCCCTGCGGAACAGGTGTCCCGTGTGTCCCAGGTGTCCCATTTCTCTCAAATGCCAATACTGGAGCGGCTTTGAGATGGGACACCTATTCGTGTCCCAAAGTGTCCCGTCACCTCCAAGGTGTCCCCTCCTGTGACGGAATGAAGGAAGACGGGACAAAGAGGGGACACCTGACAGGACACCTATACGTGTCCCCCTCTCCATCCAGCACTGGCGCAGGTTTCGGGCATACGGGACACATGGGACACCCTGATTCCATCTCCCCGGGATCATTCGCCGCCCTCTTTGCCGAGAGTCGCCACGGAAGCGGCCCGGATGACATAGCACCGGGGCTTCCCGTGCCCAGGGATGCTCACGGTTCTGGAGTGTCTCCCATCGGGGCCCGGCTCCAGGATACCGGCATCAGCGCAGGCCTTCGCCACGCTGGCGGCGTTGAAACCTTGGCAGGCCTCCTTCCATGCGCTGGAGGTGATGAAGAAATCCCAGCCATCCACTGGCCCCTCGGCCCGCTTCCGCGTGCCTGCCCGGTTGATGATGCGTGCGTCTCTGTCTCCCCACTCATCGAACCTGGCTTGCCCGTTGCGTTCCAGGAAGGTCAACACGGCTTCGATGCCCCGGTGGACCTCTGAGGCGCCCGTGAAGCCCCGGCGGTCCAGCCATGCCTTGAAGCAGACGGCGGGGGCTCGGGGTGCCTCGCCTTTGGGGCAGGGGAGAATTGCCATCCGCTGGGCCAGTTCCCCCGCCACAGCCACCAGAGCGAACCGCCCCGCCACGCGGCGCACCTGGGCAGCGGCCCCCGCGGGGACGGCAGAGGTGAGCCAGGCGCGTTCCATCTCCTGGAGCTTCGTTCGCAGAGCCTCCCGGCGCTCCCACTCTTGGCAGAGGTGTTCCAGGAAGGCCCGGGCCGCGTGCCCGTAGTGCTTCCGGGCCTGGGCTTTCAGGTGTTCCGCCAGGACTCCAAGACTGGGCAGGCCGTGGGATTCCTCGAACATGCCTTCCTGTGGACAGGGAATGTCGGGCACGCGTACTTCCTGGCCCGCCCGGGCGCGCTTTCCGTCCTCCATCATCTTGTCTTCAAGGCCCTGTTCGCCCGTGCTGAGGAAGATCAGACGCCATTGCCGCATGGCCCGGGCCCCGCCTTCCCGGTTCGCCCGGGCCTTTGCGGATCCGTTTGCCAGCATGTAGGCCACGGCTCCGGCTTCCTTCGGATCCACCTGGCCAAGCTCATCCAGAGCCAGAAATCCATCGTTCCGTGTCGCAGCGATGCCCTCCAGGCCGTTCCCCGTGGCCCGCCATGTCGGAAGCGGGTCCGGGCGCCCCCACACAGAAGCGGCGGCCTCCAGACAGGTGCTCTTGCCCTTGGACGAAAAACCCATGAGGTTGAAGCCCCCGCCTCCATCGGGCCGCACCAGTTCCAGCAGCGGCCCGGCGAAGGCGCAAGCCAGGGCGAAGGTGAGGCGGGGATTCCGCACAGCGAAGCGTGCCACGCCATCTTTCCAGCCTTCCAGCGTGCCCCGTACGGTTCGAGCATGGAGGCCTTGTGGCTCTCCGGCGTAGCGCACCGGCTCCCCGGCCTGCCCGATGGTCTCCCCGCCGGACAGGACAAAGGCACCTTCCTGCCATCCCAGGGCATCCACCAGACGCACGCGAGCCCGCACCTTGGAGGCGGCTCCACAGAGGTAGCGCAGCAAGTGCCGACGCAATCCAGGATCAGGCGGAAGAACCATGCCCCCCTGGGCCAGCGTCCGAGCCAGCTCGGGCCCCTCCCCGGCCAGCAGCTCGAAGGGCAAGGCCTCTTCATGGGGCGTGCCGTCCAGGTCGTGCCACGCGATCAGCAGGCGCCAACCCTGCGAAGCCTCGTCCCGCACCAGGCCCGGGAGCGTGAAGGGTGGGGCGATCCACACGCGCTCCGGGGGCTTCTCGTTCCCGTCTGTGTCCTTCCCGGTGGCCTTCAGGTGGAAGAGGCCCCGGGTGCCCCACTCGAAGCCCCGCACCGCCGGGCGGGCATGGGCATCCTTCCCGGCCTCCGGCGGCGCCTGGACATCGTTCGGCAACTCGGGCGAGCCAGCAGAGGGGGCCTCGCCCGGTTGGGATGGCTTCTCGCGCTTCCGTTCCTCCCGCAGCTTGTGCCCGCGGTCCTGGCACTTTGAGGCGGCGTCCCGAACCTTCTTCCGCAGCTCCTCGACGCTCCAGGGGGGCACGCATCGCGGGTTGTAGCGGTCCAGCATCAGGGACAGGGCCTCATCCTCGGAGAGGTCGAATCCATCGATGATCTTCAGAGCCGCGTTGAAGGTCATCCCGCTCCCACCCTGCCCCTGGATTCCCTCGGGCAGCGTGTCCAGGTAGCGCCCCGCCCGCTCGAGCACTTCGGCACGGTCCAGAGGGGTGATGGATCGACTCCGCTCTCCCTCTGGCTTGCCCTCCTTCTTCGCGGGGACGGGCGGGAACGCGGCCCGGATCTCCTCTCGGGTGTAGCGCGGCCCATCTGTGGCCACCAGCTCCACCGGGCGGGGTTCGGCCTTTCGGTGCATGAACCCCGGAACTCGGAGCACCCTTTCCACGGTGCAGGCGGCCCTATCGGCGCCGAAACGGGAAAGTGCGTGTTGGATGGCCTTCAGCTCCAACTCGTGTTCGCTCCGCCGGGCTTCATCGCCGCATGGCATGGGCTCCTGGGCGAGCCAGTAGAGATGCCAACCTCCCGGCGTACGGACCACCATGGACGGCGCCAGGGGCAGCAGCTCCAGCGCGAAAGGTTCGGCTGCATCCTTCGAGTCGAGGTCCGCATACCATCCCCGGATGCGCTGGATGTTCGCCTTGCTCCGGCCCCGCCCATCGGTCTGATTGACGGTCAGGAAGACACCCGCGCCCGAATGGTTCAGGCGCTCCAGGTCCAGGGCGGCTTCGTCAATCGACCTGGACCAGTGCCGGGCAAGCGATGCGTCCTTTCGCCCCTTGTCCTCATCGAAGGTCTGCCAGCGCTCCGGGACGGTCCATGCATCGTCTCGGCGGCACTGGTTCAGGCAAGCCAGGAAGGGGATAGCCGATCCTGTGAGGAGTCCCCGGAGGTCACTCATTGGCACACCTCCGGCCTGCCCACCCGGCACTTCTCCCCCAAGACCAGCTTCAGCGCGCGCCCCAGTTCCAGCATGGCGGGGGTGCAGTCGGAGGCCGGATCGATCATCACCCCGCCCGTGCCATCGAAATGCAGCTCAAGGAAACCCGCGCCGGGGATATAGGTGCAGGCATGGTCCAGCACGCCGGGAATCCCTTCCTCGGGTGCGGCCATGGCCCGGATGTCCCGGATGATCCGGCGCAAGTCCTGGGGGGCCCAGGAAGGGAAGAATTCCCGCGCGTGAGCTTCGGCCCTGGCGTATCTTTGGGATAGCGTTTCACTGTGATTTTCAATGGGCCCGCGTTCGCATCGTGGGCCTTTCTTGTAGGGGGTCGGCATTAACGAGCCCCTTTCGGCTGGGGCCGCTTCGCCTTCTTCTGCGTCGGTTCGGGCTTCGAACCGCCATCCAGGGCCCAGCCCCTCCAGAGCGCGGACCACATGATCTCCGGGCACGGCCGGGAGGCGTTGCGGAAGGACTTCGCCATAGATGGCGAATCTTCCTGAGCCTGCAGGACGATGCGGGCGCACTCCTGGGCCTTCTGGCGCCAGCCGTCCAGGATGCCCTTGGCCATGGCCTCCGGGGTGGTGTTGAAGCGCGGGGCCACGTCCCGCAGGCGGTCTACCAGCAGGCTTGGAACGGCCATCATGACAAGGGCTTGGAACTCCGCACAGGTGATGGCGATGTCATCGAATGAGGCGAGGAAACAGCCCTGCTCAAGGGCAAGACGGAGCAGCTCGTGATGATCCAGTTTCGGTGTCTGCATCTCACACTTCCTGCGCTTCGGTAGTACCGGCCAAGCGAGCCAGGAAGGCCTCTAGCTCTGAGACGGCGATGAGGCGGCGGGAACCGGCCTTGGCAAACTTCAGCGTTCCGGCCTTCATGCAGTTGTAGAGCGTGCTCTTGCTCAATCCTGTGGATTCGGCAGCCTCGGGAACCGAGAGACACACCCTGGCTACAGGTGGGCGCTCAGCAGGGGCGGCGGGGGTTGGTTTCCTGAGTTTCGGCATTGGTGGCCCTCGATGCATAGGGGCAAGCGGCCCCATGCATTGAGGGTCATGCGTGGAGGGAATAAGCACAGGACACGCACCCCCTTATGGTTAGACGGGGGGGTGTGTGTATTTACCGAAGAGGCTTCACGCGGGCCGTGGAACGTTCTGCAAATCGTGAGCCAGGCCTGTATTCCTCCCGCCTTTCCCATGCGTGGATCGCGGCGGCGATTTCTTGGGCATGGGCCTTTGGGCAGTTCAAGAGGCCCAGAATGCGGGCGAAGAGAGCATCCCGCGGCCCTGAGTTATCTTCGCGCCTAGCGCCGTTGCACTGCTTCTTCATCGCTTGGGAATGTCGTTGGGCTCGAAGGGCAAAAACCTCAAGCTCATCCAGTCGGCTCACTGGCATCTCGCCGGGCACCACAGGCAAGCAATCTTTGATGGCCTCGTATCCCTCCGGGGCTTCAACAGCAGCATCCAAGCGAATCGCGCATGCCAACATCCCAAGATCGTTGAGGGCCTCGATAAGAGAGCGCGTGACATTCGCCACATGACCCCATTGGGCCTCGGCATCTTTCCACGTCTCCAAACAGGGGCCACGTCCGTAATCGTCTGCAATCCAGCAAAGACGGCCCCAGTGACCCGTTATCGCACGTTGAACGGTCACCGAGGCGGGGCCTTCCACCTTTTCAAGCATCGTCCGGAGCCTGATTTGTTCGCTGTCATCCATGCATCCTCCTACCGGATGCCCTACATGGAGCGGCGCGGCGGTCCCGTGTAGGTGCGGGCTTTCGGCGGCCAAACCTAGCCGCGCCGATGGACAGTTTCTGTCAGTTCCCTGGATGTGTCACGGTTCCAAGATTCGAGGTCTCAAAGCCATGAGGAATCTTGGCGCGCCCGGCACGGAAGGCACGGGCCCATCGGATTGCCTCTGCGATGGCAGCGTGGTGAGGGCGGGGAGCTCGCAGACCATCCATCTCATCGGTAGAGGCGAACGCCAGCCAGCGCACCGCGGGATGGGGATCGTTGATGAACATCTGGAGCATGTTGGCGTCTTTTGCATCCAGGGCCAGACGAATCCGCATCAAGCGGCTTTCCCAATGCCCCAAATCCTGGTTTCGAATCTGCGCGAGGAGCCAGAGTTCACGCTCGCCCTCTGAAGCGGAAGCCCACCATGCAGCGGCTTTCCCGCGAAGAGCAGGCCGAAGAAGGGCCACCACGTCCGCAGGGGGCTTGGTTTGTCGGGCCTCTTCAGATCCGATCGATTCATGGAAGGATTCAACAGCAGCGACACTCATCACTTTTCCTCCGATACTGGGCCCTTGGCCCGTTGATTGATCCCATGCGAAGCCAGCAACAGGGCTTGCCCCCAGGCACGGCGAAGGGCGCGAGCGGCGGCGCGTGGATCCTCCTGGGCCTCCAGGAAAGCGCAGGCCTCCCGCGCCATCTCCAGGACCACGGCGGGCATCTGAGGCCGCGGAGCGGGCGGGACCTGGCCAGCCAAGGCCACACGAATTAAATCATCCACCACACGCCACACGGGCAGCCCGGCGGCCTCGGCATGGGCCTCCAGGATGGAGGCCGCTTCAGGGCTCAAATCCAGGCGCATCCGTGCTACGGGGCCACGTTGGGGCCGTCCGCCGCCCCTTCCCTGTCCCACTCCTGGATTCTTCGCGGTCACCATGGATCACCCCCTTGCCCAAGAGGATGCCCACGCGCGCGCGAGGAATCAAGAAAGTTTTTGGGCCAGAACAACTTTCGATAATAGTCATTATGTAACCTTGACGGCTTCGCAAGTGCAAACATTTCAGCACCGGAAAAGCTTCAATGCCGTATTCATCACACCATGAAGGGCATAGCCATTATGGACCTACCCTTGGGGCTGTGTCTCCGAAAATGAGATCCAGCCTCTAGCGCGGGCGGCGGCCTCCGGAGTTTTCGCCCTTTTGGGTGAAAACCTCAGGCCTTCTTGATCTCCAACGGCGCCACTTTCGATCCCTCCATCAAGCCGAGCTTCGGCATCAGGGCTCGGATGGAGTCAGCCAGGGCAGAGGGGGCCAGGTGCCCATAGTGCTTCTCCACCATCCGCGTATCCGAGTGTCCAAGCTGAGCCGCAACGTAAGCCAGGGGGCACCCAGCGTTCACCAGCATGGAGGCGTACGAATGCCGTAGCTCGTGGAAAGTCAGGGGCTCCAGCTTTGCGGCCTCGCAGGCCTCCCGCATGTGCCGGGCTTGGTCGTTATGGCCCCAGGTGTTCCCGAGGTCTTCACGTTTCCGGCGCTCGACTTCCTTCCGGAGGAACACCGTCTCTCCGGCAGGCCTTCCGGCGGTCAGCTCCGCGAAGAGGGCTTTCCCCTCATCGGTCAGCACCACATGGCGGGGTTTCCCGCTCTTTGATTCCGCGATGAAGATGGTTCCAGCCGTGGCGTTGAAGTCCTCCACCCGCACGCGGGCCAACTCGCCATATCGGGCCCCGGTCAGCAGGGCCCCCTGAACCAGACGCCTGAATTCTGGAGGGCAGGTGTTCACCAAGCGCACCTGTTCCTCTTTCGACAGGAAGCGGACACGGGCATTCCCGACTCCCCGATAGGGCTTCACGGACTGCCAAGCTTCCCCGCTGTTCACCCGGCGGCGGTCCAAGGCATGGTTCAGCGCGGCCTTGAGCACGGTCAACACGCGGTTGGCACTGTCTTTCCTGGCTCGCTTCTCATCTTCGGTCATGGGCGGGGCCGGAGGCACGGGTGCGGGTTTAAGAGGCCTCGGAACCTTGAAATTCCGAGGCTTCGGGGCCGGTGCATCTGCATCCTGGATCATCTTGGTTCGCACCCGGCGGGGGGCTTCCGCCACCTTGGCAAGCCAGGATTCAAGACGCCCCCGGGTCAGGATCGCCACGGGCAGAGGGCCCAATTCCGGCATGATCCACGCTCCGGCCCGTTGCTCGTCCCGTTTCAGCCCCTTCATGCCCCGGCGCTTCCCGGCCTCGAAGTAATCCCGCATGGCATCCGCCACAGTGTAGGGGCCTTGTGGCACCTTTTCCCCACCTGCCTCCCGGCGAATCGCTTCCGCACAGGTCTTGAACCACTCCGCCGCCTTCGCCTGCGCTTGGGCATAGCTGAACACCTGTGCCCCATCTGCTTCCTGAAAGTCATCCGCAGTTCCAAGGGCTGTCTTCTTGGAGGTTCGGCTTTCCGCCAAGTAGAGACGGGCCCTCCATGTGCCAGCTCCGCCTTTCGAAGGCTTGAAGTACCCCAAGGCTTGCCCGGGAGCCATGGCGATCCAATAGGGCTCCGGCCCAGCGTGGAGCTTCGCCCGCGCCGAACGGGTATCCAGCTTGGCGCTTCGCATCGTCCGGGCCATACCCCCCTCCAGATTCCACGGGAAAACCACGGGAAAAAGATAACGCTGGAAGGACTTGGGCGCAAACGGTCGGCAATGGTCGATATAATTGCATTTTCAGGAACTTGCCTTTTCCATGCATGTCCACTTACGGCGATAGTTAGGCCCTCTCACGGCGGTAGCAGGGGTTCGAGTCCCCTTGGGGCTACCACTCTGGCACCTAGAGAAATCTAGGTGCCTTTTGCTATATGCCGGGATGAAGCCAGCCTGGTCGCTGATGTCCGCCGCAAAGAAAGGCTCGCGTGATGCCCACCCGGAAGGGAAGAAGCCCGCGTAATGCGGGCTTCTTCCCTTCCGGACCGGCGTGTTCTACTGCCCTTGGGCGGTCCCGATTTGGTCGAGGAGGATGACGCCCTTGGGGGTGCGGTCGAAGCGCAGGCGGATCGCCTTCAGGGCCCCGGGGGCGAAGCCGGTCTGGGCTGTGCGGAAGCGGTCCAGGGGCAGCTCGAAGGTCTGGAAGACTGGTTCCCAGGCAGCCTTGTAGGCCTCCTGCTCGAAGGCGTCCCACTTGGTGAGGCGCACCTTCAGCACGGGCTGGAGGGGACGGAAGGCGGAGAGGGGCAGCGCGGCCACGCGGCCATCCCGGCCCACGAGCTCCACCGTGAAATCCACGGGATCCTTGGCCTTGGGTTCCTTCTCCTTGCCTTGCGTCTTGGCCTTCTCGTCCTTCTTCGGCGCGTTCTTGGCTGCCTCGCCCTTCTTGGCGTCCTCCTCCGGCATGGGGTTGTCATCGGTGTCCGCCAGGGTCAGCACCAGACGATCCCCCTCGGGCTTCCATCCTTCCGCCAGGGCCAGGGTGTAGGTCGGCTTGGATGCGGGGCGGCTCTCCCGGTCCCAGCCCAGCCAGAGGCCCTTGTGGCGGAAACTGAACTCCCCTCCGCGGCCCTTCACGACGCGCTCCTTCCAGACCGTCAGGTCTTCGCCGGAGAGGCCCGCACCGGGCAGGGTGGCGGTGCAGGGATCGATGTCTTCCTCGAAGGTGGCCAGGGGGCGGAAGCTCGGATCCTGGTACTGGCTCTGCAGGATGGTCTTCGGCAGCCAGGCGGCGCCGGCGCGGGGATCCCGGAAGAACGCGGTGTAGCCGCGCTGGTCCTTGAGGGAGGCTTCGAGGCAGGCGCTGAGGGCGACTTCCGCGACCTTCCGCTGTTCGGCTGCAGGCAGCAGGGCGCCGGGCGCCAGGAAGTGCTTCGTCGGCTCGCCGTGGTCGAAGGCTCCCCACACGGAATTGAACTGGCCGTGGTTGGCCCGGTGGACGTGGAGGGTGGCCTTGAAGTGGGGCAGGCCATCAGTGAAGGCCACCCGGTGGTAGGTCCGCTGTCCGGCAAAGAAGGAGACATCGGCATCATGGCTGCCCTGGAGGACGAGGTAGTCCACGTCCCGCAGCGGGGTGGGGACATCCGAAGTCTCGTACTGGCCGTCGATGGGCGCGATGGCGATGACGGCCCGGATCCCGAAGCCGAAGTGGAAGGCCTGGGTGGCGTCCTCGGGCCAGCGTGCGAGGCGGTTGTAGGCCGCTGCGATGGCCACGGCCTCGCCCCCGCGGGAGTGGCCGATGAGGCCGATGCGGTCGAGATCCACGCGCCCCTCGAAGGGGTGCCCGGGCTGGGTGTTCCAGCGGCGCCAGGCCTCCAGGTGCTTCAACAGCATCCAGCCGCGCACGGCGTTCTCCTTGCCGATGCCGCCTTCCCAGCTGCCGTTGAGGAAGTTCTCGTCCACGCTCACGAAGATGAAACCGCGGCTGGCCAGGAGCTCGCCCAGGTAGGCGTAGCCGGGGTCGCTGAAGTCCTGGGCCGTGTGGTTGCCATGGACGCAGAGCACGAGGGGGAAGGGCCCGGGGCCCTCGGGGTACCAGACCCGCCCGTTGAGGGGGAAGGCGTCCTTGCCGAAGCCCCAGTACCAGCGGCGCACCTTCTCCTGGAAGCCCTTGTGGTTCTTCAGGAAGGGGGTGGCGTCCACCGGCTCTGACTTGAAGGCGACGGTCGCGGCGTATTCCGGGCGGCGGCGATCCGACCCGCTGCCGTAGGTGAGGGTCTGGACCCTGTAGGGACCGCGCAGGGAGGGATCCGGCAGGGCGAGGGGAGGCACGGCGGGACCCGCCGCGGCGAGTTGGGTCTCCAGATTCGGATCCGCGCCAGGGCTGCGCAGCCATTGAACGAGGGCTACGCTGCCGAACAGCGTGGCCCCCACGAGGGCGCCCCCCACCAAGCGGTGGGCCCAGTGGAGCCTCCGCCGCAGGGCGACGGTGAGCCCCAGGCCGAAGCCTCCCAGGAGCGCGAGCAGCGTGGCCATCATGCGGAAGCCGATGCCCCCGGCGCCGCTCATGGCCGCGAGAAAGCCTGTTCCGAACAGGAAGGAGCCGAGGCCCCAGTACAGGAAGCGGGGCGACCAGCTGCGGAAGGCGAGGCGCAGGAGCAGCATCACCAGGGCCGTCAGGGAGACCCCGAGGGCCGCCAGGACCAGGGCCAGAAGGACGTCCAGGGGGCGCCAGAGCCCGGTGCGCAGGAAGGCGCCCAGGTAGCCGAAGAAGCCGAACGTGACCCCCAGGCTGCCCAGGGTCAGTCCCGGCCATCCGGCCTGGAGGAAGCCCGATATACCGCGCCCCGTGGCGCAACCGGCGCGTTTCAGGGGTTTCCATGCGGATTGCAGGATGCGGAGGGACAGGCGGAACGCCATGGGGACTCCTAAGGGGATGGTGGGGATACCTGCCAAGGCAGAACGTCGTTTAGGTGTTGATCTGCATTCCGCAGTCCGTTCTACCGCACATGGCCGCAAGGCTTCTCGATCCTCATGGCGGAGGTACGGCCGAGCGCCCCGGCGCTCGCGTCGGGCACCTGGGCTTCGTTGGGGAAGCAGCTGCTTGCTCGCATCCGGCCAAGGGGGCGACCGATGGCGCGGCCCTCAACCGCATCCCAGGTTCCGGCATCTCATGGCCTGAGGCGTGAACCGCCTCGCTCCGGAAAACAGCTCCGCAAGCGCCCTTGCCGCAGGGAGGACGTGGTGTTTGACCCATTCGCAAGATCCGAGACGTCGCTGTTTTGTGTCATGGACGAGGAGGGCAGGGTCCTCCGCGAGGACGCGATGCCGCCGCTGGAGGATGGCGAGGTTCGCGATGCCTATCGGCGCATGCTCTTTGCGCGGACGGCCGATGCCCTGTCGGTCTCCTTCCAGCGCCAAGGCAGGATGTTCACCTATCCTCCCAACCTGGGACAGGAAGCCATCGCAGGGGCTTTCGGGCGGGTGATGCGCAAGGAGGACTGGCTCGTGCCGGCCTTCCGCGAACTGGGCGCCTGGATCCAGAAGGGTGCCCGCATGCGGGACATCTTCAAGCTGTGGATGGGGATCGAGGAAGGCAACCGGATGTCCGAGGCGCCGAGGATGCTGCCGCCGGCCGTACCCATCGCCTCCCAGTGCCTGCACGCCGCCGGTATCGGCAAGGCCATGCGCTACTTCAAGGAAGAGGCTGCGGTGTTCGTCTTCGTGGGGGATGGCGGAACCTCCTCCGGGGACTTCCACGAAGCCCTGAATTTCGCGGCGGTGTGGGACGCTCCGGTGGTCTTCATCATCCAGAACAACCAGTACGCCATTTCGGTTCCCCTGAGGATGCAGACCCGCGCCCGAACCCTTGCCAGCAAGGCCGAAGGGTTCGGGATCCCTGGCATCCAGGTGGACGGCAACGACTTCCTTGCCCTCAGCACGGTGGCCCAGGCGGCGCGCCGACGCGCCCTGGAAACGGGTCCCGTGCTCATCGAGGCGCTTACCTATCGCCGTGGCGCCCACACCACGTCCGACGATCCAAGCAAGTACCGGACTCCCGAAGAGGAGCGGGCCTGGGAGGCGAAGGACCCCTTGCGTCGGCTGCGCCTTTACCTGGAATCCCGGGGGCTTTGGAGCGAGGCGGACGAGCAGGCGGAATGCGACGCATGCCGGAAGGAAGTCGAGCAGGAGTTCCTGATCGCGGAGGCCCACCCTGCCTGCACGCCGGAGGACGTCTTCAGGCACGCGTACCGCGAGATGCCGGTGGACCTCAAGCGCCAGCAGGCCGAACTCGAGAAGTACCTGAACTGGAAGGAGCACTATCCATGGCCGTCATGACAATGGTGCAAGCCATCCAGAGTGCCCTCGCCATCAAGCTGGCCGAGGATGACCGGGTGGTGGTTTACGGGGAGGATGTGGGCGTCGAGGGCGGAGTGTTCCGTGTGACCCAGGATCTCCAGAAGCGCTTCACGGAGGACCGCGTGTTCGACACGCCCCTGGCCGAGTCCGCCATCATCGGGACGGCCGTGGGCATGTGCATCGCCGGCCTCCGTCCCGTGGTGGAGATCCAGTTCTCGGGTTTCATCTGGCCCGGCTTCAACCAGCTGGTGGCTCACGCGGCCCGGTACAACAACCGCAGCCAGGGGAGGTACCCCATGCCCATGGTGGTGCGGACCCCCTATGGGGGAGGCGTGCGCGCCCTGGAGCACCATTCCGACAGCGAGGAGGCCTACTTCGCCCACACGCCCGGCCTGAAGGTGATCATTCCCGCCACGCCGCACGATGCCAAAGGGCTGCTGATCAGCGCCATCGAGAGCGATGATCCCGTGGTCTTCATGGAACCCAAGCGCATCTACCGGGCCATCAAGCAGGAGGTGTCCGAGGACCGCTTCAGCATCCCCATCGGCAAGGCCAAGGTGGTCTCCGAGGGCGACCACATCACCGTGGTGAGCTACGGGGCCATGGTGCGGGAGGTTCAGAAGGCCATGGTCCTCGCGGCCAAGGCGGGCATCCGGGTCGAGCTGGTCGATCTGCGCACCATCTATCCCCTGGACCGCGAGGCGATCGCAGGCTCCGTGAAGAAGACCGGGCGACTCCTGGTGGTGAGCGAGAGCCCCTCCTTCGCCAGCGTGGCCTCCGAGGTCATGGCTTCCGTCACGGAGGATGCCTTCCTCTCCCTCGAGGCTCCGCCTTCCAGGCTCACGGGCTTCGACACGGTGATTCCCCTTCCGCATGGCGAACAGCTGTACCTCCCGGAGCCCGAGCGGATCTTCCACGCCATCAAAAACGCAGTCGAATACTGAGGAGTGGGCATGCGTTACGTCTTCCAGTTCCCCGACATCGGCGAAGGCATCGAGGAGGGCACGATCCTGGAGTGGTTCGTCCGCCCGGGTCAGGCCGTCAAGAGCGGCGATCTGCTCGTGAAGGTGGAGACGGACAAGGTGGTGGCCGACATCCCCGCCCCGAAGGAGGGCGTTCTGGTCGCGACCTTCGGCCGGGAAGGGGAGCTGATCCATGTGGGCGATCCCCTGGCGGAGCTGGAGCTGGAAGGCATTGACGGGGCCGAGGCTCAGCAGGTGGCCGCAGCTCCCCCTCCGCCCCTCAAAGCCCAGGCTTCTGTCGAGGAGGAGAGTTTTGGTGTGGTGGGCACCCTGGAGGTGGCAGGCGATCGGGCCGTCCTCTCGGCTTCCGTCGAGGGCCTGTCGGCGGAGGTGCCCCCTTCTCAGGAGCGCCCCAGGGTCCTTGCGACGCCCGCGGTCCGGGCTGCGGCCCGGGGGCTCGGGCTGGACCTCCACCAGGTCCGGGGCACGGGGCCTGGCGGACGGGTGGTGGAGGAGGACCTCCGGAAGCATCGCGCCCCGGTGCCTGGGGCACTCGAGGGGATGGATCCGGAAGTGGAATACGAGCCCCTCACGCGGATCCGCAGGACCATCGCCAAGCGCATGAGCGCCTCCATGGAGAATGCGGTCCACATGACGCTTTTCTGGGAGGTGGAGGTCTCCGAACTCGTGGCGCTGCGGTCCCGCCACAAGGCGCGGGCCGCCGAGGCGGGCGTGCGCCTTACCTATCTGCCCTTCGTGGTCCGGGCCGTGACGGCCTCGCTCAGGGAGTTCCCCCGCCTCAACAGCGTGTTGGACCTTGAAAACGACCGGGTGATCCTCAAGAAACACCATCACATCGGCATCGCCATCGACAGCGAAGCCGGGCTGACGGTTCCCGTGATCCGCGATGCCGACCGGCTCTCCCTCCTGGAGCTTGCCCGCGCGATCCAGGCCGCCGCCGAGAAGGCGCACCGCCGGGAGCTGGCCCTGGAGGAGCTGCAGGACGGGACCTTCACCATCACCAACTTCGGTGCCCTGGGTGGCAGTTTCGGTGTCCCGGTCATCAACTACCCCGAGGTGGGCATCCTGGGGGTGGGACGCATCGCCGAGAAGCCGGTGGTGCGCGAGGGGGTGATCCGTGTGGGCCAGGTGATGCCCCTCTCCCTCTCCGCCGACCACCGCCTCATCGACGGCGGGGAGGCCGCCCGCTTCCTCCAGTCCGTGGCGGCGCGCCTCGGCGACCCGTCCTCCATGCTCTTCGATTGAGGGGGATTCCCAGATGACCTACGACCTCATCATCCTCGGCGGCGGACCGGCCGGTTACGTGGCGGCCCTGCGCGCGGGCCAGGTGGGCCTTCGGACAGCCCTTGTCGAACGGGAGCGGGTGGGGGGCATGTGCCTCACCTGGGGTTGCATCCCGATCAAGGCGCTCATCGAGAGTGCGCGGCTCTTCCAGCGCATGGGGCAGGCCCCTGCGTGGGGCATCGGCGGCTTCGATCCATCCGGGCTCCGCTTCCAGTGGCCGGTTGCGGTGCGGCGAGCCTTGGACATCGCCGCGGGGCTCGGCAAGGACATCGAAACCCGTCTTCAGAAGCACGGTGTGAACCTCCTGCACGGAGAGGCGACGATCCTGGCGGCGGATGCCGTCCAGGTTGACGGGCGCAGCCTCACCACCAGGGCCGTCCTCGTCGCCACGGGGTCCCGCATCGACGTCGAGCGCCTGCCTCTGCCCCGGGAGCGGGTGTGGACGCCCCGGGAGCTCTTCCACCAGGCCGCCCTGCCAGAGGCCCTCGCGGTCTACGGCCAGGGTGGGAACGCCGTGGAGCTGGCCCAGCTTCTGCGCCTCACGGGCCACGAGGTGGTGCTCCTCTGTCCCGAGGACCGCCTGCTGCCAGAACTGGACCCGGTCCTGGAGGAGGCCCTCGCGGCGCGCCTCGCCCGGGACGGGGTGCGGATCGAGCACGAGGCCGTCCTGGACGGCTACGAGGACGGCGCATTGCGCGCAGGCGCCCACCGTGTTCGTGCCGATGCGGTCGTGGTCGCCACCCGGCGCCGGGCCGTGCTTCCCGAAAGCCGTGTCGCCCTGGCAACACGGGAGGGCTTCCTGTGCACGGATGCGAACCTGCAGACCAGCGTGCCTGGAATCTACGCGGCGGGGGACGTGACGGGGCTGGCCAGTCTGGCTCATGCAGCCTCGGCCCAAGGGCTCTTCGTGGTCAACCGCCTGAAGGGGCACCGGTCCCCAATGGATCTTGACCGCTATCCCCGCACGGTGTTCGCCCTGCCGGAAGCGGCCCAGATCGGCGAGACGGAGCCTCAGCTCAGGAGCCGGGGCATCCCCTTCAAGGCAAGCCTTTTCCCCATGAGCGCCAACGGCAAGGCCCGGGCCGAAGGGCAGGCCGATGGCTTTGTGCGGGTTCTTTCCCATCCGTCCACCGGCCAGGTGCTCGGGGTCCAGATCCTGGCCGACCAGGCGGCGGACCTGATCGCGGAGGCTGCTGTGCTCATGCGCATGGGGGGCACCGTGTTCGATCTGGCCGGCACCGCGCACGCCCATCCCACCGTCTCCGAGGTCTTCCTGGAGGCCAGCCTGGCCGCCGCCCGGCCCGCACCGTGCGCACCCCGGTGACCGCCCAAGCCGTCGTGCCGGCCTCCTGCGTCCTTCCCTACACCCTGCCCGATGCCGCCCTGATGGACGACCTGGAGAGTCCGTACCGTTCCCTGGCCTGGATTCCCCCGGAGCCCGTGGTGGTGCTGGGCTGCAGCTCGAGGCTGGAGCAGGCGGTGGAGGAGGAGAGGGTCCGCCTCGATCGGGTTCCGGTCCAGCGGCGTCCCAGTGGGGGCGAGAGCATGTTCCTCTCCCCTCGCATGGCCGCCATTTCCCTCACCCTCGATCTGGGCGCCCGCCCTCTGCCCCGCACGCTCTTCGACGCCACCGGCGCGGCCTTGATCGGCGCCCTGGAGGGGCTTGGCGTGACCGGTTTGAGCGTCCGGGGCACGTCGGACCTGACCCTGGGGGAGCGCAAGGTGCTGGGCTCGGCCATCTACCAGCGCGGGACCCGCCTCTTCTACCATGCCGTGCTCAACGTGGCCGAGGAGCCCGCCATGATCCAGCGCTACCTGCGCCACCCGGCCAGGGAACCGCAGTACCGCCAGGGGAAGCTCCACGAGGACTTCGTGACCTCCCTGGCTCGTGAAGGCTTCAGCCTGGGGCCCGAGGTGTGCCGGGAGGCCATGGCGTCGGCCTTTGCGGTGAACCCGCTGTGCGTTGGCGCTTCCTCAAGATGTTAGGAACCGTGCTGCCCGTCTAAACGTTTTTTGCAATCGCGGCCCTGTCCACTCAATTCAATGAAGAGATTCGCTGCCAACAGGTCGCGAGCGAGAGCTGCATTCCCCTCCGGGCGGAGGCGGGCTGCCCGTGATGGCCCCGAAGGATCTGGACGGTTTCCGAAGTTCTTTGCCGTAATTCGTGCAGCAAGTTCGAGATTGGCTATCCTTGTGCGCCGAATCGAGACAAGAAAGCGCCTGATTTCTCAGGCGCTTTCTGCTGGTAGGGCTAACGGGATTCGAACCCGTGTTGCCGCCGTGAAAGGGAGGGCACTTGGATGATTGTGGTCTCCGCTGGACAGCTCAACCCAAAGAAAGCATTGTTTTTCAGGGAATGGGCGACCAGCCATGACCAACCGTGTCCAGGAACATCCATGCAACGCAAATGCAACGCCCCTCCGTGCTCTACACATAGACCATGAGCCGAGCCAAACGCGACTCCACACTCGAAACCCGGACAAGTCGACTCAAGCTCGAGCCGCGGGATCCGCCCTACTGGTCTACCCTCGCTGAGGGGCAGCATGTCGGCTACTACCGGCCCGCGAGCAAGGCAGCTGGCACCTGGCGCATGAAGTGGAGGGATAAGGCCACCGGGGCGCGGAAGGCTTCTGTCATCGGTCCCGCCGACGACTACGAGGACGCCGATGGGAGCCGCATCCTGAACTGGACCCAGGCCCAGGAACGCGCCCGGGCATGGTTCAAGGCCCAGGCCGACGAGGCACGGCGCCGGGCTGACGGGGAGGAGATCCACGAAGGCCCCTACACCGTCGCCATGGCCATGGAGGACTACCGCCTCGACTGCGAACGCCGCGGGGTGAAGGGGATCGACCGCCAGCGCTACCAGATCGACGCCCACATCCTTCCCACCCTGGGCACGCTCGAGGTCGCCGCCCTCACCAAGAAGCGCCTTGAACGCTGGCTGGACGCCCTGGCGAAGTCCCCCCGGCGCCTCCGGCAGCCCAAGCACCAGAAGGAGGGCGCCACCCCCAAAGTGGCCCCCCCGCCCAAGACCGAGGATGAGAAGCGGGCCCGGAAGGACTCCGCCAACCGGGTGCTCACCATCCTCAAGGCCGCCCTGAATTACGCCCACCTCAACGGCCCCGCCGCGGCCGTCGAGCCCGTCTGGGAGATGGTGCTGCCCTACCGCGGGACCACCAGCGCCCGCGTCCGGTTCCTGGCGATCGAGGAGCAGGTCCGCCTCGTCAACGCGTGCGAGCCTGACTTCCGCAAGCTCGTCCAGGCCGCCCTCCTCACGGGCGCCAGGTGTGGCGAGTTGACCAAGCTGACGGTCGCCGAGTTCTCCAGGGAGGCCCAGACCCTCTTCATCCCCGCCGTCATCGCCAAGAGCGGGAAGGCCCGGCACATCTACCTCACCGACGAGGGGATGGGATTCTTCGAGGAGATGACCGCTGGGCGCGACGGGGCAGCCATCCTCTTCGAGCGCACACAGCACCTGACGGCCAAGGGCAAGCTCGTCGGCCGCCGGAGCCGGACAGCCGCGCCGGAAGCCTGGGCGAAGGGGGACCACACCCGGGACATGCACGCAGCGTGCGATGCCGCCAAAATCGAACGCCTCACCTTCCACGAGCTGCGGCACACGGCCGCGAGCACATGGATCGCCGCCGGCATGGACCTCATCATCGTGGCCCGGCAGCTGGGCCACAGCGACACCCGGATGGTCGAGAAGCACTACGGCCACCTCTGCCCGAACGCGGCCGCGGCCCGCTTCCGGGCCCTGGCACCCACCCTCGGCATCGTGGGGAAGCCCAAGGTCAAAACATTGAGCCTCCAGTCACAAGGCTGAACAGCCTCGTTGGCAACGACGCCAAGGGAACGGAAGCCTCTCGCGGGCAAGCCAGGTATCCCACACCGGCCAACAAAACGCCGACACCAAGAAGGGGGTCGCATGACCGTCCGAGAAGGATTCAACCCGGATCTCGAGCCCGATGATCTGCCGAGCCTTGGCGACCCAGCCGTGGTCGGTCGCCTGGTGCATGATTTCGTGGGCAAGGTGTTCGACGCCTACAAGGACTTCCAGCACGGCAAGGCCACCCGGGACGCCGCCATGGGCGCCATCGCGGAGGAGGCCCGGCGCTGCGGGGCGATCATCATGGGGCGCGATCCGGGCTACCACGCCCCAGACTTCATCCGCGGAGGCATGCTGGGGGCCCACATCCGGGCGCAGGATGCCGTGAGCTTCAAGGAAGTCCCTTCCCGCGACCCCGGCGAGGCGTTCTTTCGCTGGCTTGGCAGCCAGGCGATCGAGGCCGCGAAGGCTCTGGACGAAGGCATGGCCCAGGAGGAGGTCGGCCCAAGGCTCCAGGCGATCCTGCGGAGCGCCACCAACTTCATCCTGGGCCTGGGGGCCTGACATGGACCAGCACGTTTCGGTCTGAGGCGCCTACCGCTTCGTGAACGGCAAGCTGGTCCGGGTGTCCGAGCATGTCAGCGCTCGCTACCTCTCCGACCGCGCCCGCTGCCGCCGCCAACCCGGACTGGCGCACCACGCTCAAGGCAATCTGCACCGAGGCCCCCACGCGGCCCGTGGCGAAGGCCATGCGGACGATCACCGTGTCGGCCAGCGTTCGGCACCTGGAGAACGGGCGTCTCTCCCCCGTGAAGGTCCACGTCCGCCAGGTGAGCCAGGAGGAATACGGCACCTTCGTGGAGGCTGCGATCCAGAAGGGCATCAAGAGCATCATCGCCGTGCTCAGGAGGCGCCCACCCGCGATCCCAGACGCCTTCCACCATCCCCGACTCGGCCCCATCGGGATCGATTTCGACGGCGCCAAGCACATCGTGGATCAGCGCCGGGCCCAATACCCAGGCGACGACTCCGAGGCGACCACCGCACGGGTGCTGCGCGAGGTTGCCCGGGCCGCCATCCTCGGCCACCCCCAGGAAGATCTGGCGAAGCCAGGCATCCCCCACAGCCGGGTTGCCATCGTCCATGGCGATCACGAGGTCATCGTGGAGCCCGCATGGCGCACGCGATATCCCGAGCACGCCAAGGGGCAGACGGTCTGGATCGTGTCCGGCTACCGAATGGGCGCCCAGCGAAAGGCCGACCGCGCCCACGAAGCTCAGGGCCTAGCCGTGAAGATCGAAGTCCAGGAGAAAAAGTGATGGCCGGGAGAACGTGGACCGTCCTTCCCGGCCTACACGCTGGAGCGGTCTGGGTATATCCCCCTCCAGCGGTTGCACCTGCAGAAGCATGATCCCTTCCCGCCAGCACCGCAAGAGGCCAGCATGACCTACCTAACCAAAGCCACCATTGCCGAAGCCGCCTCCCAGGTGGACCGCCAGCCCACCGAGGCCCAGATCGAGGCCGGAAACTACCGGAAGGGGCACTTCGCCTGGAACGGCCTGCACCTCGTCATCGAGAACCCCCGCGGGGGCACCCGCAGCGGCACGGACCCCAACGGGAAGGCGTGGTCGGTCACGATGGCCCATCACTACGGCTACGTTGGCAGCACAGAGGGGGCCCGGGCTGGCCGCTTCGCCAAATTTTCGCCATACTTGGGACCCCGGTTCTCGGGGTGCGTGGTTTCCGATGTTGGCGGTGTGGCTTCCCGAGCTTCCTTTCCAGATCGCCCGGCTGCAGGAGCCGTGGCTCGCCGGCCGTCCGCTGGGCTTCCGGAACCCGGAGGCGGGGCGAACGCCGCGGCTCTGGATGGTGGATCGGGTGGCCCGCGGGGTGGGGTTGGAGGCGGGCCTGCCGGTGGACGTGGCTCTGCACCAGGACCCGGGCCTCGTGGTGCTCGACCCCGTGCCCGCGACCTGGATGGACGCCCGCGCCGTCCTGGCGCGCCAGCTCTTGGCCTTCAGCCCGCAGGGGCGCCTGGGCCGCTTCGGCGAAGGCTTCCTGGATCTGCGTGGGACGGAGCGGCTGCATGGCCCGGCGCTGGACGCGGCGGAGCGGATCCGGCGGGAACTCCGGGGCAGCGTGGGCTGGGAGGCCCACGGCGGCCTCAGCCGCAGCCTCACCGCCTCCCGCCTGGCGGCCCGGGCCGAGGACCAGGTGCGTCTGGTGGCCTCCCGCACCGAGGCACCCTTCCTCGCCCCGTTTTCCCTCCCCTCCCTGCCCGCCCTGGAGGCGCGCTCCCGGGAGCGCCTCGCCCACTTTGGGCTCCACCGCATCGCCGAGGTCCAGCCTCTGGATGTCGACGCACTCGGGCGCCTGATCCCTGCCGCGGCAGCTTACCAGGTGCTCCGCCAGGCCAAGGGTGAGGACGAGGAGCGTCTGCCCGCCCTTGAGGTGGATCGCCGGTCGGAATCGGTGCGGCGGCTGCTCCAGCCCCCGGCCCACAAGCACGAGCTGGGCCTCGCCGCCTGGGTGTGGGGGCTGGTCTGGGACTGGCGCCTGGAGGGGCGCCACCTGCACCGGGTCCAGCTCGCCTGGTGGGGTGGGGACGACGCACACCATGTGCTGAAGGCCGCCAGGACTCCGGGGGATCTGTGGCGTTGGGCCCAGGAACTGGAGCTTCGCTTTCTGGCCGATGCTTCTCGAAGAGTTCTGATCCAGCGCCTGGAGCTCGAGGCGTGGCTGGGGCCGGAGCCGTCTTGTGCGGCCCTTCTGCTGGACGACGCGACCCGCAAGCGCCTGGCCCTCGAGGCCACCGCCCTCCGCCTGCAGCGGCGCTTCGGGCGCCCGATGCTGCGGATGGGGGCCTAGCGTGGCCCTCGCCTTCGGCGTCTCCGCCTACAGCCTCATGGAAGGGGTGTACCTGCCGGAGGACTTGGGGAAGCTGGCGGTCCATCTGGGCTACACGGATCTCGCCCTGGTGGACCGCGGCCTGCACGGCTTTCCCCGCATGCGGGACGCGGCGGAGAAGCTCGGCCTGCGCCTGCACGTGGGCTGCCGCCTGCCCTTGGGCGAGGGGGAGGCTTTCGTGCTTCCCCTCGGGAAGGAAGGCTACACGGCCATGAACAAGGCCCTCACGGACCGGGCCCATGGACGTACCTGGGCCTGGCCTGAGGGGTGCAGGATCCTGGCGGACCGCTGGAGCGGCGCGCTGGAGCTGAGGGACCAGGCTCCGGATCCGGGGCAGGTGGCCCTGCTCATCGGCCTCGGGGGGTGGCAGGTCACCCAGCGGGCACGCAGCGAAGGCATCGCCGTGGCAGGTCCGCAGGTGCTGCGCTTCCTCCGGCCCGAGGGGCTGGCCCTCCACAAGGTCAAGCGCGCCATTGCCCTGAACGCCATGCTCCAGGACCTGAAGCCGAAGGACTACTGGGAGCCCCGCCTCGCGGCGCGGGCCTGCCCCAGCTGGGAGGACGGGCTGTCGGAGGAGGTGAACGCGGGCACCCGGCGCCTGGAGGCCGAACTCCAGGGCTGGACCCTTCCCTGGGGGCGGTGGGTGCTTCCCATGCCGCCGGGCCTGCGTTCCGAGCAGGAGGTGGCCGAGGCCCTGTGGGCCGAAGCCCGGGAGGGCATCCGCAGGCGCTACGGCGCGGTGCCGGATCCCAAAGTCCATCGCCGGCTGGGAATGGAGATGGATCTGATCCTGCGCAAGGGCTACGGCGGTTACTTCCTGGTCATGCAGGCCATCACCCGCAACGCCTCGCGCACCTGCGGGCGGGGCAGCGGCGCGGCCTCGCTGCTGAGCTACCTGCTCGGCATCACCAACGTGGATCCCGTGGGCGCCAACCTGATGTTCGAGCGCTTCCTCAACGAGGAGCGGGAGGACCCGCCCGACCTGGACGTGGACTTCGCCTGGGACGAGCGCGACGGCGTGCTGCGTTGGGTCTTTGACACCTTCGGACGCGACCGGGTGGCCATGGTGGCCAACCACAACGTCTTCCAGCCAAGGGCGGCCCTCCGCGAGGTCGCCAAGATCCACTGTCGGCCCGAGAGCGAACTGGCCCGGATGTCCCGGCGCCTGCGGACCTACGGCTGGGAGGACGAGGCTGGACTCCCGGTGAAGCTCGGGCGCACCAGCAGGACCGACGCCCCCATGCCCGAGCCCTGGCCCGACATCCTGCAGATGGCCAGCCGCCTCGTGGGCCAACCCCACCTGCTTTCGGTCCACCCGGGGGGCACCGTCATCACCCCGGGGCCCCTCTGGGAACACGCGCCCTTTCAGCCCGCGCCCGCGAAGGAGGGCGTGTCCATCCTCCCGTGGGAGAAGGATGGGGTGGAGTCGTACGGGCTGGTGAAGCTGGACCTCCTCGGCAACCGCTCCCTCGCCGTGGTCCGCGATGCGCTGGCTGTCCTGGACAGCCGGGGGGAAGGTCCCGAGCGGCGCACCTGGTTCCCGGAACAGGACGAGCGCACCCAGGACCTCATGGCCAAGGGCGACACCATCGGCGTCTTCTATGTGGAGAGCCCGGCCAGCCGCATTCTCCAGCAGCGCGTGGGTCGCGGCGACTACGAGCACCTGACCATCCACAGCTCCCTGATCCGCCCCGCCGCCAACCGCTGGGTGGACACCTACGTGGCCCGCACCCGGGGCGAGGTCTACGAGCCCATCCACCCCTCGCTGGACGACCTCCTGAGCGCAAGCTACGGCGTGCTCGTCTACCAGGAGGACGTGATGCGGGTCGCCCAACGCATGGCGGGCTTCAGCTACCGGCAGGCGGACCGCCTCCGCAAGGCCCTGGGAAAGAAGGACCACGCGGCCCGCGTCCCCGACTACCAGGCGGCCTTCCTGGAGGGCTGCCGTGCCAACGGCATCCCGGACGCGGGCGCCGCGGAGGTCTGGTCCATGATCGAGACCTTCACGGGCTACAGCTTCTGCAAGCCCCATTCGGCCAGCTATGCCCGCGTGAGCTACGAGAGCGGCTGGATAAAGGCCCACCACCCGGCGCCATTCTACGCCGCTGTCATCAACAACCAGGGCGGCTTCTACCCCGCC
>CAXYVC010000002.1:0-59846 GCA_964292295.1 uncultured bacterium
GTTGCGGCCAGCCTTTCGCGGTAGCGAAAGGCGTGGAGCGGACGTGGGCCAGGCTCGGTCTGGACCGAACTGGACCGCGTCGCGAGCCGCAAGCGCTCGAAGGATGGCTCTGGCAGAGCCCTTCTATCGAGCCCAAACGCAAAATCCGGGCTGAGCCTGGATGATGCGGCCAGTCTTTGGCCTGGGCTTCGCCCTCGGGCCTTCGGCCGATGGTCGCTGCAGGGAAAGGCGGCCTCATCAGGGCCGATTCCCCGTCTTCCATCGCAGGATGCGGGACGAACCTACAGGCCCTCCCAGGCCTCCTGGAGCCGCCCCCCGGCGCGGGAGGCGTCCTGCACGGCTTCCCGGACCTGGGCCCGCAGGGGGGTGGGCAGGCGCCGTGCGGCTTCCAGGGCCTGCAGGCGGTGGGCGGTGCCGAGCTCCCCCCAGGCGGCCCGCAGGGCCTCCACCCAGGCCCTATCCCCCAGGGCGGCGCGGGCGCCCCAGCGCCAGGGGGAGCCGAGCCCCGGCTCCTGCAGGCGCGGGAGGATCTCGGGGCCGCACCCTTCCCGAAGGGCCACTGCCATGAGCGCCTCCGCCGCATCCGAGCGCGCGAAGGGATCCTCCAGCAGCCCGAGGAGGGCCGGGAGGCTGGCGCGCCCGCCCACGCGCCCCAGGGCCACCGCCAGGGCGAAGCGTGCGCCCTCGGGGGCCCGCGCCAGGGCGGCCAGCAGGAAGGATTCGTCTGGACGCGTCGCCGCGGCCACCAGGCCCTCGGCGGCGCTGCGCCGCGCCCCCACGCCCCCCGTGCAGAGGGCGTCCAGGTAGGGGCCGAGCCGGACGGCGGGCTCCTCCTCGGCGGGCGCCCTCCGCTGGGCCACCGTGGAGGCCTCCAGCTCCTCGGGACTGAAGCCGGGCAGCGCCTCCTCGCCCCAGCCGGCCGCCGCGGCCCTCTCCCGCCAGGCGGCGGGCTGCTCCCGGAGGGCCGCCATGGAGGGCGTGCGCCGTGCCGGGTCCGCCGCCAGGGCCTGCATCAGCGGCCCCGCAAGGCCCGGGGGGTAGCCCGGCCGCACCGCGGCGGGTGGGAGCTGCACCTGGCTCCAGGGCTGCCCCGCGGTGAACTCGTACAGGATGGCGCCCAGGGCGTACACGTCCGCCCGCCCGTCCACCCGCCTGGGGTCGCCGTGCTGCTCGGGAGCCATGTAGCCCAGGGTGCCCACGACCATCTGGCTGCGCGTGGCGCGCGTTCCCTCGGCGCCCTCCCACAGGCACACGCCGAAGTCCGTCACCTTCAGGCGGCCGTCCCCGGCGAAGAGGAGGTTGGAGGGCTTGAGGTCCCGGTGCACGACCCCCGCGGCGTGGGCCAACTCCAGGGCTTCCAGGACCGGGAGGAGGCGCCGGATCACCTGCGAGGGGGGCTCCCCCTTGCAGCGCTTGATGCTGCCGCCGGGCAGCAGCTCCAGGATGAGGAAGGGCAGATCCGCGGCACGGCCGTGATTGTGGACCTGCACCAGGTGGGGATGGGAGAGCTGCTCCAGCACCTCGCCCTCCCGCAGGAAGCGCCGCACCAGCTCCGGGTCCGCGGCGGCCTCGGGCTTCAGGAGTTTCACCGCCAGGGGCAGCTCCGGCCGGAAGAGGTCCTGGCCCCGGTGCACGAAGGCCATGCCGCCCTCGCCCAGGCGCTCCAGCACGCGCACGCTCCCGATGCGCGCGGGCAGCCGGCTAGGCGTCATGTTCCACGCGGTTCCGCCCCAGGGCCTTGGCCCGGTAGAGCGCGGCGTCCGCCCGGGCGAGCAGCACGCCCCCGGAGCCCTCCTCCGGCAGGAGCTGGGCCACCCCGAAGCTGGCCGTGAGCCGCAGAACTTCGCCGCTTTCCGGCAGTTCCACCGGCAGCGCCTCCAGGCGCGTCCGCAGGGATTCCGCCACCCCCGCCACCTCGCGCAGGGGGGTCTCGGGCAGCACGACGAGGAATTCCTCCCCGCCGATGCGGCCCACGAGGTCCGTGCCCCGCACCCGGTCCAGCACCAGACGGCCGAAGGCGGCCAGCGCCACGTCTCCCGCCGCGTGGCCCAGGCGGTCGTTCACGGCCTTGAAGTGGTCCAGGTCCGCCAGGATGACGGAGAGGGGGCGGTGGTGGCGGCAGGCGAGGCCGGCCTGCTTGTCCAGGAAGGCCAGGACCGTCGCGCGGTTGCTCAGGCCCGTCAGGGCGTCGAGGGTGCTCTGCGCCAGGAGGGCCTGGTGGAACTGCAGCTCCAGGGCGTCCATGCGGCGCAGCTTGAAGGCGTGGCCGCCCACCCGCAGCACGTCCCCGTCCCGCAGCGGCACGGGGCGCCCCCCTTGGGGCAGGCGGTGCCCGTTCACGAAGGTGCCGTTGGTGGAGCCCAGGTCGGCGATCTCCACCTCCAGGCCCCCGGGCCGCTCCGCCAGGTCGAGGCGGGCGTGCTCCCGGCTCACCTCGGGATCCGCGAGCACGAGGGCGTTCAGTGCCGCGCGTCCGATGCCGAGAGCCGGGGGCGCGAGGAGGACCACCTCCCCCAGGGGCACGCCGACGTAGCGCACGAGCACCCAGAACGCCTCCGTGGGGGGGACGGCGGGGGGCGTCGCGTAGAGCGCGGTGTCTTCGTGGGGGACCGCCCCACCGGCTTGCGGAGCACGTGGATCCATGGGATGGGCCGTGAAAACTCCAGCTTATCCCATTCGGGCCTCAGGGCTCCGGCGCGGCCACCACCACGCGGTCCCGCCCCTCCCGCTTGGCCTCGTACAGGGCCGCATCCGCCCGGGCCAGCAGCACGCCGCCGTCCCGGTCCAGGGCCCGGCGTTCCGCCACGCCCATGCTGCAGGTGACGCGCAGGGGGCCGTCGGGCAGCGCCACGGGCGCGGCGCGAACGGCCTCGCAGAGGCGCTCGGCCAGCAGCGTGGCCCCGGCCAGATCCGTCTCTGGCAGCACCAGCAGGAACTCCTCGCCGCCGATGCGGCCGGCCAGGTCCGAACCGCGCAGGTTCTGGCGCACCCGCTCGCCGAAGGTGGCGAGCACCAGGTCGCCCGCGCCGTGGCCGTGGGTGTCGTTGACGGTCTTGAAGGCGTCCAGGTCGCACATGACCACCGAGAGGGGACGGTCATGGCGCTGGCTGAGCTCGAAGCGGCTCTGGAGCTCCTGCAGCGTGGTGCCGCGGTTCCCGAGCCCCGTGAGGGCGTCCCGGGTGCTCTGGTCGAGCAGCGTCTCGTGGAAGCTGCGCTCGAGGGCGTCCATGGCCACCAGCTTGAGCACGTGGGCGCCGATCCCGATGCGGTCTCCGGCCCGCACGGGCTGGGGGCGCAGCAGGCGCGTGCCGTTCACGAAGGTGCCGTTGGTGGAGTCCAGGTCCTCCAGAAGGAGCATCGCGTCCTCCCCGGGGCCCTCCAGGGTGAGGCGCGCGTGCAGGCGGCTGACCTCCTCGTCCAGCAGGCTCACGGCGGCCTGGGAGGCGCGCCCCAGGAGGTTCTCCCCCTGCACCAGCGGGAACACGCGCCCCAGGTTCGCGCCCGCGTACACCACCAGCGCCCAGCCCACCGGCCGCGGCGCCTCCTCGCCCCGCTGGCGGGGCCGCAGGGCGGTCTCCAGCTCCCCCATGGCGCTGGCGGGGAGCGTCGGTTCCGGCGCCTCCGGGTCGTCCATCCACGGGTTCGGGACTTCGGGCCGCATCAGGCCTCCTCCAGGAAACAGCTCACCAGGCTCCTATCGTCCCTGCGCCGGGCCAGCATGAAGGGCCCCCGCTGGGCACGGGGGGGCTCCCGGCCCAGCGGGGGCAGCAGGCGCGCGCGGGCGGCTTCCACCCTCTGGAGGGCTCCCCGGGTCCAGCGTGAGCAGCAGGCGCCCGCTGCGGGCGTCGTGCCGGAGCTCCCGCACGCCCTTCCGCGGGATGCGGTAGATTCCCAGCAGCTCGAGGTTCCGGATGTTCTCGCCGGTCTGGCGCACGAACTGGAGGCTGTAGCGCATGGCCACCGCCCGGGGCAGCGCCTGGGGATCCTCCCCCGCCACCGCGACGGGAAGCCCCAGGGCCAGGGGCAGGTCGGCGTGGACCACGGGCGGCGCGAAGGCGGCTTCTTCACGCCGCGTGGCCGGGGGACGGAGGGGATCCCGCAGGGCCCGCACCCGGCTGAGGAAGGCCTCGGCCCGCAGGGGGCGCGCCACCGGGCGCCTCGGCAGGGGCGGCACCTCGAGGCGGGCCTGGGCTCCCGGCGGGAAGACCGGCATGGCGCAGACGCGCGCCTCCTCGGCCCAGTGCATCCAGCCCTCCTCCCCCCGCAGGGCTGGTCGCCACGCCAGGGAGGCCTGTCCCGCCAGGGCCGGGAGGGCCAGGGAGGCTTCCCGCGTCCGGGGCTCCAGGGCCCAGGCCGGTCCCCGCCCCAGCGCTTCCAGGGGAGGGGCTTGGCGTACGCCGAAGGCAGGAAGGCCCGTTCCCCCCCCGTGGACGGCGGGGGAACGGAAGACGCGGCGGAGGGTTTCCGCCGCGTCGGACACCGCCTCCCGCAGGCGCCCCATCACCACGGGCGCACCCTCACGGCTCCGGCGCCAGGAGCGTCTGCAGGGCCGCGGCCACGCGCTCCAGGGGCTCGGCGAGGTCCATGTGGTAGCCCGCCTCGATCAGCATCTGGGCCGCCTGGTCCTGGGCGGCGGCATCGACCCCGGCCGCGAAGAGGGCGCGCAGGGGGCTGGCTCCCTCCGCCACCTGGAGCAGCAGCTCTCGGGGCGTGGCGCGGAAGACCTCCCCCAGGCGGCCCAGGGCCGGCTCCTGGGTCTTCTGCACCGCCAGCACGGGGCAGCGCACCTCCCCGCTCCAGCCGCCCGCCAGCTCCGTGGCAGGGATGATCAGCAGGTCCGGTGCGCCCTTCAGCTCCTTGAGCAGGGTGCGCTGGATGACCTCCTCCTTCAGGTGGGGTTCCAGTGCCTTCCCGTAGAGCACCGTCTGCAGCTTCGTGGGCGTGATGGGCTCCGTGTAGCGGAAGTCCACGGGGATCCCGGAGCTGTCCGTGACCAGGAGCCCGCCGAGGTAGCTCGCCCCCTCCTTCAGCGTCACGAAATAGGCCAAACGCAGGGATTCCGCCATCTCCGACCTCGTGCGCCCAGGATAGCGCCTCCCCGTCCGCGGCGGCTCCCCCCTTGCACCGAGGCCCGGACTTGCTATCCTGATGGATGCCGTTTGGGGAGTGGTCTAACGGTAGGACAACAGATTCTGGTTCTGTCAGGTGAGGGTTCGAATCCTTCCTCCCCAACCAAAACCGAGGGCCCCGCAAGGGGCCCTTGGACGTTCAGGAGGAGGATTCGAATCGGGGATGGCGCGCCGCAAGGCCCAGCGAGGGGCGCGTGAGCACCCCGAGCGGTCCGCGGCAGCGGAGGGCCGGGCGCAGCCAGCCCCGCGGAGCGCAGCGAATCCTTCCTCCCCAACCAGAACCGAGGGCCCCGCAAGGGGCACTTCGACGTTCATCCGCGTTTTCGCACGGATCCTTCTTAGCTCTGCCCCCCGAGCAGGGCCTCCGCCTCGTCCAGGGCAGCCTCGGGGCCCGCCAGGCCCAGCAGGTCGCCCTCCTGGAGCACCGGGGAGGGCCGCAGGGGCGTGAGGACGCGGCCATCCCGCAGCAGCGCCACCACCGTCACGCCGGTGCGCCCGGGGAGGTCCAGCTCCGAGAGGCGGCGCCCCAGGCTGGGACAGCGCCCTCCCAGGCGCAGGGAACGCAGGGTGCTGGGCTGCGGCCCCGGGGGCTCGCCCTCGGCGGACCAGGGATCGCGCACCCGCGTCAGGAGCCACTCCATGGGGCCGGGGAGCTCCCGGGCCAGGCGCCGGGCCCGCAGGAGCTGGAGAACCACGGTGAGGGCGAAGACCGCGAAGGCCACCGCCAGCAGCAGGCCGTGGGGCGCAAAGGGCTGGAGGGCGGCCACCAGGGGCAGCCCCACCATGAGCAGCACGGCCACCCGCAGGCCGCCCGCCAGGAGGTGGCGGCCCTGCCGCGCGCCGCCCGCCGCCTCCGGCCCGGGCGCCAGGACGGCCAGGTCCCGGGCCAAGGTCTTCCCCTCGCGCGGGGAGCCGAGCACCAGCAGCGCGGCCAGGGCACCCAGCAGCGAGGCGCCCAGCAGCTGCACCGCCAGGCGGCCCCAGTGGAGCTGGCCCTCGGCCCAGGGCGTCCAGCGGGCCAACAGGAAGCCGTAGCACACGACCAGCACTGCCAGCACGGCTGCGTCCAACAGCAGGAAGGCCAACGGGCGCCGCAGGCCGCGGCCCTCGCCCCGCCGGATGCCCCGGGCGCGCAGCGACTCGGCCCAGGCCTGGTAGAGGCCCAGGCTGGTGCGGAAGCGCTCGGGCAGGCGGCCTTCCACCAGGTCGGCGAAGGGGGAGGACGCCCGCATCAGGAAGGGCGACAGGAAGGCCGTGAGGAGGCCCACCGCCACCGCCATGGAGTAGAGCTCCTTCCGCACCACCCCCGCGGCGATGCCCACGCCGATCAGGATGTAGCCGAACTCCCCGATCTGGCCCAGGGCCAGTCCCGTGCGCAGGCTCGTGCGCAGGGGGAGGCCCGCCAGCAGGCCGCTGGCGCCCAGCGACAGGGCGTTCCCAAGCAGTACCAGAAGGGTGAACAGCAGGATGGGCATCAGGAGGGGAGGCAGGGCCTGGAGGTCCAGCATCATGCCCACGGCCACGAAGAAGACGGCCGTGAAGAGATCCTTCAGCGGGGCCACCTGGCGCTCGATGGCGCGCACGCGGCCGCTCTCGGAGGCGAGCATGCCCGCCAGGAAGGCACCCAGGGCCAGGGAGAAGCCCGCCCGTGCCGCGCCCGCCGCCAGCACGAAGCAGAGCCCCGCGCTCGTCACCAGCAGGCTCTCGGGGCGCGCGTGGTCGGCCACCCAGCGCAGGAAGCGGGGCACCAGCAGGCGGCCCGCCAGGATGACCACCGCGAGGAAGAGCCCCAGGCGGAGCAGGGTGCCGCCCAGTTCCGCCGCGCGGAGCCCTCCCACGCGGGCGTAGGTTCCAAGGGCCGTGAGCAGCAGGATGGCGTAAAGGTCCTGCACCACCAGCACCGAGAAGACCACTTCCCGCAGGGTGCGGCTGGGCCGGTGCTCCTCGAAGAGCTTGGCCACCACCATGGTGCTGCTGATGGCGAGGGCCGCCCCCACGAAGACCGCCTCCGTGGCGCTCCACCCCAGCAGGCGCGCCACGATGCCGCCCAGGGCCATGCCGAAGCCCACCTGCACGGAACCCATGAGCAGGGCCGTGGGCCCGGCCCGGAAGAGGCGCTGGAGGCTGAATTCCAGGCCGATGCTGAACATGAGCAGCGTGACGCCTAAGTCCGCCAGGGGCTGCACCGTGGCCTCGTCCACGGCAAGGGGGATCGGCAGGTGCGGTCCCACCACCAGGCCCGCCAGCACGTAGCCCAGCACCACCGGCAGCCGGAGGCGGTGGAAGAGCAGGCTCGTCAGGCCCGCCACGCCCAGCACCAGGGCCAGGTCGATCAGGAGGCGTGGAAGGGCGTGCATGCTGTCATTCAACCTGGATGATGCGGTTGCGGCCAGCCCTTCGCCGCAGCGAAAGGCGTGGAGCAGGCTCGGGCTGGCCCGAACGGGACCAGGTCGCGCGCCGCAACCGCTCGTAGGCCCGCTCCGTCCGAGCCGACCTGCCGAGTCCAAACGCAAAAGCCGGGTTCAAGCACGGGGCGGGCCGGAGCCCGCCCGCGTCCGCCGCGTCAGTTCCGGCCCACCACGCCCGTGACGGGGCTGCTGGCGGAGGCGTAGAGGCGCCTCGGCATGCGGCCCGACTCGAAGGCGAGGCGCCCGGCGCGCACGGCGAGGTCCATGGCCTCGGCCATCTTCACGGGCTCCCCGGCCTCGGCCACGGCGGTGTTGAGCAGGATGGCGTCGGCGCCCATCTCCATGGCGAGCACCGCGTCGCTGGGCGTGCCCACGCCCGCGTCCACGATCATCGGGAGCTTGTAGCTCTCGCAGATCTCCTTGATGAGCATCAGGACGTAGGGGTTCTGCACGCCGAGGCCCGAGCCGATGGCGCTGCCGAGGGGCATGATCGCGTGCACGCCCACGTCGCAGAGTTTCTTGGCCAGGATGGGGTCGGCGTTGAGGTAGGGCAGCACCGTGAAGCCCTCCTTCACCAGCTCCTCGCAGGCCTTGAGCGTCTCCTCGCCGTCGGGATAGAGGTTCTTGGTGTCGCCGAGCACCTCCACCTTGATCCAGGGGTTGTCCAGCGCCTCCCGGGCGAGCCGCGCCACGCGCAGCGTGTCCTCCCGCGTGAAGCATCCGGCGGTGTTGGGCAGCAGGTGGATGTCCTTGGGGATCCAGTTGAGGATGTTGTCCTCGCCCTTGGCCGAGAGGTCGAAGCGCCGCACGGCGAGGGTCACCATCTCGGAGCGGGCCGCTTGGTAGCAGGCCTTCATGGTGGCGAAGTCCTTGTACTTGCCCGTGCCCAGGACGAGGCGGTTGCGGAAGGTCTTGCCGGCGATGGTGAGCATGGGGCTTCTCCTGAATCTTCAGTCTAGCGCCTGCGCCGGGCCTATCTTTGCGGTGCCCGGAGGATGCCATGGAAGCCGACCGGTTCCCCGAACACCGCCTGCGCCTCGGCGCCAGGATCCTCGCCCGGGTCCTGGCGGACTTTCCCGCCAGCCTGCTGCTGGCCAGCCCCGCCGAGGGGGCCCAGCTCACCCGCGGCCTGGAGGGACGCCTGCGGGAAGGGCTGCCTCACGCCGAAGCGGCCGTTCCGCCGCCCCCCACCTTCCACGGCCGCCGTGCTCGACGCATGCTCCATTGATTGCCCGCCGGGAAGGCCGTAGGGTGGGGAGGTGGGCCGACCTTTTCCACCTTTCCCCTTGGATTTCCTGGGACCCGAGACCCTGGGCCTCCCGGGGCGCCTCGCCCTCGGCTTCGCGCCCGGGCGTCAGGCGGGGCGCTGGGAAACCCGGGACCTGGAGGTGGACCTGGGCAGCCTGCGGAAGGACCACGGCCTGGACCGCCTGGTCTGCCTGGTGCAGCCCCACGAGCTGGAGGCCCTGGGCATCCCCGACCTGCTGGAGCGGGCCGAGGCGGAGGGCCTTGCCACGCTGCACCATCCCCTGCCCGATGGGGGAACCCCCGAGAGCCCCGAGGCCATGGAGGCCCTGGTTCAGCGCCTGTTGGCTTGGCTGGGGGCGGGGGAGGGCATCTTCCTGCACTGCTGGGCGGGCATGGGCCGCACGGGCACCGTGGCCGCCGCCGTGCTCATCGCCCTGGGCCGGGAGGCTTCCATCGCCATCCGGGAGGTGCGGGCCGTGCGGCCCGGCGCCGTGGAGACCCAGCGCCAGGAGCAATTCCTGAAGAGCTACGCCGCCTGGCGCGCCCTGCGGAAGGACACCCCGTGAAGAGCTACCGCAAGATCCTGACCCTGCATCTGCCCGAGCGCGCGGGCTTCGTGAACCTCACGCCGGAGGTGGAGGCGGCGCTGGCCGAGAGCGGCATCCAGGAGGGCCTGTGCCTGGTGAACGCCATGCACATCACCGCCAGCGTCTTCATCAACGACGACGAGCCCGGTCTCCATGCGGACTATGCCCGCTGGCTGGAGCGCCTCGCCCCCTTCAACCCCGGCGCGGACCCGGCCCAGGGCGGCTACCTGCACAACCGCAGCGGCGAGGACAACGGCGACGCCCACCACAAGCGCCAGATCATGGGGCGCGAGGTGGTGGTGGCCGTGACCCGGGGGCGCCTGGACTTCGGCCCCTGGGAGCAGATCTTCTACGGCGAGTTCGACGGCCGCCGGGACAAGCGGGTGCTCGTGAAGATCATCGGGGAGTAGGCGGCGCCTTCAGAACCGCGCGGTGAAGAGCCAGGAGAGCTCGAAGCGCAGGAAGTGGCCGGCGCTTTGCCCGGCGTAGAAGCTGCCCGGAGCCAGGTGCTCATAGAGGACGTGGCCCTTGAAGGCCGGGCTGAAGCGGTAGTCGGCGCGCAGCTCCAGCAGGTCGCCCCGGTCCTTCCCCTTTCCGAAGACCGCTCCCGTGGGTGCGGATTCCAGGGCCCGCATCCGGTACCAGGTGGCCCGCAGCTCCAGGGGTTCGCTGGGGCGCAGGCGGAGTTCGGCTTCGCACATGCCCAGGTTGGTGGCGTAGGCGACGCCCTTCTCGGGCACCTGGCTGTAGACGTACAGCTCGCTCCAGCGGGGCCAGCGGCTGAAGAGCGGATCCCAGGCGGTGATCCTGGAAGAGGTCGGATCCTGGCCGGAAAGGGCGATGTAGCCGAGCGAAAGCACCGGCTTCCAGGGCGCGTCGATGGCCCTCTTCACCCGGGCGGTGCCGCCCCAGGCCGCGATGGTCCGGGCGGCCTCGGCGGTGCCGGGGCGGGCGTCCTGGCGTCCCCATTGCCCTGCGCACTCCGCGCTTGCGCTCCATCCTCCCGAAAGGTCCCGCACGCCCCTTGCGCCCAGCGTCTGGATCCTCCGGTCTGGCTGGAACTGGGGATGGGAGACGGGCCGCGCATCCTCCGTCTCCGTCTTGAAGAAGTAGTAAGCCTCCAGGCGGGTGCCCTCCCATTCCCGGTTCGTGTAGTAGAGCCCGAGGGCCTGCTCGTTCCATTCGTTCAGCGCCTGCGGCACCTCGGGATGCTTGGCCTCGTTGATCCGGGGAAGGTATTGGTCCTTGGAGGGATCCGAAATCGCCAGGAACTCGAGGGTGGAACGGCCCCAGGTGCGGGTCAGGTCCAGGGCATTGAAATAGGCCGTGCGGGAGCCGTCCGCCGAACTGCCGTCAAAGAGGACGAAGCCCTCGCCCCGCTGAAGGTTCTGGCGTCCGAGGCGCACCGACCATGCAGGCGAGAAGCGGTAGTCCACGTAGAAGGTGTCGAACACGAGCTCCCGGGCGTTGATGGCCACATCGGGGCGCACCATCTTCCGGTTCTCGTTGCAGAGGCCGACCGAGAATTCCAGCTTCTCGGACGGGCGGGCCGTGAGCCACGCCCTCGTGCGGAAGCGGTAGAAATTCTTCGCATCGGAAGGATTGGACGCGTTGTGGTCGATGATGTTGTCGTATTCCTCGCTGCGGACCCGCGCCTCGAGGCCCAGCTCCAGGCGGCTCCTGGGTTGGGGGGCCTCCTGGGCCATGGCTCCCGCGGCCAGCGCCAGCCCGACCGAAATCTTGGAAACCACCACAAGCTTGGCCATTTGTGCTCCAGAAACAGGCGGAATGGGTTTTCCGTCCGCGGTGTCCTGTTCCCGACCAGACTTGACGTTTCGGAGGCGGGAAATCCCAGGGGTTTGATCATGCCTTGGCTGGGTGGGCTTGGGCGACCCCACCCCCTTCAATCCCCGCTCTTTCACCTACCGGAACAACTCCCTCAAGGTGCGTCCCGTTTCCCTGGCCCAGCGCCGCACCTTGTCGAACCGGGCGTCCACGATCAGGTACCGGTAGGTCCCCAGAGCGCGCCCCGGACGGCTTCCATCTTTGGATCGAAGGGCCTTCACCAGCTTCGACACCGTGCTCGCCGAGATCTCCACGCAAAGGCATCTCCTCCGCGAGCTGGCTGACCTTCCGGGTCGAAACACCCTTGACGACCCTCTCCCCCGGCGTCGCCGCCAGCGCCTGCTCGGCCTCCTCCCACCGGGCTTGCAATCCCTCGCCTTCAACCTCGAACAGGCCTTCCCCAAAAGCCCCTCTCGGGCCTGAAGCGGCCCTTCGGCCATCGCGTCCTCTACGGTTGGTGGTTTGAACGCGATCAACCTGCACGATCTCGGTGGCCATCTTCCTCGTCAGGCCCTCAAGTCCGACTCAGAGGAAGAGCTGCGTGGCGACGAGGGCGTAGAGCCCCGCCACCAGGTCGTCCGCCACGATGCCCTCCCCGCCGGGCAGCACCTGGATCTGGCGCACGGGCCAGGGCTTCCAGATGTCGAAGAGGCGGAAGAAGGCGAAGGGCAGCGCGAGCAGGAGGGCCATCCGCCCCGCGGAAGGCAGCGCGGCGAGTTCCCAGCGCACGGCCCAGAGGGCGACCCACACGCCCACCCACTCGTCCGCCACGATCCAGCCGGGATCCTCCTGCCCGGCGGCCCGGGCTGCGGCGTCGGAGGCGCGCACCGCCAGCCACGCCATGAGCAGGGGCAGGCCCAGGAAGGCGGCCTCGCCCAGGAGCCGGAGGCCGGGATGGGCGGCACGTACGGCGGCGAGGGGCGCGGCCCAGGGGAGGGTCAGCAGCAGCCAGGCGGCCAGGCCCGCCAGGCTGCCCCAGGTGCCGGGGGCGGGGCGCAGCAGGCCGGAGCCGAAGCCCGTGGCGACCGCGCGGGCCCAGCGGGGAGCAGGCGTTTCACACATGGCGCAGGGCCTCCGTGATGCGCAGGCGCGCGGCCTTCAGGCCCGGGAAGAGGGCGGAGAGCTGGAGCACGGCCTGGAGCAGCAGGGCCACGCCCAGGTACACCGCGGGCACGAAGTGGATGTTCAGCTCGTAGCCGTGGCTGGATCCGGGCGGGGCGGGCATCTGGACGTGCAGGGCGTTGAGGCCGGCCCGCAGGAGCAGGGTGGCCGCGAGGCCCAGCGCGCTTCCCGCGGCGCCCATCCACAGAGCCTCCCACTGGAGGAGGGCCAGCAGCTGGCCCGGCTTCAGGCCCAGCGCGCGCAGCACGCCGAAGGCGCGCACCCGCTCCATGACGCCCATCAGCAGGACGTTGGCGGTGGCCAGCAGCACCACGAGGCCGAGCACCAGGAACATGAAGCCGAAGATGGCCACGTACAGCAGGCGCACCTGGCGGTAGAAGGAGGCCAGCTCCGTCCAGGGGCGGGCCTCAGCGCCGGGGCCCGCGAGGGCCGCCAGGCGCGGCAGCACGCGGTCCAGGCGTTCCGGGCGCTTCAGCACCACGCTGAGGCGCCCTCGCGCGCCGCCCGCGTCCAGCAGCTGCTCGGCGCTGCCCAGGCTCACCACGAGGCTGCGCTCGTTCAGCTCCTTGAGGCCCAGGTCCTGCAGGCCCACCACCTCCACGTCCAGGGCGTTCAGGGCCCCGTCCTTCGTGGTGGCCATGAGGGTGAGGCTGCTGCCGACCGTGGCCTGGAGGCTGCGCGCCAGGCCGATGCCCAGCACCACCTCCCGGGCGGCGGGGTCCTCCGAAAGCCAGCGGGAGCCGCGCCCGCCCGGCGCCACGGCGCCGTTGCGGATGCGGGCCTCCACGTCCATGAAGCGCGCCTCGCGGCCCGGATCCACCGCCGTGCCCAGGAAGGCCACGCTGTGGGGGCCCGTGCTCAGGAGGCCCATGAAGCTGCTGCGGGGGAGCACCTCGGCCACGTCGGGGTCCCGCCTCAGGCGTCCGGCGAGCGCCTCGCCCTCCGGAAGGGCCGCCCCCAGGCTGCGGTCCTCCTCCGCCTCCAGGGCGCCCGCCTTCAGGATCTGGAGGTGGCCGAGGCCGCCCCGGATGGCCCCTTCCGAAAGCCCCTCGAAGGTCTGGGCCACGAAGCCCGCGGCCAGGGCGAGGGCCACGAAGCCCGCCACCAGCACGGCCAGGGCCAGCAGGCTGCGGCGGCGGTTCCGCAGGAGGGCGCGCAGGGCGAGACGGGGCAGGAGCTTCATGGGCGGCGCTCCGTGGCGGCCAGACGGCCGTCCTCCAGGCGGAAGACCACGTCCGCCCGGCCGATGACGAGCGGGTCGTGGCTGGCCAGCAGGCAGGCCACGCCCCGCTCCCGGGCCAGTTCCGCCAGCAGATCCAGCAGGGGCAGGCCGTGGGCGTGGTCCAGGCTGGCCGTGGGCTCGTCCGCCAGCAGGAGGGCGGGCGCGTGCACCAGGGCACGGGCGATGGCCACCCGCTGCTGCTGGCCGCCCGAGAGCCGGGCGGGACGGTGATGCAGGCGGTCCGAGAGTCCCACCCGATCCAGCAGGGCCAGGGCACGCCCGCGCGCCTCGGGCGCGGGAAGGCCCTGCAGCTCCAGGGGCAGGCGCACGTTCTCGAGGGCGTCCAGCTCGGGCAGCAGGTTGAAGGCCTGGAACACGAAGCCGAGCCGCCGCAGGCGCAGCGCGCAGCGGGCGCCCTCGGGCAGGCCCGAGACCGCCCGGCCCTCCAGGCGCACCTCGCCCGCGTCCGGCGGCTCCAGCAGCCCCGCCACCTGGAGGAGCGTGGTCTTGCCGGAACCGGAAGGTCCGGCCAGCACGCCGATCTCGCCCGCAGCCACGGCGAGGCTGACGTCGAAGGCGCCGGCGCGCTCGCCGCCCAGGTCGTAGGCGCGGGTGACCTGCCGGAGCTCCAGCATCAGGCCCGGCCCTCCACCACCTCGCCCACCAGGTCGTAGGCGTGGGCCTCCGTGATGTGCACGGGCTGGATGGCGCCGATCCTCGCCTCGCCGCCCACCACGAGCACGTTCCCGTCCACCTCCGGCGCCTGGCCCCGGTGGCGGCCCTTCAGCACCAGGTCCGTCTCCTCGTGGGGCCCCTCCACGAGCACCTCCAGCACGCGGCCCACGTGGGCCTGGTTCTTCTCCCGGCGGAGGCGCTGCTGCAGCTCCATCAGCTGGCGCTTGCGCCGCTCCTTGGTGCGGAGAGGCACCGGGTCGCCCAGGCTGTAGGCGGGCGTGCCCTCCTCCCGGCTGTAGGTGAAGACGCCCAGGTGCTCGAAGGCGGCTTCCTCCACAAAGGCCTTCAGCTCCTGGAAGGCCTCCTCGGTCTCGCCCGGGAAGCCCACGATGAAATTGGAGCGGATGGAGACCCCCGGGATGATCCTCCGGGCCTTTGCCAGCAGCTTCAGGAAGGTCGCGGAGCCCCCGCCCCGGGCCATGGTGCGCAGCACCGCGGCGCTGGCGTGCTGAAGGGGCATGTCCAGATAGGCGCAGCAGTTGGGCGTCTCGGCGATGGCGCGCAGCAGCCCTTCGGTGGTGCGGTTGGGGTAGCTGTAGTGGATGCGGAACCAGGGAAGTTCCTCCACCTTTCCCAGGGCCCGCACCAGGCTCTCCAGGGCGTCCGGGTCGCCGAAGTCCCGACCGTAATCGGTGGTGTCCTGGCCCACCAGGCAGAGCTCCTGGACGCCTTCCGCCACCAGCCGTCGGGCTTCGGCCACCACGCTCTCGACGCGCCGGCTGCGCTGGGGCCCCCGGATCTGCGGGATGGCGCAGAAAGCACAGGCGTGGTCGCAGCCCTCGCTGATCTTCAGGTAGGCGCTGGCGGTGCCGGAGCGCAGGCGGGGGCTGTTTTCGCTGGCGAGGTACAGGGGGTTCCGCACGGGTTCGAAGAGGCGGCTGGGGGCCTCGATCGCCTCGGCGATGGCCTCGAGGTCCCGGGTGCCGATGCAGGCGTCGATCTCGGGGATCTCCGCGAGCAGGGCGTCCCGGTAGCGCTCCACCAAGCAGCCCGTCACCACCAAGCGGCGGCAGGTGCCCTTCGCCTTCATGGAGGCGGCCTCCAGGATCGCGTCGATGCTCTCCTTCTTGGCGGGCTCGATGAAGCCGCAGGTGTTCACCACCAGCACCTCGGCCTCCTCCATCCTGGGCGTCACCCCGTAGCCCTTCAGGCGCAGGTGGCCCAGCATCACCTCGCTGTCCACGAGATTCTTGGGGCATCCCAGGCTGATGAAGCCGACCTTGGTCATCGGTCCTCCCTCGACTCCAGGGTACCCGGGCCCGGGAGCGCACCGTGCTAGACTCTGCCCCACCGGTCTGACCATGAAGATCACGCTCCTGGTGGAAGGTGCCCGTCGCTCGGTGGAACTCACCGAGGAAGGCCTCACGGTCGGCCGTGGGGAGGCCGCCGGGCTGCGCGTGGCCAGCAATGCCGTGAGCCGCCTGCACGCCCGCTTCTTCCTGAAGGAGGGCCAGCCCCACGTGGTGGACCTCAAGAGCCTGAACGGCACCACCCTGAACGGCCAGCCGGTCACCGAGCCCTGCCCCCTTCGCCCCGGCGACACGGTGCTCCTGGGTGAACTGGCGATCCAGTGGGTGCCGGAGGAGGGCAGCGGCGCGGTGCGGAACCTCTCCGGCCCCAAGGGGGCCAGCGATTCCCAGGTCCGCATGGAGGACCGGGCCTTCGACGCCTCCGGGAGCATCCTGGTGCCCCACGCCAGCCTGGACGCGATGCTGTCCCAGGCCGCGCCGGGGATGGACGCCCTCTTCCAGCGCCTGGCCGCCATGGCCGGCGTGCTGCTGCGGGCCACCAGCCTCCAGGAGCTGCTCGATTCGGTGATGAACCTCGTGACGAGCACCATCCGCTGCCAGCGGGCCTTCATCCTGCTGGTGAACCCCGCCGGCGACCTGATGCCGGAGCTCGTGTGGGAGGAGAAGCCCGGCGTACTCACCACGCCCATCAGCCGCACCATCGCCCGCACGGCCATGCACGAGCGGGTGGCCATCCTCACCACCGACGCCCGGGTGGACCCGCGCTTCGCCGCCGGGGAAAGCATCAAGCTCCACGGCATCACCTCGGCCCTCTGCGCCCCCCTCATCGTGGAGGACCAGGCCCTCGGCGTGGTCTACCTGGAGAGCAGCCTCAACAAGGGCGGCTTCAAGCGGGAGGACGAGCACCTCCTCTCCGCCATGGCCAACTTCGCCGCCGTGGGCATCCAGCGCGAGCGGGAGGCCCGCTTCCGCCAGCGCCTGGAGCGCTACCACAGCCCCCAGGTGGTGGGGCAGATCCTGAAGGCCGCCCAGAACCTGGACGCCCCCCTCCTCCAGGCCACCCGCTGCGAGATCAGCGTGCTCTTCGCCGACATTTCGGGCTTCACGCGCATGAGCGAGGGGATGGAGCCCATGGTGCTCGCGGGCATCCTGAACCGAAGCTTCGAAGTGTTGACCGAGCAGATCTTCGCCCGTGGCGGCACCCTCGACAAGTACATCGGGGACGCGATCATGGCCTTCTTCGGGGCCCCGGCGCCCGACCCCGACCACGCCCGCCACGCGGTGGAGGCGGCCATCGCCATGCAGCAGGGCCTGCGTGCCCTCAACGCGAGCCGGCCCGAGGGCTACCCGGAGCTGCGGATGCGCATCGGCATCAACAGCGGCGAGGCCTTCGCCGGGGACATCGGCTGCGAGAAGCGCATGGACTACACGGTCATGGGATCCACCGTGAACCTGGCCTCCCGCCTGGAGAGCGGCGTGGCCAAGCCCGGCCAGATCGTGGTGGGCCCCCACACCGCGAAGCTCCTGGGCGCCGAGGGCCTGCGCCCCCTGGAGGCCGTCACCCTCAAGGGCATCGAGCACGAAGTCCACCCCAGCGAAATCCAATGGGAATAGCCTAGGATTCATGCAGGACCGGTCGGGTTCCGATCCGGAAGGGGGACTGACAGCCATGTCTGACGAACGACGCCAGTACCGACGCATCCCCATGGGGGCGACCATCGCCTTCCAGGAGATCACCTTCCAGAAGGACCCCGAGCCCGCCCAGGCCACCTACCGGGACGTCTCCGCGGGGGGCCTGCTCCTTGCCAGCCCGAAGGCCTATCCCCTGGGAACCCTCCTCAAGCTGGAGGTCCGCGTCCCGGGCTGGGGCAAGCACCAGAACCGCTTCGGTCCTGCCCAGGACCTGGATCTGCGCCCCCTCGTGGCCGTGGGCCAGGTGGTCCGCCTCGAGGAACTGGCCGCCGGAGACTACGAGCTCGGGATCAAGTTCATGAATGTGTACCCTGATGACTGGTCGGCGCTCCTGAAGTTCATCGAGGCCTCGACCCCTTCGGACGAGCGCTAGCGCCCCAGGACCCCCGGAAAGGAGCCCCCCTTGAAGATCCTCATCGTCGACGACTCCTCCACGATGCGCCGCATCATCATCAACACGCTGTCCCGCATCGGCTATACCGACGTGGTCGAGGCGGAGCACGGGAAAGCCGGCCTCGACAAGCTCGGCCAGGGCGGCGTGGAGATGATCATCACCGACTGGAACATGCCCGAGATGGACGGCCTGGAGTTTGTGACCCACGTGCGGGCGCAGAACGCCGGCATCCCGATCCTCATGGTCACGACCAACGCGGCCAAGGAGGACATCGTCCAGGCCCTCCAGGCCGGCGTGAACAACTACGTGGTGAAACCGTTCACGCCCGACACCCTCAAGGAGAAGATCGAGTCCCTGCTGGGATGACGGGCCGGAGACCCCCATGGAACAGTCCGAGATCGACGCCCTGCTGAAGGCCGCCAGCAAGGGCGGCGCCAAGCCCAAGAAGGGGCAGGAGCCGCCAGCGCCCGCCCCCCAGCCCGAAGCCGCCGCCCCGCCCCCCCAGCCCACTCCCAAGCAGGAGGGGCAGGTCATCACCGAAATCGACGCGGTCACCGCCGTCACGGAGCGGGAGACCAACAAGGTCATGGACCAGCTGGACGTCATCAGCCAGCTCGTGGGCCGCCAGCAGGACCTCATCACCACGCTGATGACCCAGCAGTCCGAAGGCGGCTCCGGCCAGGTCCAGGAGGCCCTGCGGCAGATCGCCCAGTCCGGGAAGGAGATCCAGGACAAGGTCTTCGAGGCCATGGACCTGATGCAGTTCCAGGACATCACGCGCCAGAAGCTGGAGCGCATCGTCTACCACCTGCGCCAGATCCACGACTACATCGTGGACCTCCTTGGCACGGGCCTGAAGACCGAGGGCGGGCGGGCCAGCATCAACCCGAACATCATCCACACGGGGACCACGCCCGACGAGCGGAAGGCCGACGCGGACGCCGTGATCGCCGAGTTCAGGCGCCAGTCCGGGAAGGAATAGAGCCATGGCCACCGCGGAAGCCCAGGGGAGGAACGTGCGGGACCTGGTCCCCTCCGGCCAGCTGGTGACCTTCACCCTGGACGGCGTCGAGTTCGGCCTGGACATCGAACGGGTACAGGAGATCACCCCGCGCACGGACATCACGCCCGTGCCCGGCGCCCCCAGCTTCGTGATGGGCGTGCTGAACCTCCGCGGGTCGATCATCCCGGTGCTGGACAGCCGCGCGCGCTTCCACCTCGCGCCCCAGGAACCCACCAGCCGCACCCGCATCATCATCCTGGACCTGGCCGGGCAGGCCACGGGCTTCCAGGTCGACAGCGTGGCGGAGGTGGTGCGCCTGGACGACTTCACCCTGCGCGACACGCCCCCGCTCGTGGCCGGGGTCCGCAGCGACTACCTGGCCGGCATGGTGACCGTGGGCCAGCGCCTGATCACCCTCATCGACCTGGACAAGATCCTCGACAGCAGCGAGTTCAGCCAGCAGGCCCTCCTGCTCGAACAGTCCGCCGCGGGACCCTCCCTGGGCGGCGGGATGGACCTCGCGGAAGAGCAGGCGGTGGAGGAGCATCCCTACGTCACCTTCGCCCTGGGGCAGGAGAGCTTCGGCCTGTCCCTGGAGCTGGTGGAGGAGATCACCGAGCTGCCCCCCATCACCAAGGTGCCGGATGCGCCGGGCTACGTCCTGGGCGTCATCTGCCTGCGGGACCAGGTGCTGCCCCTGCTGGACATCATCCAGCTCCTGCGGGTGGAAGAGCGCCCCGAGGCCGTCACCCGCGACATGGTCATCCTCCTGAGCATCGGCGAAGCCAAGCTGGGCATCGTGGTGGACGGCATCCAGGAGATCATCCGGATCAAGGACGGCGACGTCCTCCCGACGCCCCAGACCCTCAGCGAGGCGGAGGCGGAGCGCCTGGAGGGCGTGGTGATCCGCCCGGACCGCATGGTGAGCCTCATCAAGGTGCTCCAGGTCATCAGCGGGGAGGACCAGGCCAAGATCGCCACCATGGGCGCCAGCCTCGCCGCCCAGCGGCGCGAGGAGGCCCAGGTGGAGACCCACGAGCTCCCCCTGGTGGTCTTCCACCTCGGCGCGGAAGCCTACGGCCTGCGCCTCCACGAGGTGCGCGAGATCATCATGGCGGGCCTGATCACGCCGGTGCCCCGCGCCCCCGCCTTCATCGAGGGCGTGCTGAACCTCCGGGGCGAGGTGATGCCCGTGATCGACCTGCGCACCCGCTTCGGGCTTCCGCCCGCGGACCGCACCAGCCTCACCCGCATCGTCATCACGCCCATCGGGGGCGTCTTCACCGGCCTCGTGGTGGATGCCGTCAGCGAGGTCAAGAACGTCGACCAGCGCAAGCTGGAGGAGCCCCCGAAGGTCACCTCCGCCGGGGCCAACGCCTACATCCAGAAGGTGGCCCGCACCAGCGACGGCGTGGTGTTCGTGCTGGACCTCCAGCACCTGCTGCGGGACCAGGAGAGCCGGCAGCTCGAGACCTTCCAGGGCGGAAAGAGGGCCGAATGATGAGCGAGTTCACCCTGGACGACCCCAGCTTCTACGAGGATTTCCTCGTCGAAGCCCAGGAGCACTTCGAGCTGATCGAGCAGAACTTCCTGACGCTCGAGGAGAACCCGGGCGACCTGGACATCCTCAACGCCATCTTCCGCAGCGTGCACACCATCAAGGGCGCCAGCGGCTTCCTGGGCCTGCAGAAGATCCAGGCCCTGAGCCACATCGGCGAGAACGTGCTGGACGACCTCCGCAAGGGCCGCATGGCCGTCACGCCGGAGGTGATGGAAAGCCTCTTCGAGACCGTGGACACGCTGAAGGTGCTTGTGGAGGACGTGGGCATCGGCCTGCGCAAGGAGGGCGCCCCGAAGGATCCCGACATCACCGGCGTCACCCGCCGCCTGGAGGCCCTGCGGGGAGGCGGATCGACCCCCCAGGCCGCCGCCGCGGCCGCCCCCCAGGGCGCGCCCCGGCTGGTCCTCCCCCCAGAGCTCCAGGGCATGGGCGCGGACGTGAAGGCCGACTGCGAGGCCGCCCTGGCCAGCGGCGGCCCCCTGCTGGCCCTGCGCATCGAGCTGCTTCCGGAAGTCCTGCACACCCACTTCAACCCCATGTCCCTGGTCAGCCTCGTGGAGCTGGTGGGCCGCCTCGTGCACTCCGGCCACCTCATGCGCCAGCCCGTGGACCTGGAGGGCTTCGAGGCCCAGCACTTCCTCTTCGACCTGCTCCTGGTGCTCCAGCCCACGGAAAGCCTGGAGGCGGTGCGCAAGCTCTTCGACGGCGCCAAGAACCTCCGCATCCACTACTTCCTGCTGGAAGCGGGTGGGGGACGGGCGCTGGACACCGCGCCCGTCCCGCCTCCCGCCCTGGCGCCGGTGGCGGGCCGCCCCCCCCCCGCCCCCCATGCAACCCCGAAGGCCGGCGCCCCCGCCGCTCCCGCCGCCGAAGCCAAGGGCTCCAAGGCGGGCACGGACACCATCCGCGTGAGCCAGGCCAAGCTGGACGCCTTCATGAACACCGTGGCCGAACTGATCATCAGCAAGACCATGATCAACCACGTGGTGGAGCGCTTCGAGGCCGCCAGCCTCGAGGGCGAGGGCGGCGAGCTGGTGAAGGAGCTGCGCAAGGCCAGCGTCTACCTGGACCAGGTCAGCAAGGAGGTCCAGGGCTCGGTGCTGGGCATCCGAATGGTGCCGGTGAAGACGATCTTCACCAAGTTCCCCCGCATGCTGCGGGACCTCGCCAAGGCCAGCGGCAAGAAGATCGAGCTGCAGATGGTGGGCGAGGACACCGAGATCGACAAGAGCCTGATCGAGGAGCTCTCCGACCCGATGATCCACCTCATCCGCAACAGCGCGGACCACGGGGTGGAATCTCCCGAAATCCGCGCGGCCGCCGGGAAGCCCGAGACGGGCACGGTGGTCCTGCGGGCACGCCACGAGGGCGACAGCGTGGTGGTGGAGATCGAGGACGACGGCAAGGGCATCGACCCGGCGGTCATCCGCGCCAAGGCCGTGGAGAAGGGCGTGCTCGCCCAGGAGAAGGCCGACCAGCTCTCGGACGAGGAGGCCCTCAACCTCATCTTCCTGCCCGGCTTCAGCACCGCCCAGAAGGTGACGGACATCTCCGGCCGTGGGGTCGGCATGGACGTGGTGCGCAGCAACGTGCGCCGCCTGGGCGGCAGCGTGAGCGTCACCAGCGTCGTCGGCAGGGGCTCCGTCTTCACGCTGAAGCTGCCCCTCACCCTGGCCATCATCGACGCCCTGCTCATGCGCGCGGGCAACCAGGTCTTCGCCATCCCCGGCACCGCCGTGGAGGAGACCCTCCTCGTGCCCCCGGCAACCCTGAGCCACCTCACCCGGCGCAAGGCCATCAACCTGCGCGGCGAGGTCCTCGGCGTGAGCCGCCTGCGCGAGCTGCTGCGCTTCGACGGCCGGGACGCGCTGGAGGGCGGCGAGGAGCTCCCCGTGGTCGTGCTGAGCGCCGCCGGGCGCCGCATGGGCCTCATCGTGGACGCCTTCCTGAGGCGCCAGGAGATGGTCATCAAGCCCCTGGCGCCCTACCTGGCCAGCCTGCCGGGCATCTCCGGCGCCAGCGTCATGGGTGACGGCGGCGTGGTGCTCATCCTTGATCCCGGCGAGCTGATGCAGCTGGCCGTCCAGGAGGCCCTGTGAAGCCTGGCGAGAGCCCGGCACTCCCGGGCATCGAGGACGGGAACGCCGAGGGCGCGCGCCAGTATCTGGCCTTCGCCCTGGGGGAGCGCAGCTATGCCGTCCCCCTGGTGCAGATCGCCGAGATCAGCCCCAACCGCACCCTGAACCACATGCCCCACATGCCGAAGGGCGTGGAGGGCCTGCTGGATCTGCGGGGCACCATGGTGCCCGTGCTGAACCTGCGATGCCGCCTGGGGCTGCCGCCGCTGGACGCCGAGGCCAGCGAGAACATCCTGGTGGTGCAGCTGGGGGGCCAGCCCCTGGGCCTGCTGGTGGATCGGGTCCAGTCCGTCGTCACCGCCGCCCCGGAGGCCCACGTGCCCGCGAGCCCGCTCCTGGCGGGGAAGGAAGGCGCCCTCGTCACGGGCTTCCTGGTGCTCCCGGAGCGCGTGGTGGTGCTCCTGGACCTGGAGGCCGTCGCCGCCCTCGGCTCCGGCCGCAGCATCCAGGAACGCAGCCACGACCTCGACCAGGAGCGCCGCCTGGAGGAGGGCCTTCGCGCCCTCATCGCCCTCGCCCCCGAAAAGGACGAGACGGGCCGCGCCCGCCTGATCCCCCAGCTGGAGACGACCATCTCCCACACGGAGGAGGAGGTCTCCAAGATCGTCGCCCGGGCGGAGGCCATGCTCGACGCGGCGGACCAGGCCTTCCGGAGCCTCGCCACCCTCAAGCAGGAGGCCCGCCTGGGCCGCCTCAAGGGCCAGGAGGCCCTCCTGGCCGAAATGGAGAAGGGCGCCCAGGAGATCCAGGACCGGGTCTTCGAGCTGATCCAGCAGCTCCAGTTCCAGGACATCGCCCGCCAGAAGCTGGAGCGCGTCCTCGTCCACATGCGCGGCCTCCAGATGGTCATGGGCACCAAGCTGCGGGACGCCGGCCGCTCCTGAGGAACCGGCTGCACGGGAAGGGCGGGGCCTCGCGGCCCCGCCCATTTCCTTACCGATGCCCCACGCTGCGGGGGCTTCAGCCCTTCACGGGCGTGACCTTGCCCAGGCTCTCCAGCTTGGCTTCGCCGAAGCCCGCCGGGTCGCCCAGCACGTAGAAGCGCAGCTGATCGGGGTGGAAGCGGCGCCGCACGGCCTCGTTCACCTGCTCGAGGCTCAGGCCCTGGAGCTTCTCCAGGCGCTTGGCACGGGTGTCCAGGGGCTGGCCGAAGAGGGTGTGCTGCACCGCCGTGCTCACCACGTCCCGGGAGGTGGCGCCGGCGAAGACCTCCTGGTTCAGCAGGGTGCGCTTGGCGTTCTCCCACTCCTCGGGCGTGATGCCCTTCGCGGCGAGCTTCTGGCATTCCTCGCGCATCAGGCCCAGCGCCTTGGTCGTGCTCTCGCCCTTGGTGAGGGCGTAGCCGAAGAAGGCCCCGTCCACGGTGTTGCGGAAGGCCGCGGCGGAACCGGCGGCGTAGGCCAGGCCGTGCTGGGTGCGGATGGTGTTGAAGAGCCGGTTGCCCATGCCGCCCTCGCCGAGCACGAGGAAGGCCGCGCCCAGGGCCACGCGGTCGGGATCCGTGTCGCGCATGCTCTGCATGCCGCCCAGCACCACGCTCTGGTTCAGGCCGGCCTTGGCCTGGAGGTAGAGGCCGGGTTCGGCCTTGGTGGGCTCGCTGCCCCGGGCCTGGGCGGGGAGGGAGGCCTTGGGCCAGTCCCCGAAAGCCTTCTTCAGCAGCGCCTTGGCCTCCGCCAGGCTGAGGTCCCCGCTCAGGCCGATGACCATGTTGTTGGGCACGAACCAGGTCTTGGCAAAGGCCCGCAGGTCCTGCTCGGTGATGGCCTTCACGCTCTCGGGCGTGGAGACGTGGCCCTGGCCCTTCCCGTTGAAGAGCATCTGGCGCAGGCCGCGGACGGCCACCTGGACGGGCTGGTCCTCCATCTGCTTCAGCTGGGAGAGGGTCTGGTTGCGCACGAAGGCGATGCGGTCCTCGGCGAATCGGGGCTCGCGCAGCATCTCGGCGAAGAGGCCGAGCACCTGCGGGGCGTCCTTCTTGAAGCAGTGCACGTAGCCGCCGCTCTGCTCGGTGTCGGCGCCGAACTCCACGTCGGCCGCCAGGCCCTCGAGGGTCTCGTCCAGCTGGCTGGCGGTGAAGCGCTTCGTTCCGCCCGAGCGCAGCAGGGTGGCGGTCATGGAGGCCAGGCCGGCCTTGCCCTTCGGGTCCTCGAGGCTGCCGGCCTTGAAGGCGGCGCTCAGGGTCACGGCGGGCAGGTCGTGGTCCTCGATGAAGAGCACGCGCAGGCCGTTGGAGAGGCTGAAGCTCTGCACCTTGGGCAGGCTGACCTGCAGCTTGGCGGCGGGCATGGTGCGCGGGTTCGGCAGCCGGTCGAGGCTGCCCGTGGGCGCCTGGGCCAGCATGGGCAGCGCGATGAGGGCGGCAAGAAAGGGGGTCATTCGCATGGTGGGATGTCCTGATCGAAGGGGGAAAAGGGAAGCTACTTGCCGCCGAACTGGGCCTGGAGCTGCTGGAGGAGCATGGCCTTCTTCTCCTTGGGCAGCGCCTTGATCTGGCCCATCTGCTGGTCGAGGATCGCCTTGGCCTGGGCCGCGTCGCTCACCTGGGTGGCGATCGCCTTCGCCAGCAGCGCCTCGATCTGGGCGTCCACGGGGTCCTTGGCGCCGGCATTGGCGGGCCGCACCAGGGTGGCCACCACGCGGTTCTGGGGCGTGAAGTAGGCCTTCGCCACCCGCTGCACGTCCGCGGGCGTCACGGCCTTGGTGCGGTCCAGGTCCGCCAGGAAGGCGGTCTCGTCGCCGGTGATGGACCAGGTCACGGCCAGCTCCGTGGCCAGGCTGTCGCTGTCCTCCAGCTTCTTGACCACGCCCATCTCGGCGTTGCGGATCACCCGGGTCACCTCGGCCTGGGTGGGGCCATCCTTCTTGAGCTTCTCCAGCTCGTCGTAGAGGCAGGCCTCGAGCTCCTGGGTCGTGTGCTCGCCCTTCACGGTGGCGGAGGCGGTCACGAGGGTCGGGTACTTGGAGCCGGGGTCTCCGTAGCCCACGCCGAAGCCGGTGGTCAGCTCCTGGCCCTCCACGGCGCGCTTGTAGAGGCGGCTCGTGCGCCCGCCGGAGAGGATCTCGCAGAGCACGTTCAGGGCGGGCACGTCCGGGTGGCCGACGGCGGGCACGTGCCAGCCGACGCGCACCATGGGCGTCATGTCCTTCTCGACGCTAATGCGCCGCTCGCCGTTCTGGGCCGGGGCCACGGTGTGCACCGGCGCGGGCTCCTCCTGGCGGGCCATCTTCCCGAAGTAGGCCTCGATGGAGGGCAGGATCTCCTCCATCTTCAGGTCGCCCACGAGCACGAGCGCCGCGCGGTTGGGCGCGTAGTACTTCGTGAGGAAGGCCTGCACCTCGCTGCGCTTCAGGTTGAAGAGGTCGGACATGGGACCGATGCCGGTGCGGCCGTAGGGCTGGTAGGGGAAGGCCGCCGCCTGGAAGGGCTCCACGAGCACGCCCATGGGGCCGCGCCCGCCGGTGCCGTCCTCGAGCGTCATGCGACGCTCCTCCTTGATGACGTCCCGCTCGGTGTAGAACTCGCGCAGCACGGGGTTGGCCAGGCGGTCGGACTCCATGCGGCACCAGAACTCGAAGCGGTTCTTGGGCAGGCTCACCTGGTAGAAGGTGAAGTCCATGGCCGTTCCGGCGTTGATGCCCGTGCCTCCCACGGCCTCGTAGAGCGCGCCGTAGTCGTTCTGGGCCACCAGGGCGCGGTGTTCGGCCTGCACGGCCTCGAAGTCCTTCTTCAGCTGCTCCAGCTTCGGGCTGCTCTCGGGGCCGGGCTTGCCCGTGGCGTAGACCTGGCGCCGGGAGGCCTCCTCCAGGGCACGGGTCTCGACCACGATGGCGTCCCACAGGGCATCCTCCCTCTGGAGGAAGGCCTGCTCCTTCGCGTAGTCACCGGCCTGCTTCAGGCCGTAGGAGGTGGTGCCCTTGAAGAGCATGTGCTCCACCACATGGGCCACGCCGCTGGCCCCGAAGGGGTCGTTGGCGCTGCCGGCCTTGAAGGCGAAGCGGGCGGAGAAGATGGGGGCGTTGTGGCGCTCCACGAGCATCACGGTGAGGCCGTTGGGAAGCACCTTCTTCTGGATGGGGATGCGGACCTGGGCCGGCAGGCTGGCGGCTGCCACGGCCAGGGCGAGGACGAGACGCGGAAGGGACAAGGCGGACTCCTTGATAGGTGAGACGCCCAGCATCCTCCCCTTCCGCGGTGGCGTCTGCCCCGCTCCCGGCGAGCGGAAGCTCCGGCGCGCCGAACGGGGGCGGCCCCGGGACCACCCGCCTCCCCTTGCGATCCTCATCACCCCCCCGGGCCGGTAGACTGGAGCGCAGATCCTTACAAGGGGGGGGGCACGATGTTCGGGGAGATGAAGGTCTTTTCGGGAACCAGCCATCCGGAGCTGGCCGCAGGCATCGCCACCCACATCGGCATGCCCCTCGGCAAGGCGCGCATCGCCCGCTTCAGCAACGAGAACATCAAGGTAAAGATCGATGAAAACGTCCGCGAAGCGGACGTTTTCGTCATCCAGACCAGCTGCCCGCCCGTGAGCGACAACCTGCTGGAGATGCTCATCATGATCGACGCGCTCAAGTTCGCGTCGGCCAGCCGCATCACCGCCGTGCTGCCCTACTACCCCTACGTGCGCTCCGACAAGAAGGACGAGAGCCGCATCAGCATCACCGCACGCCTCATGGCGGACCTGCTCCAGGCCGCGGGCGCGGACCGCGTGCTGACCATGACCCTGCACGCGCCCCAGATCCTCGGCTTCTTCCGCGTGCCGGCCGACCAGCTCCTGGCCACGCCGATCCTCGTGAACCACTTCCGCGGCTCCGACCTGTCCAACTCCATGGCCGTGGCCACGGACGCGGGCGCCGCCAAGTTCGCGGGGCACATCGCCAAGCGCCTGGGCATCCCCATGGCCATCATCGACAAGCGCCGCTTCGACGACTCCGAGAAGGCCCAGAGCGTGGCCCTCATCGGCGACGTGCGCGGGAAGGACTGCATCATCTTCGACGACGAGATCGCCACCGGGGGCTCCATCAAGGAGGCGGCCCGCATCCTGCGCCAGTTCGGCGCCGCGCAGGTGCGCGTGGGCATCACCCACGCCATCCTCTCGGGCAACGCCCCGGAGATCCTGGCCAACGCCGAGCTGGACGAGCTGGTGGTCACCGACACCATCCCGGTCTCCGCCGAGAAGCGCAGCTCCATCCCGAACCTCCGCGTGCTCTCCACCGCCAAGCTCTTCGGCGACGCCATCCTGCGCATCCACGGCGGGCGCAGCCTCAGCGAGATGATGGAAGCCTAGACCCGCCTAGGCCATCGCCAGCACGTCCTCCGTGCCGAGCACCACGGCGAAGGCGCCGTGGAGCTCGGTGAGGCCGGCGCGGTGCAGGGTTTCCGCGTCCACCATGCCGCCGAAGGGGTCCTCCATGGCGAAGGTGGCGCAGGCGTCGTGGACCACCACGACCTTGAAGCCCAGGTTGGAGGCCGTGCGCGCGGCGCTGCTCACGCACCAGCTGGTGAGGAGGCCCGCGATCACGAGGCGGTCGACCTCCCGCGCCCGGAGCTGGGCCTCCAGGTCCGTGCCGATGAAGGCGCTGTGCACGCGCTTCGCCACCACGGGCTCTCCCGGAAGGGGCGCCGCCTCGGGCTTGAAGGCGTTGCCGGGCTCCTCGGGGTGCAGGGGCGACTTGGGGTCCTTCGCGTCGTGCTTCACGTGGAAGACGGGGCGCCCCGCCTTGCGGAAGGCCTCCAGGAGGCGCGCCACGTTGGCTTCGGCCCCTGGGTTGTTGCGCGTGCCCCAGCTGGGATCGTCCCAGGCCTTCTGGACGTCGATGAGCAGGAGGGCGGTGGAGGAAGGCAGCATCGCGTCACCTCGGGTGCCCCCAGGAAAGCACGGATGGCCTTCCCTGCCCAGGGTGGCCAGGATGGAGGCCGGAGTCCCGCCATGTCCCGTGCCTTCTCCGCCCTCCCGATCCTGCTGGCCGCTGCGGTGCTGACCGGCCAGCCCGCCCCCCGCCCCACCCTGGCCGAGGTGCGCGCCGCCATGGGCATCCCTTCCGCGGGGGACCTGCGCGGCCAGCAGGACGCGGTGGGCTTCGCCTCCACCGCGGCCCAGATGGCGGAGCTGTGGAAGCTGGCGGCGCTCCCGCCCGCGCCCGAAGGCTTCGGGCCCCTGCCGGCGCCGGGAGCCGCCGGGGCCATCCTGCCCCACGACGACTACCTCTACGCAGGGCGGGTGTACCGCCGGGTGGCGCCGCTGGTGACGGCGCGGACGGTGGTCCTGGTGGGCACCTTCCATAAGTACCGAGCCTTTGGAGCGCGGGGGCACCTGGTGCTGGACCCCTACCGCGCCTGGCGCGCGCCGGACGGCGAGATCCCCGTGTCCCCCCTCCGCGACGCGCTGCGGGCGGCGCTGCTCCCCGGCGACGCGGTGCAGGACGCGGCCTGCCACGACCGGGAGCACAGCCTGGAGGCGGTGGCCTACTGGCTGAGGCACCAGAGGCCGGACCTGGAGATCCTGCCCCTGCTCGTGCCCGAGATGGACTTCGCCCGGATGCAGGCGCTCGCGAGCCGCGTCGGCACGGCGCTGGCGCGGGCCATGAAGGCGAGAGGCCTCGCACTGGGACGGGACGTGGCCGTGGTGCTGAGTTCCGACGGCGTGCACTACGGCGGGGACTTCGCCCACACGCCCTTCGGCGCGGGCGGCGTCGCGGCCTTCACGCAGGCCATGGACCAGGAGCGCGCCCTCCTCACCGGCCCCCTGGCCGGGCCGATCTCGGCCGACAAGGCCCGGAGCTTCTTCGAGACCTGTGTGGACCCGGAACATCCCGGCACCTACCGCCTCACGTGGTGCGGGCGCTTCGCCGTCCCCTTCGGCCTGCTGCTGCTGGAGGCCGCAGCCCGGGAGCTGGGCGAGGCTGCCCCCATCGGGCGTCCCGTGGCCCTGGGCGCCTCCGTGGAGGGGCCGGAGCTGCCCGTGAAGCCCCTCGGCCTCGGCGCCACGGCCCCCGCGAACCTCCACCACTTCGTGGCCTACCCCGGCGTGGCCTTCCTGCGCCGCTGAAGGACGACCCGAAGTCAGCCTCCCTGCACGGGGTTCCAGCCCTTCTCGTTCAGGAGGCGGGCACCGAGGATGCGGCTCAGTCGGAAGCTCATCTCCTCCTGGTGCAGGTGGCAGAAGGCCCGCAGGTGCTCGCCCTCCAGGGCCTGGGGCGTGACGCGCCGCAGCTGGGCGCGGTGGGCGGCCAGGGGCATGTAGCTGAGCTCCACCATCAGGTTGTAGGAGGCGGCGTATTCCAGGATGCGCTGGGTCTCCTCCGTGGCCTGGTCCGCCCCGCCCACGTGCAGCATGGGCACGCGCCGCAGCACCTCCTGGTAGAGCAGCGGATCCTCCGACTGCACCCGGGCGAGGGTGCCCTCGATCATGTGGTGGACGGGCTCCAGGTGGTGGCTCATGCCCTTTTCCGCCACGAAGGCGAGACAGGCCAGGGCCCACAGGTACAGGCTCTCGTCCCCGTCCACGCTCACGGGCAGGAAGCGGCCGGGCTTGGGCAGGAAGCCCGCCTGCTTGAGCATGGCGAAGGCATTGCCGGGGCCGTTGGCCTCCAGGATGGTGTCCGAAAGGGGCTTCAGGGCCAGGGAGGCCAGCTCGGGCCGCAGGCGCAGCTCCTCCGCCAGCTCCGGGGTGCGCGCGTTCACCAGGCGCACGCCCTGCCGCACCTCCACCTCGCCGAGGCGCCGGGAGAGGTCGTCCAGGAGCTGGGCCAGGGGCTGGGGAAAGGCGGCCTCGGGGCCGCCCAGGCGGCCGCGCAGTTCCTCCAGCGTGACGCCCGCGTCCAGGGCCCGCACCAGGGTGTCCTGGCGGATGCGGAAGCCCACCATGGTGTCGAGGGTCTCCACCTCCGCCATCTGAGCCAGCAGCAGCAGGCGATGGGGGCTCTGGAGGGCGGGGGTCAGCACCTCCATGGTGGGCTGGAGGACCAGGGGCTGGGGCTGCCCGAGGGGCGCCCAGTGGGCTTCGGTGCTGCGCCGGTCCCGCAGCAGGTATTCCTGGGCCAGGGCCTCGCCGTGGGACGTGAGGGCCAGGTGCTCGCCCGCCTCGTCCATGGCCAGCAGGCCCATGCGGGAGAGGAAGGGCAGGAAGGCGCCGCGCGTGCGCTCCAGGTCGAGGGGGTGCAGGGTGCGCAGGAAGGCCAGGAAGGGCTGGACGGCGAGCACCTGGCCGCGGCGCTCGAGCAGGTGGCGCATCAGGAAGAGGCGGTCCTCGCTGGGGGGCAGGCTCCACAGCTTGAGGTCGTCCTCCAGCAGCTTGGCGAAGGCGCGCTCGGCCACCCAGCGGGGCGCCTGGGCGAGCACCGCGGGCAGCAGCGTGTCCACGCGTCCCTCGCGGCTCCAGAGCAGACCGAGGCGGTGTAGCAGGGCGAAGGCCAGCGTGGCGTCGCGCTCCTCCTTCAGGAGGGCGTTGCGCTGCAGGAGCTGGCCCAGCTCCTTCTTGGCGGGCAGGCCGCCCTTGAGCACGCGGATGCCGCCCACGCAGCGCAGCAGCACGCTGGTGAGGGCCAGGGCGAAGGCGTAGGGCGGCGCCTCCCGCCGGGCGGCGCCCCGGGCGGCCCGGAAGGCCCAGGGCGCGCCGGTCGACACGGCCCAGGGGTTTCGGCTGCGCCCCCCCCGCGGGGCGGCCTCGGCGGTGGCGAACAGAAGGCCCTGGTCCGCCAGCTCCGCCCGGATGGCCTCAGGGGGTTCCACGCCCTCCTCCACCAGGCGCTTCAGGGCCTGCAGCTGCGGGCCCGGAAGGTCCGCCAGGGTGTCGGTGAGGCGCTTGTTGTCCTCCAGATGGAAGACCATGGTCTTGAGCAGGCGCATCCGCCCCTCGGGCCCCTCCTTCCCCAGCTGGGGCACGGGGACCTTCCGCCGCTCGCAGATCCTGCGGAGCTGGTCGTCGGTGCAGTTGGACAGCAGCTGGAGATGGGACTGCGCCATGGGACCTCGTGCACGCCCGACCGGGTGTGACCCTCCAGTGTCCCACGGGCGGCCGAACAGAGCCAGTCTCCGTTTCGGCTCCATGGCCGCCGCCTGCGGCGTTGAAGTCCCACCCGGCCGCTTCTACGCTAGTAGGTTTGGATCCCCGCCCGTGATCGCCCTCCGTCCCGAGAACCCGCTCATCGTGCAGAGCGACCGCACGCTGCTGCTCGAGGTGGCGCACCCCGCCTTCGAGACGGTGCGGGACGAGCTCGCCCGCTTCGCCGAGCTGGTGAAGAGCCCCGAGCACATCCACACCTTCCGCATCACGCCCTTGAGCCTGTGGAACGCCTCGGCCTCGGGCGTCTCCTGCGCCGAGATGCTCGCCACCCTGGAGCGCTGGTCCAAGTACCCCGTGCCCCAGAACCTGATGCAGGAGATCGAGGACCACGGCACCCGCTACGGCAAGCTGCGGCTCGTGCGGAAGGGCGAGCGCCTGGCCCTGGAGATGGACGACCGCAGCCTCTTCTGGGAGCTGGAGCACCAGCGTAGCCTGGAGGGCCTGCTCGCCGAGCCCTACCCGGACCAGAAGGGCATCTACCTCGAGACGGGGATGCGGGGCGAGGCGAAGCTCCAGCTCATCCGCCTCGGGCATCCGGTGCAGGACATGGCCGGCTACAAGGATGGCGACCCCCTGACCTTCCGGCTCCGCGAGCAGCTGGCCGGCAGCGGGCGCCCCTTCCGCCTGCGCGGCTACCAGAAGGCCGCGGCGGAGGTCTTCCACGCGGGCGGCGGTCCCGAGGGCGGCGCGGGCGTGCTGGTGCTGCCCTGCGGCGCGGGGAAGACCGTCATCGGCATCGCCTGCATGGCGCGCCTGCAGACCCACACGCTCGTGCTCACCACCAACGTGACGGCGGTGAAGCAGTGGAAGCAGGAGCTCCTGGACAAGACCTCGCTCACGGACGACCAGATCGGCCTCTACACGGGCGACACCAAGGAGATCCGCCCCGTCACCATCGCCACCTACCAGATCCTCACCTACCGCAAGAGCAAGGGCGGGCCCTTCGAGCACTTCAGGCTCTTCGAGGCGGCGAACTGGGGCCTCGTCATCCACGACGAGGTGCACATGCTCCCGGCGCCCATCTTCCGCGCCGTGGCCGAACTCCAGGCCAAGCGCCGCCTGGGCCTCACCGCCACCCTGGTGCGCGAGGACGGCAAGGAGGAGGACGTCTTCTCGCTGATCGGCCCCAAGCGGGTCGACGTCCCGTGGAAGACGCTGGAGAAGGACGGCTTCATCGCCACGGCCCACTGCCTGGAGATCCGTGTGCCCCTGCCCACGGACGAGCGCATGGACTATGCCGTGGCGGACAACCGCGGGCGCTTCCGCATCGCCTCGGAGAACAGCCTGAAGCTGGCGGTGGTGGACGAGCTGCTGGCGGGGCATCCCGGCGACAGCGTCCTGGTCATCGGACAGTACCTGGAGCAGCTCCGGGTGCTGGGGAAGCGCCTGAAGGTGCCCGTGCTCACGGGCCAGACGCCTGAGAAGGAGCGGGAGCGCCTCTTCGCCGAATTCCGCGCCGGGAGCCTGAAGGTGCTCATCGTGAGCAAGGTGGCCAACTTCGCCATCGACCTGCCCGACGCCTCCGTGGCCATCCAGGTGAGCGGCACCTTCGGGTCGCGCCAGGAGGAGGCCCAGCGCCTGGGGCGCATCCTGCGGCCCAAGGGAGAGCGCAACGTCAGCTACTTCTACAGCCTCATCAGCCGCGACACCACGGAGCAGGAGTTCGCGCGCAACCGGCAGCTCTTCCTCACGGAGCAGGGCTACCGCTACCTGATCGAGAGCCGCGGCCTGGGCGAGGACGGCCGCCTCAGCGAGCCCCTCGTGTGGCGGGAGCTGCTCGAGGAGACGATGGCCTGAACCCGGAGGATGCGAGGGCGGCCCGGCCCTTTGCGAAGCCGACACCGCGCGCCGCGATCGCTCGCCTGCCGCACCCATCGGAGCCCATCGGGTGCTGCAAGCACCATCCGGCATGAACGGAAAGGGCCCGCCGCGCGGCGGGCCCTTCACGCATGCGAAAGGTCTTCAGGCCTTGGGTTCCTCGCCCTCGGGCGCCTTCGCGGGCTCGGCCTTGGGGGCCTCCTCCGCCTTGGGCGCCTCCGCGGCCTTCAGCATGCCCAGCTCCTTCAGAGCCTTCTCCACGGTGACGCCCAGGTATTTGCCGCGCAGGCGCATGCCCTCGGGCTCAACGACCTTGCCGTCGGGGCCCACCAGGATGGGGCGCGGAATGGTGCTGAGCTTCACGGCCTGGAGCAGGGGGTCCTTGGAGCCGCGGCCCAGGAAGGCGTGCTGCCAGGGCATGGGGTGGGCGGCGTCCGCCCGGAAGGGCGCGATGTCCTCCACCTGCTTGTCCAGGCTGAGGCTCAGGATCTCGAAGCCGCTGGCCTTGTATTTGGCGTACACCGCGTGCAGCTCGGGCATCTCCGCCACGCAGGGGGGGCACCAGGTGGCCCAGAAGTCCACCAGGAGCAGCTTGCCCTTGAAGGCGTCGAGGTTCAGCTCCTGGCCCTCGAGCCCCTTGAACTGGAAGGCGGGGAAGGCCTTGCCCTTGGCGAGCAGCCCCTCGGGGTCGAACTGCTTCGCGGCGCGGGCAGCGTCCGTGCCCTTGTAATCGGTGGTGAGGGCGGCGAAGGCGACCTTGGCCTTCTCGGCGTCGTTCGCCCGGGACGCGGCGGCCAACTGGCCGAAGAGGGCGTTGGCCCGCACCTCGCGGTCGGGGTTCTCCTTCACCAGCGCCTCCCGGAAGGCGGCGGATTCGGCCCCCTTGCCGGCGGCGGCGAGGGCCGCGGAGGGAAGCTTCGGGCTGAGGGCCCAGAAGGGGCTGGCCGCGGGAAGCTTTTCCAGGGCCAGCGCGGCGGTGGCGGCGTCGAGCTTCGCGCCCTGCAGCAGGGTGTTCAGGGTGGCCAGCGCGCGGAAGGCCTGGGTGTCCGCGTCCTTCTCGTCCTTCAGGGCCTGGGCGAGGGCGGCCACGTCCGCCGAGAGGTCCAGCGCGGGCTTCTCGTTCTTCTCCCGGGCGGCCTTGAGGGTATCCAGGAAGCGCTGCTCCCGGCCCTTCAGCCCCTGGTAGATCTCCATCCAGGCCAGGGCCTTGGCGTCGGCCGTGACGGGCTTCACTTCGCCCTTGGGCTTCTCGGGGCGGGGGCTGAGCTCCAGGCCCGCAAGGCCGGACTCGCCCAGGAGCACGGGCACCTGGAGGTTCTCGTAGCCCTTGGCGGAGACATCCAGCAGGTACAGGCCCGGCGCGGGGATCGCCACGCGGAAGCCCGGCTTCTTCTTGCTGGGCACGCCCAGGCTGGTGACGGGGCTGGGGGCCAGGGAGGAGGCGCGCTTCGCGGCCGGGATCAGGCCCACGGAGGCGGCCAGGGGCTTGCCCTTGGGGTTGAGGATCCAGCCCTCCACGACGGGACCGGTGGGGGCGGGAGCAGGGGCCACGAGGGCCGCGGAGGCCAGCAGCATCGAGAGCATCGGAGTCTCCTGGGGAAGGAAGCCCCCAGCATACCCCAGGGACGCTTTTTGCACAGGAAGGCCCGGGTCTCCCCGGGCCTTCCTGGGGGTGGCTACTTCGCCGCGGCCTGATACGTGGCCAGCTCCTCCTCGAGCTCGGCCATGACTTCGGGAGGCGCGCCGGCCCCCTTGGCGAAGGCGACGAAGCCCTTCTGGGCCTCGGCGGCCTTGGCGGCCTGGCCCAGGTGGAAGTAGCCCCTCGCCAGGGAGCGGGCGAGGAGGGGCGAGGCCTTGGGATTCTTCCGCGCCTCCTCGATGGAAGCCGCCGCGGAGGCCAGGAGCTCCCTGTCCGGGCAGCCGTCCTCCAGAAGCGCCGTGGCGTACTGGGTGCCCTCGTCCTTGCCCCTGGCCTCCTCAAAGAGGGTCTTCGCCTTGGGGAGATCCGTGCGCAGCAGGCCCCTGAAGCGGAGGGTGGCCACGCGGCCGGCGAGGCGCGGTTCCAGGGCCACGGCCTTGTCGATGCAGGCCAGGGCCTGCTCGGCCCACCGCTTGTCGGTCCCGGGGGTCGTCAGGAGCAGGACGGCCGTGTTCATGTACGTGGGCATGTCCGCCTTGGCCAGGTCGGCGTCCACCAGGGCCTGGGCCTTGGCGGGATCCGTGGCGGCCAGGGCGGCAAAGCGGGGACGCTTCAGCTCGGGCTTCAGTTCGGGATTCCTGGCCTCCGCCGCATCGCACAGGGTGAGCACCTGGGCCCAGTCCTTGGCCTTCTGGGCCTTGAGGATGGGCCCCTGGGCGGCCTCCCAGGCGGCCTCCTTCGCCGCCTCCCGGGCCTCCGCGGCCTTCTCCTCCGCCGCGGCCTTTTCCGCCTCGGCCCGGGCGGCCTTCAGGTCATGGGTGCCGGCGATGACCTTGTCGAGCGCCTGGGCGAAGGCCTCCTCGCCGGGATGGCCGATGTGGGCGATGCGGCCCTGCTTGTCCACGATGAAGGCGGCGGGGATGCCGCGCTGGTTGGCCGCCTGCATCCAGGCCTTGGCCATGTGCTGGCCCGCCGTGTCGCGGCAGACGGCGTAGTCCATCTTGGCGCCCATCTCCTTCACGAAGGCGTCCACCTTCTGGTCCAGGGCCGCCGCATCGCCGCCGCGCTCCCACACGTTCACGCCGATGAAGACGGCCTTGCCCGCGCGGGCCTTGGCCATCTCGGTCAGGTGGGGGATGGTCTCGCGGCATGGACCGCACCAGGTGGCCCAGAATTCCACCACGTAGACGCGGCCGGCCTCGAGCTTCGCCAGGGGACCGCCCTTGACCCAGCGGGCCACCTGGAAGGCGGGAGCGGGATCGCCCACCTGGAGCGGACCCGCCGGAACCGGCGCGGCGGCCTTGGGCTTGGGCTTGGGAGCGGGCTTCGCCGCAGGCGTCTTGGGCTGGGCTGCGAGGGCAAGGGCCAGGGCGGGGAGGAGGAGCAGGGCGCGGGTGGGGAACATGATTTCCTCGTATGTGGAATATCTGCATCATCCCGGAATCGCCCCCGGATCGCCAGACGGAAAAGCCCCCCTCCCGGGGTTTGATCCTGCCGTGGCGGGCCGTCCTAAGGCGAAGTGCTTCTGGTCTTGGTTCTAGTCCGCCACGACCACGCGGGCCTTGCCCTCGGACTTGGCGCGCAGGAGGGCGCGGTCCGCGCAGGCGATCAGGTGCTCCGCCCCGTCCGCATGGGCGGGATAGGCGGAGATGCCGATGCTCAGGCTGATGGGCACGGGCTCGCCCTCGAGGAAGAGCTCCACCTCCCGGAGGTTCTGCAGGAGCCGCTCGCCCATCTTGGCGGCGCCGCTGGCGCTGGTGCCCGGCATGACGATGCAGAACTCGTCCCCCCCGTAGCGGTACAGACGGTCCTGGGCGCGGATCGTGGCGGTGGCCTCCTTGGCCACGGTGGTGAGCACGCGGCTGCCGGTGGGATGGCCGAAGCGGCTGTTCAGCGCCTTCAGGTTGTCCACGTCCAGGAAGAGCAGGGCGAGGCTGTCGCCCCGGGCGGCCGCCTCGCGCACGGCGCGGGGCAGCTCGGCCTCCATGGCCCGGCGGTTCTTGGCGACGGTGAGGTCATCCTTGAAGGAGAGGGCCTGGCTGCGCTCGAGGTTCCAGGCGTTCTGCAGGAGGTGCTCCACCTCCTTGATCCACGCCAGCCAGGTGGCCGGATCTCCCTGGGGATCCCGCAGGCGCAGGATGCCCATGTGGGAGCCGGAGCAGAGCAGCCACGCGTCCCCCGTGCGCACCAGGGAGGCGGCCTCGGCCAGCGTGACGGGCGCCTCGGGGTAGCCCTCGCCGCAGCGCTGGAAGAAGGCGTTGTCCTGGCGCACCCAGATGGCGCCCTGCCTGGCACCGCTCAGCTGTTCCGCGCGCACCAGCACCATGCGCAGCAGCTCGTCCAGAGTCGCCTGCTGGAGCATCTGGCGCAGCCATCCCTCGCTGCCCAGGTCCCGGTGCTGCAGGCGCTGGAGGGCGGCCAGGGCGGATTCCAGCGGGCTCTCCTGGCGCACGACCCAGCCGGGACGCCAGGCCAGGGCGGCGCTGACCTCTTCCGGTGTGGCCTCCCGCACCCACCAGAGGGCCTCCAGACCCTCGTGGGGAAGGTGGGCCGGGTCCGGCCGGTCGGCCACGATGAGAAGGGAACCCGCGCCGGGCCCCTCGAGGATCTCGAAGCCCCTGGCCAGCAGGGCTTGGCGCAGGGCCGGGGCGCCGGGGGCGGGGTGGATGTCGATCCAATGGACGCGCGGCACGGCGGAACCTCAGGTGAGGGCGGCTTCCAGGCGCGCCGCCAGGCGCTCCAGGTGGGAGCCCAGGGACTCCAGGGGCTGGCGGGTGTCCTTGCCGCCGCGCTCGGCGCGCACCCAGCGCTTCAGGAGCTGGAGGGCCTGGGGATCCCGCACCCCCAGGGGCTTGGTGGTCTGGATCAGCCGGTGGGTCGCGCGGCTGCGCTCCTGGCCCCCCTCGGGCATCTCCAGGAGCCTGGCGCAGAGCTTCCGGGCCTCCCGGGCGGTGCCCAGATCCAGGCGGATGAGGGGAATCCGCGCGTTGATGCGCAGGAGGAAGACGTCCAGGAAGCGGAGCAGTTCCCCCACCAGCTCGATGCCCGCCCGCAGGGCGCCCTCCACATCCTCCGGCCCGTCCAGGGTGCGCAGGAGCTGGAGGGTGAGGCGCTCGATCTCCCCCCGGTCCTGGGTGCGGATGAGGAGGAACTCCGGGCTGCGGCGGAAGGCGCCGATGTGGCTCTGCGCCTGGCCCAGGGCCAGGGCCAGGCGCAGCCAGTCCCCCAGCTCCAGGTGGAGCTGGAGCTGCTGGTAGGCGGGGTCCAGATAGTCCCACAGGCGGTGGAGGCGCTGGCGCAGGCGGTCGCCCTCCTCGGTGAGGCCGGGGCTGTCCGGGAAGAGGCGCTGGCGCAGCTCCGGGCTGAAAAGCCCCACGAGGTCCCCCATGAGTTGGCGCTGGTGGCCGAGGAGCAGCGCGCGCAGGTTGTCCAGCGTGCCCGCGAGCTGGTCCCCGTCGTTGTGGGCGAGGGTCTGCTGGAGCATGCTGCGGATGGTGGCCTGGTCCTGGAGGAGGCTCAGCACGGCCTGGCGCAGGAAAGCGCCCAGGAGCAGCGCCTCCTCGTTGCTGGCGCCGAGCTGCTCCACCGCCCGGGGGTGGTAGACGCGCTCGGCCAGGCGACCCAGTTCGGCCTCGACCACATAGAAGAGGGGCACCGAGGCGTAGCGCTCGGGCAGACCTGCGTTGGCGGCGGGCTCCATGCCCTCCACGAGGCTCAGCAGCGCCAAGTGGCTGGCCAGGGCCCGGGCGGTGACCCGGAAGACCGCCGGGTGCTCCTTGCGCAGGCGCTTGAGCAGGGCACGCACCTCCGGCGGAAGGCCCCGTTCGAGCAGGCGGTCCTCCACCCGGGGCAGGGTCCAGCCCAGGTGGTTCCACAGCCACTGCAGGCTGCCCCGCACCTGCTCCACCGCGGGCCAGTGGATGCCGCGGTCCAGCGGGCGCACCAGGGTGATGCGCAGGCTCGCGATGACGTGCTGGATGAGCAGGAGGGGCTCGGCCTGGGCCCGGGTGTCCTCGGGCAGGACGCTTTCGAGCAGGGCCTCCAGGCGGCGGATGTGCTCCAGGGGACGCCCCTCGGGGTTCTGGAGCGCGCGGTTCAGGGCCTTGACCTGCTGGTTCAGGCGCTCGGACAGGCGGTTGCCGTCCTCCTGGGCGCCAAGGGTCTGGAAGAGGGCCCGGAAGTTCTCGCGCCCCTCCGCCAGGAAGGCGGCCCAGTGCTCCCGGAGCTGGGGCTCGCCCTCGGTCCCGAGGGAGGTGGACATGGTGCGCAGGCTGGCGATGAGGTCCAGCAGGTTGGCCACCCACTCGGGCTGGTGCCCCTGCACCAGCAGGTCGTGGTGGGCGGCGCGGGCCGCCTGGCCCAGGCCCGCCAAGCCGTGCTGGAGTACCAGGCCCATGGCGAGGCGCACCTCGCCCAGGCGCTTCTCGTTGAAGTGGTTCAGGAAGGCGAGGAAGAGGCCGAAGCCCCGCCGCAGGCGGACCATGGGGAGAGAATCGACGGGTACCGCCTCGGCGCTGGCGGGGGTGTCCAGCATGGGGGCGAGGTCTCCTTCCCCCAGCTTGAGGATCTCCTCCAGCAGTCCCAGGTCCTGCTTGGACAGGCCCTTCTCCCGGATGAGTTCCCGGGCGAGGTCCAGCCGCTGGGCGAGGGGCTTGGGGGTTGACATGCCCCAAAGCATAGCCGGGCCATCGGATTCTTCCAGATCGGGCGCCAGGAAGGGCAAGGTGTTACACTGCATCACCTCAACCCTGACCGGAGGCTTCGTTTGGCTAGCAAGCTCGGCGACATGCTCGTCAAGGCCCAGCTGATCACGGATTCCCAGCTGGAGGAGGCCCTCAAGGTCCAGCGCCGGGACGGGGGCAAGCTCGGCGGCATCGTGGTGCGCCTGGGCTTCTGCTCGGACCAGGACATCGTGAGCTTCCTGGGCATGCAGTACGGCGTGCCGGCGGCGGACCTGGACCAGTGGCCCGCCATCGAGGCGCCGGTCATCGCCCTGGTGCCCGCGGAGCTGGCCACCAAGCACAAGGTGCTGCCCCTGCAGCGCAGCGGGAACGTGTTGACCCTGGCCATGTCCGATCCGACGGACATCTTCGCCATGGACGACGTGCGCTTCCACACGGGCTACAACATCGACCCGGTGGTGTCCTCGGAGATGGGCCTCGTGCGCGCCATCGAGCGCTACTACGGGGGCGCCAGCGGCCTGCGCCTGCGGGACGACGCGGCCATCGCCCGCGGCACCTCGGCGGCGCCGGCCGGCACGGCGGCCGAGGCCAAGGGGCCCAGCTTCGACGACCTGGGGGAGGCCATCGACCTCAACCGCCTGGAGGAGGAGCTCGAGGAGACCGAGACGACCTACGAGTCGATCTCGGACGACGACGAGAGCGTGAACGCCGCGGCCCTCGCCCAGAGCGGCGAGGAGGCCCCCGTCGTGCGCCTGGTGAACATGGTGCTCATCGACGCCATCCGCCGGGGCGCCTCCGACATCCACATCGAGCCCTACGAGAAGAGCTACCGCATCCGCTTCCGCATCGACGGCCTGCTCCAGGAGGTGATGCGGCCGAACATCCGTCTGAAGGACCCCGTCACCAGCCGCGTGAAGATCCTGGCCAAGCTGAACATCGCCGAGAAGCGCCTGCCCCAGGACGGCCGCATCAAGCTGCGGGTGAACCTCAGCGGCCAGCAGAAGGTGATCGACTACCGCGTCAGCGTGCTGCCCACCCTCTTCGGCGAGAAGATCGTGCTGCGCCTGCTGGACAGCGACAAGCTGATGCTCGACCTCACGAAGCTCGGCTTCGAACCCGAGAGCCTGCAGCAGTGGGACCGGCAGATCTCGAAGCCCTACGGCATGGTGCTCGTGACGGGCCCCACGGGCTCGGGCAAGACGAACACGCTGTACAGTTCCATCGCCAAGCTGAACCAGGTGGACGTGAACATCATGACGGCCGAGGATCCCGTGGAGTTCAACTTCGCGGGCATCAACCAGGTGCAGATGAAGGAGCAGATCGGCCTGAACTTCGCCGCGGCCCTGCGCTCCTTCCTGCGCCAGGACCCGAACATCATCCTGGTGGGCGAGATCCGCGACTTCGAGACCGCCGAGATCGCCATCAAGGCCTCCCTCACGGGCCACCTGGTGCTGTCCACGCTGCACACGAACGACGCGCCCAGCACCATCAGCCGCCTCATGAACATGGGCGTGGAACCCTTCCTGGTGGCCACCTCCGTGAACATCATCTGCGCCCAGCGCCTCGTGCGGCGCATCTGCGCCGCCTGCAAGGAGCCCGAGCCCCACCAGCCCCCACCGGAGGCCCTCCTGAAGATGGGCTTCACCGAGGAGGAGGTGAACCGCGGCATCACGATCATGCACGGCCGGGGCTGCGACGTGTGCGGGAAGCGGGGCTACAAGGGCCGCGTGGGCCTCTACGAAGTGCTGGAGATGAGCGAGACGCTAAAGGACATGATCCTCACGGGCGCCAGCGCCATCGAACTGCGGGAGCAGGCGGTGAAGGAAGGCATGATCACCCTGCGCCGCAGCGGCTGTCGCAAGATCCTCGACGGGGTGACGACCATCGAGGAAGTCGTCCGCGAAACCGTGCTCTGACCCCCAGGAGGAATCCATGGCCGAGCCCTCATCCCAGTACGTGGTGCCGCTCCAGCAGCTCCTCAAGACCATGGTCGAGTACGGCGGCACGGACCTGCACATCACCACGGACACGGCGCCCCAGATCCGCATCGACGGGCGCATGGTGCCCCTGAAGCTGCCCCCTCTGGACGCGGCCCAGACCCGCTGGCTCTGCTACTCCGTGATGACGGACCAGCAGAAGCACCGCCTCGAGGAGGACCTGGAGGTGGACTTCTCCTTCGGCCTCCAGGGCATCGCCCGCTTCCGCTCCAACGTGTTCAACCAGCGGGGCGCCACCGCGGGCGTCTTTCGCACGATCCCCGAGAACATCCGCTCCTTCGAGCAGCTGGGCCTCCCTCCCATCGCCCAGGAGCTCTGTGACAAGCCCCGGGGCCTGGTGCTGGTCACGGGCGTCACGGGTTCCGGCAAGTCCACGACGCTCGCCGCGATGATCGACTTCATCAACGAGCGGGAGCCCCTGCACATCCTCACCATCGAGGACCCCGTCGAGTACGTGCACAACCACAAGCGCTGCCTCGTGAACCAGCGGGAGATCCACGCGGACACCCACAGTTTCAAGAAGGCCCTGCGCTCGGCCCTGCGCCAGGATCCGGACGTGGTGCTGGTGGGTGAGCTGCGCGACCTGGAGACCATCGAATCGGCCCTCACCATCGCCGAGACGGGCCACCTCACCTTCGGCACCCTGCACACCAACTCCGCCGTGCAGACCATCAACCGCATCATCGACGTCTTCCCGGCCCACCAGCAGCCCCAGGTGCGGGCCCAGCTCTCCCTGGTGCTCGAGGGCGTCATCTGCCAGTCCCTGATCCCCAAGGCCAGCGGCAAGGGGCGGGCCCTGGCGCTGGAGGTGATGATCCCCACCCCCGCCATCCGCAACCTGATCCGCGAGGACAAGATCCACCAGGTCTACAGCTCCATGCAGACGGGACAGCTGAAGCACGGCATGCAGACCTTCAACCAGAGCCTGTCGGACCTGGTGCTGAGGGGGGAGATCACCCAGGAGATGGCCCTGAGCTACAGCTCGAACCTGGACGAGCTCCGGGAGCTGATCAACCGCGGCGTGGGCACCACCGGAACGGCCGCCCAGTCCGCGCGGGGGGGCGGAAGCACCCTCCTGGGCCAGCGGAACCCCAACATCAAGTACACCTGACAACGCCACGCACCTAATCGAGCGAGGAAGCGATGCCTGCATATGTCTGGAAAGGCAAGAACCGGCTGGGCGAGATCCAGGAGGGAGTCCTCGTCGCGGACTCGAAGGACGGTGCCTCCGCGACCCTGAAGCGCAACGGGCTCCAGGTGCTCTCCATCCGGGCCCAGGCCTCCGGAAGCACGAAGTCCCTCGGCAAGGTGAAGGCCAAGGACATGGCCATCTTCACCCGCCAGTTCAGCGTGATGATCGACGCGGGCCTGCCCCTGGTGCAGTGCCTGGAGATCCTGGGCGCCCAGCAGCCGGACAAAGGCTTCCAGAAGATCATCAACTCCATCCGGCAGGACGTGGAGCAGGGCGCCACCCTCCAGGCGGCCATGTCCAAGCATCCCAAGGCATTCAACGACCTGTACGTGAACATGGTGGGCGCCGGCGAGACGGGCGGCATCCTGGACGTGATCCTCCAGCGCCTCTCGGGCTACATCGAGAAGGCGGCGAAGCTGGCCTCCAAGGTGAAGGGGGCCATGACCTACCCCATCGCCGTGATCTCCATCGCCGCCATCGTGGTGGCCGTGATCATGCTGAAGGTCATCCCGGTCTTCTCGCAGATGTACGAAGGCATGGGCAGCAGCCTGCCCTTCATGACCCAGGTGTGCATCGGCATCAGCAACGTCCTGATCCACTATTTCTGGATCGTGGCGATCCTGGTGATCGTGGCCGTGGTGGGCATCCGCCAGTACTACCGCACCCAGGCGGGCCATCTGCAGATCGACGCCATCCTGCTCAAGGTCCCGGTCATCGGCGACATCCTGCGCAAGACCGCAGTGGCCCGCTTCTGCCGCACCCTGGGCACCCTCACCAGCTCCGGCGTGCCCATCCTGGAGGGCATGGACATCACCGCCCGCACCAGCGGCAACATGGTGATCCAGAACGCCATCCTGAAGGCCAAGGAGGCGGTGGAGCAGGGCCGGAACATCGCCACCCCGCTGGCGGAGACCAAGGTCTTCCCGCCCATGGTGGTGCAGATGGTGGGCGTGGGCGAGGCCACGGGCGCCCTGGACGCCATGCTCAGCAAGGTGGCGGACTTCTACGAGGACGAGGTGGACAACGCCGTGGCGGGCCTCACCTCCCTCATGGAGCCCCTGATCATCGCCTTCCTGGGCGGCATCATCGGCTTCATCGTGGTGGCCATGTATCTGCCGATCTTCAACATGGCCAACGTCATGGGCAAGGACTGAGCCCTGCCGGAAGGCATGCGGAGGGCCCCGGGCAACCGGGGCCCTTCCCTTCTACCGGGCCTGTGCCGCCAGCTCCTGGCCCAGCTCGAACACGAAGCGCACCTGCTGGAGCATGCCCTCCAGGTCCCAGGCGGGGTCGTAGCGGTCCGAGGGCTGGTGGTAGTGGCGGGCCAGGAAGGCGGCGGCCCGGGACTGGGAGGCGGCGGGATCCTTCCGGTAGCGCCAGCCGCCGTCCAGGCTGAAGCCCGGGGAGAAGGCGGGGATGCCGGCCCTGGCGAAGGCGAAGTGGTCCGCGCGGAAGAAGAGCCCGCCCCTGTCCGGACGGGGCGGCGCGGCCTCCAGCCCCAGGCGGCGGGCCACGGCGAGGGCGGGGGCGCGGAGGCCCCCCTCCTCGCTGCCCGCCAGGCCGATGTCCTCGGTGGCACCGAAGGCGTTGAGGCTCTCCAGGTTCAGCACGGCACGGGTCTTGCCCAGGGGCCAGCGGGGCGCCTCCAGCCAGGCGTAGGCCCCCAGCAGGCCGTGTTCCTCGCCGGTGGTGAAAAGGAAGACCTGGCTGCGCTGCGCGGGGCGGTGGCGCGCGGCCTCGGCGATGGCCAGCACGCCGGCGCAGCCGCTGGCGTTGTCCACCGCGCCGTTGTAGAAGCGCCCCGGGTGTTCGGGATCGGCCCCGAAGTGGTCCCAGTGGGCCATGTAGAAGACCGCCTCCTCCCGGAGCGCCGGGTCCGTCCCTGGCAGCACCGCCGCCACGTTGTGCTCCGTGAGCCGCCGCAGCGTGCTCGCCAGGGAGGCCTTCAGGCGGAGCCCCGTCTCCACGGGGCGGAAGGCCGGCCCGTCCGCCGCGGTCGCAAGGGTCGCCAGGTCCAGGCCCGCCCGGGCGAAGAGGCGGCGCGCAGCCTCCTCCGACAGCCAGCCCTGGAGCTGCGCGGGAGAGGCCTGCGCCCGGGCGAGCTGGAAGCGCTCCTTGCGCCAGCCCTCCCGCACCACGGGCCAGCCGTAGCCCGCGCGGCCGTCCTGGTGCACGAGCAGGATGCCCGCGGCCCCGCGGCGCTGCGCCTCCTCGAACTTGGCCGTCCAGCGGGCGAGGTAGCGCTCCTGCCAGGGGGACGCCTCGTGGACGCCCGGGAGCGGCCCCACCAGGGCCACGAGCACCTTGCCTTTCGGGTCGAGGCCACGGAAGTCCACGTCCCGCACGCCGTGCCCCACGAAGACGAGGGGGGCGTCCACCTCCAGGCGCGGCGCTGGGGCGGAGGGACCGACGACCACGTCCGCACCCAGGACCAGGGCCTGGGCACCCACCTCCACCCGGCAACCGGAAAAGGGCGTGAGGATGCCGTCCAGCAGCACGGGCTGCAGGTAGCCGCCGGGCAGAGGCTGGAGCCCCAGGGCCTCCAGCTGGGCGGCAAGGTAGCGCACCGCCAGGGCGCCGCCCCGCTGCCCCATGCCCCGGCCCTCGAGAAGATCGTCCGCGAGGAAGGCCAGGTGGGCGCGCAGGGGCGCCTCCCGGGGCACCTGCGCCCCCAGGAGGGCGGGAAGGGCGAGCAGGCAGGCGCGGCGTTTCATGCGGAGGTCTCCGGGGCGCGGGTCAGGGCGAAGGCCTGGAAGCCCTCGCCGGGCCAGGCCAGGGGATCGGGCCGGAACACGGGGCTGGGCGAAGCCCCCAGGCCGAAGGCCGAAGGCCAGGTCGGCACCGGGCGCAGCTCCGGATGGGCGGCCAGGAGCGCACCGCGGTGGGCCTCGCCCTCCTCCGGCAGCCAGGAGCAGACGGCGTACACCAGCAGGCCGCCCGGGGCGAGGCGGGCCACGGCGGCCTCCAGCAGCCCCCGCTGGATGGAGGCCAAGCGCTCCAGGTCCAGTCCGTCCCCGATCCAGGTCAGCTCCGGGTGCTTCTGCAGGGTTCCGGAACCCGAGCAGGGGGCGTCCAGCAGGATCAGGTCGAAGGGGCGGCCGCCCTGTCGCAGCCAGGCAGCCGCCTCCTCCTGCACGACGTGGGCCCGCACGCCACGCTGGCGCAGGTTCTCCTCCAGGCGCTTCGCCCGGGCCACATGGGCCTCCAGGGCGAAGAGCTCCGCCTCGGGCCAGCGCCGGGCGAGCGCCGCGGTCTTGCCGCCGGGGGCCGCGCAGGCGTCCAGGATGCGCCGGGGCCGCGCCTCCCAGGCGAAGGCCATGAGGGCCTGGCTGCTCAGGTCCTGCACCATGCCCGCACCCTGGACCAGCCAGGCGCGGGGGAAGGAGGCCCCCGCCGCCAGGCGCAGGGCCCCGGGCTGGAGGGGGTGGGGCTCCAGGCCCTCCGGCAGGGGGCCGGGCTTCAGGGCGCGGTAGCTCGCCTCGGGGGGCTGCTGGAGGCGGGCCCAGAGCTGCTCCAGGGCTGCCTCCTGGCCCCGGGGTGCCAGGGCCGCGCGCAGGACTGCCTCGGCGAAGGGCGTGCGGTCCAGGGCGGCGGGGAGGGCCTCCAGTTCGCGCCGGAGCCCCTCCCGGTCTGCGGAGGCGCGGCGCAGCAGGGCGTTCACGAGCCCGCGGTGGGGCGGAAAGCCCAGGTGACGATCCGCCACGAGCTCCACGGATTCGTTCACTGCGGCGTGGGTACTGACGCCCTCCAGCCAGGCCAGCTGGGCCAGGCCGCAGGCCAGGGCCACGCGGCTGCCCAGGGGGAGGCCACGCCCCGGGTCCTTCAGGCGACCTTCGGCCCAGGCCTGGAGGCGGCCCCAGCGCCGGAGGGCGAGGCCCAGGAGCGCCTGGGCGAGGCCCGCGTCCTCCGGGGTGAGGCCCGCATCCCAGTCCTCCCGCACCCGCCGGCCCTCCCCCAGGACGGCGTGGAGGGCGCGGGCGGCGGCGAGGCGGGACGGCGTGGACATGCTGTCGAGCTTGGCAGAGGGGAAGGCGGGAAGGGAACGGCGCACCCCGCTAGAATGGACGGCTATGCCGGAATCCGCCCCCGTCACCCGGGTCCTCCGGGCCCTGAGCTCCGATCACCACATCCGCCTCTCCGCCCTGGACGCCACGCCGCTCTGGGACGGCGTGCGCCGCGGCCATCCCCGCCTGGAGGCCGAGGCCTGCGCCTGCCTGACCCAGCTCCTGGCCGCGGCCCTGCTGCTGCAGTCCCGCACCTTCTTCTCCGAGCGCCTGCAGATGCTGGTGAAGGGCGCGGGACGGGCCAAGGCCGTGGTGGCCGACGCCTGGCCCGAGGGGGACATCCGGGGCGTGCTGGACCTGGCCGAGGGCCGGGAGGGGGACTGGCTCGCGGCGCCGGGCCTGCTCCAGGTGATGCGCTCCAATCCGGCCGGGCAGCCCTACATCGGCACCCTGGAGCTGGTGGAGGGCTCCCTGGAGCGCCAGGTGGAGGCCTACCTCCAGCAGTCGGAGCAGGTGCAGGCCAGCTGCACCCTGTGGTGCGACCCCGCCACGGGCGAGGCCGGCGGCCTGCTGGTGGAGCCCCTGCCGGGCTGCCCGCCCGAGCGCCTCCAAGCCCTGGTGGACGCCCTGGAAGGCCTGGAGGTGGTGCCCCTCTGGGAGCGGGACGCGCCCTTCCTGGCGCGCTGGGTGAACGGCGGCGACGGCGCGGAGATCCTCGCCTCCACGGAGATGCACTACCGCTGCCGCTGCAGCAAGGCCTCGCTCCTGGAAACCCTGGCCGCCTTCCCACCCGAGCGCGTGTCCGAGCTCTTCCGGGACCGGGACGCGGTGGAGGTCCAGTGCGACTACTGCGACGCCCGCTACCGCATCGCTCGGGAGGAGCTGGGGGTGGCCCATGCCTGAGTTCCCCATCGCCCACCGGGGCCGGCCCCTGGGCGGTCCCTTCCGCCAGTGGGTGCACTTCCGCCTGGTGCCCTTCGTGGTGGCGATGGTGGCGCACCTGCTGTGCCTGAGCCTGCGCAGGCGCTACGAGGGGGATGCGCCCGTGCGGGCCATGGCCGCGGAGGACACCCGCTTCGTGCTGGCCTTCTGGCACCGCCGCCTCGTGATGATGCCCCTGGCCTACCCCTTCCGGCGCCGGAACGCGGCGGGAGAGCGGCGTGGCGTGGCCATCCTCTCCAGCGACAGCAAGGACGGCGAGCGCAGCGCGGCCACCTGGCGCTGGTTCGGCATCCACGCCGTGCGCGGCACCGCCAGCCACGGCGGGGCCCAAGCCCTGGTGCGCATGATCCAGGCGGTGAAGCAGGGCTGGGACCTGGGCATCACCGTGGACGGCCCCCGGGGACCGCGCCAGCGGGCCAAGGCCGGCGTGCTGGCGGTCTCCCGCAAGACCGGTGCCTGGCTGGTGCCCGTGTGCGTCTCCTACAGCCGGGCCTGGACCCTGAAGACCTGGGACGCCATGCTCGTGCCCAAGCCCTTCAGCACCGTCACGGTGCGGTACGGGGAGCCCTTCCGCCTGGCGGAGCGGGAGGACGAGGAAGCCGCCCGCCTGCGGCTGGAGCAGGCCCTGAACGGACTGGAGCAGCTGGATGGCAAGTGACCTTGCGGTGGTCTCCCTGTCGGGGGGCCTGGATTCCTGCGTGGCCGCGGCCATCGCCAGGGCGGAGGGGCGCGAGCTGGCCCTGTTGCACGCCGACTACGGCCAGCTCACGGAGGCCCGGGAGCGGCGCGCCTTCGAGGCCATCGCCGACCACTACGGCGTGCCCGGGGATCGGCGCCTCGTGATCAGCTTCGAGAACCTGCGGCGGATCGGGGGATCGGCCCTGACGGACCCCTCCATCCCTTTGCCCGAGGGCGCGCTCCACCGCAGCGGCGTGCCCGTGAGCTACGTTCCCTTCCGCAACGCCCACCTCCTGGCCACCGCCGTGAGCTGGGCGGAGGTCCTGAAAGCCCGCCACATCTACGTGGGCTTCGTGGAGGAGGACAGCAGCGGATACCCCGACTGCCGCGAGGCTTTCCTGCAGAGCTTCGAGCGGACCGCCAACCTGGGCACCAGGCCCGACACGCAGCTCGCGCTGCACGCGCCGCTGATCCACCTCACGAAGGCCCAGATCGTGGCGAAGGGGCTGGAACTGGGCGCGCCCCTGCACCTCTCCTGGTCCTGCTACCAGGGCGAGGCGGAGGCCTGCGGCCGCTGCGATTCCTGCCTGCTCCGCCTGCGGGGCTTCCGGGACGCGGGCCACCCCGATCCCATCCCCTACTCCTTCATCCCCGACGCCCTGCGCGCCTGACCCGAGGACCCCCGTGCCCCCGAAGAAGCCCCTGGAACCCACCCTGAAGACCCTGCCGAAGCGGAAGGTCACCGAGCCCAGCAAGCAGCTGGAGACCTTCGCCAGCCCGCGGCCGGGACGCCCCTTCGAGATCGTGTTCGAGACCGAGGAGTTCACCTGCCTCTGCCCCATGACGGGCCAGCCGGACTTCGCGCACCTCCGCATCCGCTACCAGCCGGACCAGCTCTGCGTGGAGTCCAAGTCGCTCAAGCTCTACCTCTGGAGCTACCGCAACGAGGGCGCCTTCCACGAAGCGGTCACGAACCGCATCCTGGACGACCTCGTGGCCGCGGTGCAGCCCTTCTGGATGCAGGTGGAGGGCGACTTCCTGATCCGCGGCGGCATCCGCACGGTGGTGAAGGCCGAGCACGGGGCGCGCCGTTGATCGCCCTGGTGGCCCTGGGCTCCAACCTCGGGGACCGCGCCGCCCACCTCGCGGCGGGCCTCGCGGCCCTGCGGGAACTGGGCGCCGTGACGCCCTCGCCCCTGGTGCTGGAGACGCCCGACGAGGCGGGTCTCGGCCCCGACTACCTCAACACCGTGGCGGAACTGGACACCCCGGAGGAGGACGTGCGCGGGCTGCTGGAGGCGCTGCTGCGCCTGGAGCTGCGCCTCGGGCGCGACCGCGCCCGAGGCCGCAACGCCCCGCGCACCCTGGACCTGGACCTGGTCGCCGTGCGAGGCGTCCGCGGGGCCTGGGCCTGGCCCGCGCCCGCGGACCTGCGCGTGCTCGGAAGCGCCCTGACCCTGGAGCTGCCCCACCCCCGGGCCGCCGAACGGGCCTTCGTGCGCCGCCCGGCGGAGGCCCTCGAAGGTGCACCCTGGGCGCTGGCGTGACGGGGGCGTGAAGGCCGGGTGACGGCGGGACCGCGCCTGTTCTATACTTGGCCGTTCCCCCTCCCGCCTATGCCTCTCTTCGCCCCGCCCGTCGCCAATCTCCTGGAGCACAGCTCCGCAGGCCTGCTGCCCGTCCAGGTGCGGGCCGAACGGAGCCTGCGCCCCATCGGAGGGTTCTGGATCGCGGGGCTCATCGTCCCGCTTCTGCTGGGACACCGCGGGGGCGGCCTGCTCGCCACCCGCCCAACGCTCGAGGTGAAACCGTGATGGACGCTGCACTGCGATTCAAGGTGGCCTCCGAGCCCTGGGAGTTCGAGGCCATCGCCCGCATGAACCACCGGACCTTCGCGGAGGAGATCCCCCAGCACCACGCCCGGCCCGACGGCCTGCTGGTGGACAAGTTCCACGCGGAGAACACCTATCTCATCGCCCTGAAGGGCACGGAGCTGGCGGGCATGCTGTGCGTGCGCGCCCGCCGCCCCTTCAGCCTGGACGCCAAGCTTCCGGACCTGGACCGCCACCTGCCGCCCGGGCGCAGTGCCTGCGAGATCCGCCTGCTCTCCATCGCCCCGGAGCACCGGGGCGGGGCCATCTTCCACGGCCTGCTCACCCGCATGGGGCGCTTCTGCCTGGACGAAGGGCACGACCTGGCCCTGATCTCGGGCACCGTGCGCCAGCTCAAGCTGTACCGCCACGTGGGCTTCGAGCCCTTCGGCCCCTTGGTGGGCGACGCGGAGGCGCAGTACCAGCCGATGTTCCTCACCCGGGAGACCTTCCAGGAGCGCTTCCCGGGATTGGCCCCCACCCTGAACCTCAGCCCCGGCCCCGTGCACATCGCGCCCGAGATCCGGCGCGCCCTGGCCCGCCCGCCGGTGAGCAGCCGCAGCGAGGGCTTCCATGCCGTCCTGGACGACTGCCGGGCGCGCCTCTGCCGCCTGTCGGGCATGCCCCACGCCCAGATCCTGGTGGGCAGCGGCACCCTGGCCAACGACGTGGTGGGAGCCCAGCTCAGCCTGGAGCCGGGCCGGGGCCTCGTGCTCAGCAACGGGGAGTTCGGGGATCGCCTCATCGACCACGCCCAGCGTTTCCGCCTGGACTGCGAGACCCACGCACGGCCCTGGGGCGAGGCGCTGGACCTGGAGGCCGTGGCCCGAAAGCTCGATGCCATGCCGGAAGCGTCCTGGGTGTGGGCCGTGCACAGCGAAACCTCCACGGGCTTCCTGAACGATCTGGAGGGACTGAAGGCCCTGTGCCGGACCCGGGGCCTGAAGCTGGCCCTGGATTGCATGAGCAGCCTCGGCGTGGTGCCCCTGGACCTCTCGGGCGTGGCCTGGGCCACCTGCAGCAGCGGCAAGGCCCTGGGCAGCTTCCCTGGGCTCGCGGTGGTGCTGCACCGGGAAGCGCCCGCGACGGTGGGGCGCCTGCCCCGCTACCTCGACCTGGGAACCTGGCAGGCCAACGACGGCGTGCCCTTCACCCACAGCTCCAACCTCGTGATGGCGCTGGCCACGGCCCTGGACCGCTTCGATGGCGAAGGCCCCTTCGCGCGCCTGGCCGCCCTGGGCGCCGCCCTGCGGGAGGGCCTCGAAGCCCGGGGCTTCCGCATCCTCGCCCCCCGGATCCACGCCCACCCCTGCGTCTTCACCCTCGAGGTGCCGGAGGGCCTGGAGTCGGAAGAGCTGGGCCACGCCTTCGAGGAGGCGGGCATCCTCGTGAGCTACGCCAGCGGCTACCTCCAGCGGAAGCGCTGGTTCCAGCTCTGCGTGCTGGTGCCCTTCCCGGAGGAGCGCCTGGAAGGGCTCCTGGCGGCGGTGGAAGCCATCTGCCGCCCGGCGCTGGTCGAAGCCTGAAAGCAGGCTGCTCAGGTTCTGCCGGGGCTGCTTGAAGTCGGCCCTTCAAACCGTTGGTACCACCCCTTCGCGGTGCGCCGCCAGTCCACCCCTTCCACCCGAAGGCCCGGGGGCTCAGCCCTCCGGGCCTTCGTCCAGATCAAGGGGCAGCAGGCCTCTGCTCCAGGCGCCCTGGTCGCTCCGGACGGGTTCCGGTGCGGGCGGGCGGGGCTTCCGGGGACGCGCAGGGGCTTCCTGGGGCACCGCGGGACGGACCAGCGGCCGCGCCAGACGGGCGTGCAGGGCGCGCAGCGCGCGGGCGACACCCGCCAGCCCCTCGGGCAGGACGGGGATCCGCGGCGCCTCGCCCTGGAGGAGGGCCCGGCAGTCCAGCACCGTGAAGCCCTCGTCCAGCCACTGCCGGATGGCCTTCAGGCGCGGGATCTCGTCGATGTGGTAGTAGCGCAGGTTGCCCCGGCTGCGCCGGGGCTGGATCTCCGGCAGGAGCTTCTCCCAGTAGCGCAGCTCCTTGGGGGTGGCGCCGGCGAGGCGCGCGGCCTCGCCGATCTTGAACCAGAGGCGCGCCGCCACCCTAGCCCTCCCGGGCTTCGACGCCCAGGGCCTTGAGGCGCTTGTAGAGGTTGGAGCGGTCCAGCCCCAGGCGCTCGGCCACGCGGGTCATGTTGCCGTTCTGGAGGCGCAGCTCGCGCTTGATGTACTCCGCCTCGAACCACTCCCGGCCCTCCTTCAGGGTGGGGAACTCGGGGAAGCTGAAGGGGTCCGGCTCCGCCAGGTGGCGCACCGCCAGGGGGCCGAGGTCGCGGCTGGTGATCTCCGGGCCGCGGGCCAGGATCATCGCGCGCTCCATGAGGTTCTTCAGCTCCCGCACGTTGCCGGGCCAGTCGTGGTGCAGCAGGGTCTCCCGGGCGTCGGCGGAGAGGCGGCGGGGGGGGCGCCCGTAGCTGCGCGCGATGCGCTGGATGAAGGCCTCGGCCATGGGGATCAGCTCCTCCAGGCGCTCGCGCAGGGGGGGCAGGCGCAGGGGAACCACGGCCAGGCGGAAGTACAGGTCCTCCCGGAAGCGGCCGGCCTTGATCTCCTCGGGCAGGTCCTTGTTGGTGGCGGAGATCACGCGCACGTCCACCCCCACCGCGCCGCCGCCGCCCACGGGCTCGATGCGGCCCTCCTGCAGCGCCCGCAGCACCTTGGACTGGGTCTTCAGGGACATGTCCCCCACCTCGTCCAGGAAGAGCGTGCCGCCGTGGGCCTCCCGGAACTTGCCCTTGTTGTCCCGGGTCGCGCCGGTGAAGGCGCCCTTCACGTGGCCGAAGAGTTCGCTCTCGATCAGCTCCTCGGGGATGGCGGCGCAGTTCACCTCCACGAAGGGCCCGCGGGCCCTTCCGCTCTGGGCGTGCAGGAGGCTCGCCACCTCCTCCTTGCCGCTGCCGTTCTCCCCCGTGAGCAGCACGCGCCCCTCGGTGGGCGCCACCAGGCGCAGGTCCGCCATCAGGCGCTTCATGGCGGGGCTCTCCGCCATGAAGAAACGCTCGCCCTCGACCTCCTGGTGGAGGCGCAGGTTCTCCTCCTCCAGCCGGCGCTGCTTGAGGGCGTTGCCCACCACCAGCAGCAGGCGGTCCAGGTCGATGGGCTTCTCCAGGAAATCGAAGGCGCCCAGCCGGGTGGCCTGCAGGGCCGTGTCGATGCTCGCGTGCCCGCTGACCATCACCACCGGCAGCTCGGGACGCAAGCCCTTGGCGCGGCGCAGGACCTCCAGGCCATCCATCCCCGGCAGCCACACGTCCAGCAGCATGAGGTGGATGCCCTCGCCGTCCGCGTCCCCGAGCAGCTCCAGGGCCTGTTCGCCCCGCTCGGCCTTCAGCACCGCGTAGCCCTCGTCGGACAGACTCTCCCCGAGGGACCGCCGGATGCCCGGCTCGTCGTCCACGATGAGGAGGGTCTGGAGGGGCTTCATGCTACGAGCCTAGCATCCGCTAGCTGGGTTCCGGCGTGACCAGGGGCAGCACGACGCGGAAGGTGGAGCCGGCCCCCTCGGCGCTCTCCACCTCCAGGCGTCCCTGATGGGCCTCCACCAGGCTGCGGCAGATGGCGAGCCCCAGGCCCCAGCCCTTGTCCGCATCCTCCGGGCGGGCCTGGCGGAAGGGTTCGAAGATGGCCTCCAGACGCTCCGCGGGGATGCCCACGCCGGTGTCCCAGACCTCCAGCACCCAGGCGTCCCCGCGCACCCGGGAGCGGATGCCCACAGTGCCGGGGGCGGGGGTGTATTTCAGGGCGTTCTCCAGGAGGTTGAAGAGCACCTGCTGGAGGGAGGCCGAGTCCGCCAGCAGGAAGGCCTGGGCATCGGCCGGGTCGAGTTCCAGCCGGGTCTCCAGGTCCAGGGCCTCCGCCTTCAGGCGCAGGGTGTCCGAAAGGCCGTGCAGGACCTCGGCCGGGTGGCACAGGCGCGGGTTGAAGGTCTCCACCTCGGCCTCCTCCCGGGCGTGGTCCAGCAGGGCCTTGAGGATGGATTCCATGCGCTGGGCCTCCCGGGTCATGACGCCCAGGGAGCGCGCGGCCTCGGGCAGGGCCGCGGCCCGGTCCTTCAGCAGGTCCGCGCTGAGGGTGATGCTCGCCAGGGGCGAGCGGAGGTCGTGGGCCACCCGCCGCACGAGTTCCACGCGGCGCTCCAGGCTGCGCTTCAGCTGGCGGTGCAGGCGCTCCAGGCTGCGGTTGCGCAGCTCCAGCTCCTCGGTGCGCTCCCGCACGCGGTCCTCGAGCACCCGCGCCCTCCCGCGCAGGCGGCGCATCCGCCACTGCACCCCCAGGGCCGCGAGGCCCACGGTGGCGAGGACCAGCACGACGTGCACCAGCCTCCGCTGGTACCAGGCGGGACGGATGCGGAAGACCAGGGGCTCCCCCTCGGTCCACGCCACGCCGTCGCGGCTGGCCCGCACCCGGAACACGTAGCGCCCGGGTTCCAGCCGGGCGTAGCTCAGGCGGGCCGCCGGGTCCTCCGGTTCCCGCCAGCGGGTGTCCAGCCCGTCGATGCGCACCTGGAAGGCCGGAGGCGCCGCCATCGCGGGCATCCCAAGGTCGAAGGAGAAGAGGAGGGCGCCGGGGTTGGGCCCCAGCTCCAGCCCGCGGGGCAGCCAGGCCGAGCCGTCCTGCCAGCGCAGCTCCAGCACCGTGGGGCGCGGCAGGGGCGGGTCCCAGGGGAGCTCCCGCGTGTCCAGGAGACTCACGCCGCCCACCATGCCGATCCACAGGCGCCCGCGGTGGTCCAGCATCACGGACTCCTGGGTCGTCTCGTCCGAGAGGAGGCCCCGTGCCCGGCTGAGGTGGAGGCTCCGCCCGCCCTGGCGGAGGCTCACCCCCAAGCCATGTCCCACCGCCAGGATGCCGCCCGGCAGCTCCCGCACCCAGTTGACGGTGTCGTGGGGCAGGCCCTCCCCGGCCCCCAGCCGGCTCCAGGCCCCATGCCTCAGGACGTGGAGGCCGTGGAGCGTGCCCACCCACAAGCCCCCCTGCGCATCCTGGTACAGGGTGGACACGTAGGCCTCGGCCACGGGGCTGTCGCCGTACCGCCGCTCCCAGCGCCCTCCCTGGAAGCGGTACAGCCCCAGCCGGGTGCCCACCAGGAGGCCGTCCGGCCGGGCCAGGACGGCCGCCACCACGGGGTGCCCCGTTTCGGGCGGCGGGGGGTGGGCGGCCAGGAAGGGGCCGTCCGGGCCCAGCTCCACCAGCCCCTGGTCCAGGGTGCAGGCCCACAGGCGCCCCTGGTGGCGCAGGAAGCTGTGGACCATGGAGCGCGCGAGGGCGGAGGGGCCCGGCAGGATGCGGCCCCCCGCCAGCCGGGCCATGCCCTTCACCGTGCCGATCCAGAGCCCGCCGCGCCCGTCCGGCTCCAGGGCCCACACCTCGAGGCTGGGCAGGCCCTCCCGCAGACCCCAGCGCCGGCGGATGCCCCGGCCCTCCTCCCACAGGCACAAGCCCGCGCTCCCGGCGATGTAGACCCGCCCCGGCGCGGTCTCCCGGAAGCACGTGGGCGTGCCGAGGCCCAGGTCCAGCCCCGTGTCGGGGTCCAGGTAGAGGCTCGACAGCCCCGGCGTGGCGAGCCCCAGCAGGCCTCCCCCGTCGGTGCCCAGCCAGAGGGTTCCGTGGCGGTCGCGCAGGGCGCTGACCACCGACTCCCGGGGCAGGCCGTCCCGGCGTCCGTACAGGCGGGCGCTGCCGTCCGCCCCCAGCCGGTACAGCCCGTCCGTGCCCAGCAGGACCAGGCGCTCCCCGCCGGGACCGAAGCCGATGCCCCGCAGGCGCACCGCGCGACCCAGGCCGGGCAGGGCCAGACGCTGCCAGGCCCCGTTCCGCCCCTGCACCATCACGCCGCCCGGGAGGACCGCGTGCACCCGCCCGTCCGGAGCCGCCGCCAGCTGCAGGACGGGTTCCCGGGCCAGGTCCGCGGGCAGCGCGACGGGCGCAAGGCGCTGCCCGTCCCACCGGGCCAGGTTCCCCTGGCGGCTCCCCATCCAGACCCGGCCGGCCCCGTCCACCGCCAGGGCATAGAGGGGCAGGCGCTCCCAGGGCGCGGGCAGCGGGATCCGCTCGAAGCGCGTCCCGCGCTTCACGAAGAGGCCCGAGGGCGTGCCCGCCAGGAGGCGGCCCGCCCCGTCCTCCGCCAGGGCATAGACGCTCTCCGGGGCCAGTCCCTCCCGCGCGCCGTAGTTCGCCACGCGGCTCCCCCGCACCTCCGAGAGGCCGTCCTCCAGGCCGCCTACCCACACGGAGCCCTGGCGGTCCTGCATCAGCACGCTCGTGGCCCGCGCCCGGAGGCCCGAGCCGGGGCCGTAGACGCGAAAGCCCCCCGGGCCGAGGCGCGCCAGGGCCTCCTGGGTTCCCACCCACAGGAAACCGTCCCGGTCCTCCAGCAGGGCCGTCACCTGGCTCTGGGGCAGGCCGTCCCGGTGGTCATAGGCCCGGAAGGCCAGGCCCTGGCCCCGGAGCAGCCCTCCCCCGAGCGCCAGCAGGACGCCCAGAACGCGGAGGAAGGTTCCGGAGAGGCGAGAGGAAGGCTGCGGCATGGGAGGGAGAAGGCGTCCTATCGTGCCACCATGGGATGCGAGGAACAGCATGCTGGTGGATGCCCACTGCCACCTTCTCGGCAGAACCCAGGACCCAGACAACCCCGAAGCGCTCATGGCCCGTGCCCGGGCCGCGGGTGTCGGGGGCTTCGTCGCCGTGGCCACGGGACCGGAGGAATACGACGCCGTGCTGGCGCTGGCCCGGCGCCACCCCGAGGCCTGCGCGAGCCTGGGGCTCCACCCCCACGAGGCGCGCGCCTGGACGGAAGACGGCGCCGCCGCCCTGGAGGCCCTGCTCGCGGACCCCGAGGCCCGCTTCGTGGGCGAGACCGGCCTGGACTTCCACTACGACCTCAGCCCCCGCGACGTGCAGGCGGAGGTGTTCCGCGCCCACATCCGGCTGGCGCACCGGGTGCGCAAGCCCCTCATGATCCACACCCGCGCCGCTGCGGCGGAGACGCTCGTGATCCTGGAGGAGGAGGGCGCCCGGGAGGTGGGCGGCGTCATCCACTGCTTCTCGGAGGACCGCGCCTTCGCGGCCCGGGCGCTGGATCTGGGCTTCCACCTGAGCTTCTCGGGCATCGTCACCTTCCCCAGGAAGGCGGAGGCCATCCGGGAGGTGGCCGCCTGGGCCCCGCTCGACCGCATCCTGGTGGAGACGGACACGCCCTACCTGGCGCCCGTCCCCCACCGGGGAAAGCCCAACGAGCCGGCCTACGTCGTCCACGTCGCCGAGGCCCTGGCACACCTCCGGGGGATCCCCCTGGAGGTGCTCGCATCCCACACCACGTCCAACCTGGAGGCCCTGTGCGGCTGGTCGCCCTGTTCCTGAGCGCCACGGCCCTGGCCGCCCAGAAGGTGCCGCCCCTGCCCTGGGAGGCCGAAGGGACCCTCGCCTGGCAGGCCTCCTCCCCGGAGAAGCCGGAGGCGGCGCCCACGCCCTCCCGCCCTGCCGGGAGCCTCCGGGTGCGCCTGACGCCGGGCGGGAGTCTGGACCTCCTCGGCGCGCAGGGGATCGGGCGCCTGCGCCTGGGCCTGCCCGGGCGCCCCCTCCGGGCCTGGCGGGACGCGGGCGTGCCCCTTTCCCTGCAGGCCGCCGAGCACCTCTTCCCCGAAGAGACCCCCCTGAAGCAGGGCCTCAAGCGTCTGCCCATCGGCGAGGCGGACTTCCGCCCCGGCCTGGAGGGTCTCCTCTGGATCCTGGAAGACGGGGAACGCTACCTCACGGTGGTGCATCCCGCCACAGGCCAGGCCCTCCACCTCCCCCTTCCCGGGGGGCAGGGGCTGGAGCCAGCCTGGGGGCGGGAACGCCTGGAGCTGAACCAGTCCGGGACGGGCGACGAAGAGAGCCGCCACTGGTCGATTCCCTGGCTGAGCCTGCTGCCGCACTTCCTGCGCCTGGCCACGCCCCCTCCGGCGCCGCCTCCCGGAAGCGCCCTCAAGCCCTTCCCCAAGGGTTGAGCGGATCGTGATGGCACGGCCCTGGCAACCGCCTTCCGTCCACCCCATCCTTTCCGGATCGGGGCCCGGTCCGCTCCTGTTTGACGGAGGAACCCCATGAGTGCTCGCCTCTTTTCAACCCTCGGCCGGTTCTCCATGGCCCTGGCCCTTCCCGCCCTGATCGCCCCGGCCCCCCTGCTGGCCACCGAGGATCCCGACGACGACCTCGCGGGGGAGACCCCTGAACGCTACGCCCAGGTGAAAGCTGTCGAAGGCGACGTCCGCATCCGCAAGGGGGACGTGGAAGAGGCCCTCGAGCGCGGCACCCCCGTGGCCGAGGGCGACACGATCGAAAGCCGCGGCCGTGGCGTCCTGCAACTGGGCGATGGCTCCCGCATCGCCTTCGCCCCCGGCACGCGGCTGCAGGTGGCCGCGCTCTTCCAGGACAACAAGGGCCAGCCCCAGGTGCTGCTGCGCCTGGACCGGGGCCGGATCCGCGTGAACCTCGGCAGCGACAGCGAGGCCCGCATCCGGGTGGATACCCCCGCCGGGACCGCCACCCTGTCCGACCCCGGGGCCTTCACCCTGGAGGCGGAAAGCGACCGCACCGTGCGCCTGCGGGTGCACAGCGGGCGGGTGGGCTACGAGAACGAGGCCGACCGGGCCCGTCTCTCCGCGGGGGAACGCCTGACGGTGTACGGCAGCCGGGACCGCCTGGACCGCGTGCGCAGCTTCAACACCTACGACTTCGACGCTTTCGACGACTGGTGCGAGAGCGCCATGCAGGGCCGCCGCAGCGCCAGCCGGGACCGCGTCCCCAGCGCCATCCGCTACTACGCCGACGACCTGGATGACAACGGCGAGTGGGTCTACGTGGACGAGACCAGCTCCTGGTGCTGGCGCCCGCTGCGCGTCGGCGCGGAGTGGCGCCCCTACTGGCGCGGCCGCTGGGGCAGCTACGCCGGGGGCATGACCTGGGTGAGCAGCGAGCCCTGGGGCTACGTGACCCACCACTACGGGCGCTGGGGCTGGACCTCCCGCTGGGGCTGGTACTGGATCCCCGGGGTGTACTACAGCCCGGCCTGGGTGGCCTGGAACAGCTACGACAGCTACTTCGGATGGGCGCCCCTGGGCTACTGGAACACCCCCTGCACCTGGGGCTACGGCGCCTGGGGCGGAGGCTACTGCTGGAACGTGGTGGGCTACCACCACCTCCACGGCCCGCACCTCCACACCCGCGTCCACGTGGACGTGAACCTCTTCCACCACTTCAGCGGCAGCGGCCGCAGCGCCTGGAGCGGGCCTGGCCACCGGCCCGGCGGCGACCTCACCCCCCCCTGGAAGCGCGGGCGCCTGCTGGTCCCCGCCCACGCCGGCGGTGAAGGCGATCACCGGCAGCGCGGCGAGGCCGAGCTCGTCGCGGATGCGGCGGGTGGCGGAGAGGCCGTCGAGCACCGGCATCTGCACGTCCATCAGCACCGCGTCGAAGGCCCGCGGCCGGCTGCGCAGCAGCTCGATGGCCTGCTGGCCGTCGGCGGCGAGGGTGGGCTCGGCGGCCTCCCGCGCCACCGCGCGGTGGACCACGGCGTGGTTCATCGCGGTGT
>CAXYVC010000003.1:0-59674 GCA_964292295.1 uncultured bacterium
CCGCCCGAGCCCACCCTGCCCAAGCCCCAGCGGGGCCGCGCCGCCGCCCGGGCGCCGGCGGACCCCAGCGCCCAGGACCGCGCCGTGGCGGCCCAGGCCTCCGCCATGGCCGCCGAGGCCGCCGCCGAGCTGGCGCGCCAGCGGATGGGCGGCCGCCTCGACGTGTCGGCCTGAGGGCCTACCGGAAGTACGCCACGCCGGCCTCGAAGAGCTGCATGTCCTTCGCGCCGGGGGCGTTGAACCAGGTGTGGGGCGTATGCCGTTCGGCGTGGGCCATCTTGCCGAAGACCCGGCCGTCGGGGCTCAGGAGGCCCTCGATGGCGTAGGCGCTGCCGTTGGGGTTGTACTCGCTGTCCAGGGTCGGGCGCCCTTCCGCGTCCACGTACTGGGTGGCCACCTGGCCCGCCTCGAGCAGGCGGCGCAGCTCGGCATCCGGCCCCACCACGCGCCCTTCCCCATGGGCGATGGCCACGGTGTGCACCGCGCCCGGCTCCAGCCTCGCCAGCCAGGGGCTCCGGGTGCTGGCCACGCGGGTCCAGGCCATGCGGCTGGTGTAGCGCAGGTTGTTGAAGGTGAGGGTGGGCGCCTCGGGCTGGGGCTCGCGGATCTCGCCGTAGGGCACCAGGCCCAGCTTGATGAGGGCCTGGAAGCCGTTGCAGATGCCCAGCATCAGGCCGTCGCGCCGCTTCAGCAGGTCGTGCACCGCATCCCGCACCTGCGGGGCGCGGTAGGCGGCGGCGATGAACTTGCCCGAGCCCTCGGGTTCGTCCCCCGCGCTGAAGCCGCCGGGGATCATCACGATCTGGCTCTCCCCGATGCCCTTCGCCAGGGCGGCGAGGCTCTCCTCCACGGCGTGGGGGTTCAGGTTGCGGAAGACCAGCGTCTCGACCCGGGCCCCGGCCTTCTCGAAGGCGGCGGCGCAGTCGTACTCGCAGTTGGTGCCCGGGAAGGCCGTGAGCAGCACCCGGGGCTTCGCGACGCGGACGGCTGCGGCGCGGGGCGCCTCGGCGGGATGGGCGCGGAAGGGCGGCAGGGGCTCCGCCGCCTCGCCCGTGACCGTGGGGAAGACCGGCTCGAGGGGAGCCTCCCAGGCGGCCTGGAGGGCATTCAGCTCCAGGGTGGCGTCCCCCACGCGGATCCGCTCCTCCGCCGTGGTGCGCCCCAGGGGCGTCACGGGAAGGCCGGGGAGCTCCGTTCCCTCGGCCAGCTCCAGCACGAAGGCGCCGGGGCGGGGCGCGAACCAGAAGGACGCTTCCCGCGCCTCCAGCTCCAGGCCGACGCCGTTGCCGAAGGCCATGATGGAGAGGGCCGGCGCGAGGCCGTCCATGCCCACGACCTTGGCGGCCAGCGCGCGCCCCGAACGCACCAGGGCCGCCACCCGGGCGTAGGTGACCTTCAGGGCCTCCCAGTCCGGCAGCGCCTCCGCGGTGCGGGGCGCTTCCACCAGCACGACCGCGTGGCCGGCGCCCTTGAACTCGGGGCTCGTGACCTCGTCGGCCTTCACCACGTCCACCGCGAAGGCCACCAGGGTGGGCGGCACGTCCAGGTCCTTGAAGGTGCCGCTCATGCTGTCCTTGCCGCCGATGGCGGGGGTTCCAAGGGCCATCTCGGCGTGCAGGGCGCCCAGCAGGGCCGCCACGGGCTGGCCCCAGCGCGCCGGGTCCTGCTGGGGCTTCCCGAAGTACTCCTGCAGGGTGAAGCGCAGCCGGGCAGGATCGGCGCCCACCGCCGCAAGGCGGGCGGCGGCCTGGACGTGGGCCCACACGGCGCCGTGGAAGGGGCTCCAGCGGCTGAGGGCCGGGAAGAAGCCGTGGCTCATGGCGCTGGCGCTGCGGGTCTCGCCGCCCTGCACCGGGAACTTGGCCACCATGGCCTCGGAGGGCGTGCGGCGGCGCGCGCCGCCGTAGGGCAGCAGCACGGAGGCGGCCCCGATGGTGCCGTCGAAGAGCTCGCCCAGGCCGCGCTGGGAGCAGCTGTTCAGGTCCTGGAGCGAGCGCGTCCAGGCCTCCGCCAGGCGCTCCACCGCCGGGGCCCGGAAGGGCGTGGCTGCGGGATCCGGCGCGGGGACGCGGGCCGCGGCGTACTGGGGGGCGCCGTTGCTGTCCAGGAAGGCGCGCTCGAGGTCGGCCACCACCTGGCCCCGCCAGGTCATGCGCAGGCGCTTCTCCTCGGTGACCACGGCCACTGGCGTGGCCTCCAGGTTCTCGGCGTCGGCCAGGCGCACCAGCTCCGCGGCGTCCTGCGCCGCGACCACCACGGCCATGCGCTCCTGGCTCTCGGCGATGGCCAGCTCGGTGCCGTCGAGGCCTTCATACTTCCGGGGCACCGCGTCCAGGTCGATGCGCAGGCCCTCCGCCAGCTCGCCGATGGCCACCGACACGCCGCCGGCGCCGAAGTCGTTGCACTTCTTCACGAGGCGGCTGAAGGCGGGCGTGCGGAAGAGGCGCTGCAGCTTGCGCTCCATGGGCGCGTCGCCCTTCTGCACCTCGGCGCCGCAGGTCTCGATGCTCTCCTCGGTGTGGCTCTTGGAGCTGCCCGTGGCGCCGCCCACGCCGTCGCGGCCCGTGCGGCCGCCCACCAGCACGATCACGTCGCCGGGCGCAGGCTCCTCGCGGCGCACCTGGGCGCGGGGGACGGCGCCCACCACGGCGCCGATCTCCATGCGCTTGGCCACGTAGCCCGGGTCGTAGACCTCCGTCACCTGGCCGGTGCAGAGGCCGATCTGGTTGCCGTAGGAGGCGAAGCCCCGGGCGGCTTCGGTGGTGATCTTCCGCTGGGACAGCTTGCCGGGCAGCGTTTCGGACAGCGGCTGGCGCGGATCCCCGGAACCGGTGACGCGCATGCTCTGGTAGACGTAGGCCCGCCCGGAGAGCGGATCCCGGATGGCGCCACCCAGGCAGGTGGCCGCGCCGCCGAAGGGCTCGATCTCCGTGGGATGGTTGTGGGTCTCGTTCTTGAACATGAGGAGCCACGGCTCGTGGCCGGAGGGCGCCGCGCTGTGGTCGATGTCCACCACCACGGAGCAGGCGTTGATCTCGCTCGTCTGCTCCTGGTCGTCGAGCTTCCCGGCCCGGCGCAGGGCGCGGGCGGGCAGCAGGGCCATGTCCATCAGACATTCCGGCTTGTTGGACAGATTCTGTCCAAAAACGGTCCCGCGGAGCTCCCGGTACGCGTCGTAGCTGCGGCGGATGGGGTCCGCCATGGGGCCGGGCTCCACCTCCACCCGCGTCAGCTCCGTCAGGAAGGTGGTGTGCCGGCAGTGGTCGGACCAGTAGGTGTCCAGCAGGCGCAGCTCGGTGGCGGTGGGATTGCGGCGCTCCCGGTCCCGGAAGTGGGCCTGGGTGTGCAGCAGGTCGGCCAGGCTCATGGCCAGGCCCTGCGCTTCCTGGAGGGCGCGCAGGCCGGCCTCGTCGGCCGCGGTGAAGCCCTCCAGCACGGGCACGGGGGCGGGTTCCGGCAGCGCGGGGCGCAGGGTGGCGGGCTTGGCGGCAGAGGCCTCCCGGCTGTCCACGGGGTTCAGGAGGTAGTCGCGGATGCGGCCCAGGTCGGCCTCCGGCAAGGCCCCCTTCAGCACGTAGACCCGGGCGCAGGCCACCCCGGGGCGGGACCCGCCCGGCGTGAGGATCTGGATGCACTGGGCGGCGCTGTCGGCGCGCTGGTCGTACTGGCCGGGGAGGTACTCCAGGGCCAGGGCGCGCTCGTCGGGGCCCAGGGGGAGCTGCTCCTCGTGGAGCAGGTCCAGGGGTGCCTCGGCGAAGACCGTCCAGCGGGCGGCCTCCAGCGCCTCGTCGGAGATCCCCTCCACGTCGTAGCGCACGGCCAGGCGGAGGCCCTCCAGGGAGCGGATGCCCAGGTGTTCCCGCAGGTCGTGGAGCAGGTGGCGCGCTTCCACGGAAAAAGCGGGCTTCTTCTCCACGTAGAGACGTCGGATGTGACTCATGGCGGTTCCTTCCCGGGGCGGGGACCTGCCGCGGGCGCTGCGGTGCGGGGTCCCGCTTCCATGATACCGGCGGATACCCTGGAACCATGCGCAGTCTGCTGGCCGCCTTCCGTTTCCTCACCCGCATTCCCCTTCCGGGGCCCGAGACCCGGCCCGAGGACATCGGGCGGGCGGTGGGCTGGTTCCCGCTGGTGGGAGGGCTGGTGGGGCTGGCCACGGCGGCGGCCTTCGTGGGCGCCGCGCGCCTCTGGCCGCCCCTGGCGGCGGCGGTGCTGGCCATCGCCTTCGGCCTGGTGCTCACGGGGGGCTTCCACGAGGACGGCGCCACGGACGCCACGGATGGCCTGGGGGGCGGATGGACCCGGGAGCGGGTGCTCGAGATCATGAAGGACAGCCGCATCGGCGCCTACGGCTCTATGGCGCTGTGGTGCCTGCTCGCCTTCCGGGCGGCGGCGCTGCTGGCCCTCCAGGACCGCATTCTCCTGGCCTTTCCCTTGGCGATGGTCCTGGGGCGCGCCTCGGTGGCGCTGATCCTGCGCGCCCTGCCCCCCATCGGCACGGGCCTCGCCAAGGAGGTGCACCGGGGGGTGGGTTGGGGTCCCTTTCTGCAGGCCTGTGGGCTGGCGCTGGCCGGCGTGGCCGGGGCCTGGCGCCTGGGCCTGCCCCGGGCGGGCCTTGCGGCGCTCTGCGCCCTGGGAGCCACCCTGCTCTGGACGGCCTACCTGCGGCGGCGCCTGGGCGGGCACAGCGGGGACCTGTTGGGGGCAGGCAACCAGCTGGCCGAAGCCGGGGCCCTTCTCGCGCTGATGCTGAAATGACGCCGCTCTTCCTGCTCCGCCACGGCCCCACCGCCGCCAGCGCCGCGGGGGCGCCCCTGGGCCGCCTGGACCTCCCCGTCAGCCCCGAGGGCGAGGCCCTGTGGCCCGCCGTGAAGGCGCGGCTCCTGGACCTCGGCTGCCAGCGGGTGCTCTGCTCCGATCTCTGCCGGGCGCGGGACCACGCCCTGGACCTGGGCCTGCCCAGCCTCGTGCTGCCGGACCTGGGCGAGCAGGCCTTCGGGGAATGGGACGGCCTGCCCTGGTCCCAGATCCCGGGCGCCGACGCCTACCTCGCCAATCCCGTGCAGGGCGTGCCCCCCGGCGGGGAGAGCTTCGCCCGCTGCGCGAGCCGCACCCTGCTGGCCCTCCAGGGGGCGCTGGAGGGCGAGCAGTCCACCCTGGTGCTGGCCCACGGCGGACCCTTGCGGGCCATCCTCGCCCACTTCCTGGGCCTGCCCCTCGAGCGCGCCCTGGACCTGGCGTGGCAGCCCTTTGGTCTCACCAAGCTGGAGCTGTACGCCCCCAACCGCGCGCTGCTGCGGTACCACAACCGCGCGTTGCCCTGACGGGCTGCCCCTGCCCCGGATCGCACGCTGCGCCGCAGCGTGCTTCCCGCTCCCCCTTCGCCTCCGGCTCGGGATCGCGGACGGGGCACCCTTCGGTCTCACCAAGCTGGAGCTGTACGCCCCCAATCGCGCGCTGCTGCGGTACCACACGGTCCGCAAGCTGCTCACCGACAACGGATCGCCCTACCGCTCCAAGGCGTTCAAGGACATGCGCGAAGCCTTCGGCCTGAAGCACAGCCGCACCCGGCCCTACCGCCCGAGAACCAACGGCAAGGCCGAACGCCTGATCCAGACCGCACTGCGCGAGTGGGCCTACGGCCCCACCTGGCAGAACTCAGAGGAGCGGAACCAGGCGCTCGGCGCCTGGCTCCACTTCTACAATCACCACAGGCCCCATTCGGCCCTCAACGGTCAGCCCCCGGTCTCAAGGCTGAACAACCTCGTTGGCAACGACACCTAGCTACGAGTTGTTTGGGGCCGAGGTGTTGGACGAACCTGCAGTCAATCTTTGGGCTGATGGAGTGCAGCTGGCGGGTGAAGGCCATTGCCCGTGAGCTTGGGTTACTCGAACTGGCTCTGCCGCAATCCTTCCACTTGTCAGGTGCTGAACGATGACTTCCATGACCGGAGGACAGACGCCATTGCCGATCTGTTTGATTTGTTCCCGCCTTGTTCCAAGAAACGAGTGACGATCGTTGTTGCGGAAGCCCATGGCACGCATCAGCTCCGGAACCTGGAGCATCCTGAAGTAGGATTTTCCCCCCTGCCAAGTTACAAGACCAAAGCGATCGATAGTTGTGATCGTACGCAATGGGCGGTCGAGTGTTTGCCATCCTCCCGCGGCATCCGATCCGTAGTAAACGATCAGGAAGTCCTTCCCCTTGCCAAGTGCTCCTACTGCCCGGTTGTACCTTTCCTGGGTTGATGGCGCCTTCGGCTTCTCGTTCCATGGGTAGCTGTGGTGTGCGCCTGGGCCCATGACGGGATCAAAGATGCTTCTAACGTTGGGAGATTCTGTGCCCATGGGTTTGATCAAGCCGGGCTTGTCGTGTCTGGAACACATGACGAACATGCGCCGTCTAGACTGCGGGACCCCGAAATCCGACGCATCGAGCACCTGGACAGTGCACTTGTATCTTAATGTTGTTTGCAGTTCGTGGATAAGGTCACTAAATCCATCCCACTTCTTCATGTGGACAACGTTTTCGAGCACGATCCACTCGGGCTGCAAATCGCGTGCAAAGTTGATCACGTAGTTTGCCGTTCGCTTGCTGTCCTCACACCGGGGACGGGCGCCCTTTGCGCACGTATGGTTGGTGCACTCGGGGGATGCCAGCAACAGCTCAATGTCGCCCTTTTTTAGGCCAAATTCTGAAGGCTTGGTGTCCGGCAGCATGGTGAATTCTCGGCCGCGACCGTTGAAATTCGCATTGTACGTCGCAATGGCGAGTGGCCAAGCATCCACTCCCAGGATGATTTCTGCACCAGCCTTGGTTGCTCCAAGACTGCTGCCACCGCCGCCACAAAACAGATCTAAAGTTGGAATACCCAATTCAACTCACCTCAAGTGGTCAAGCCGAGAGCATCAAGAATCCGCCCGAAGGCCGATTCCAGATCCGCATGGACCTGATGCTCCCACAGTCGGACTACCTTCCAGCCCTGCCTCCGGAGCAGGGCATGGTTCCTGCGATCACGACTCCGGTTGCCCTCGATCTTTGCTTCCCATGCTTCGGACAGCTTCATCTTCCATTGCGGGAACCGCCACCCGTGCCAGAAGTCGCCGTCGATGAAAACGGCCACCCTTTCCTTTCGGAATACCATGTCTGGCCGTCCTGGCAGGTCCCGGGAATGGCTTTCCCAGGTCATTCCGGATGCTTGGGCTCGCCCAATCACCATTCGTTCAGGCAGGGTGTCCTTCCCGCGAATCCTGGACATGACGGCGCTTCGTTTCTCGGGGGACATGATGTCTCCGCGGTGCAGCCTCTCAATGTTCTTGTTCCCAGGCCGTGCCACGCCGTTCTCCCCACACCAAGCTACCTGGTTCCAGCGGGCTGGCCAGGTGTTTGGTTCAACCTGCCGGCATGAATTGTTTCACCAGCCTCAAAAACTGAGAGAAAACTGCGGTACAGTTGCTTTCTATGTAATATCAATCATGATGCAATCAAACCAGACCCAACCACAGACAATGGTCGAGCCCGCATTGGACAACAGGTGTCGCACCCGGTGTGCCAATCTGCTCGACTCCTGACGGAATTGCCGTGAATCTGCCTGCCCAAGAGCCCAATACGCACCATTTCCTGCCAACGGACGGGGAAGTGGTTGCTCCAAGGGCAAGCGCTTTTATTGAGGCGCTTAGGGATATTGGGTATTCCCTGGAATCCGCCGTTGCCGACATTATCGACAATGCGGTGGCGGCCGAGGCCAGCCTCATCGATCTCAGGTTTGGCTGGACCAGCGAGGGTCAACCTTGGCTGGCGATACTCGACGACGGTCGCGGGATGGCACCAGCCGAACTGGTCGAGGCCATGAGGCCAGGAACAAGGAGTCCACTTGAGGCCAGGGACGCCACGGATCTTGGTCGGTTCGGGCTTGGTCTGAAGACAGCCTCCTTTTCTCAGTGCCGAAGATTCACTGTCGTCAGCCGCAAGGATGGCCACATTGCGGGGAGGTGCTGGGATCTCGATGTTGTCAGCCAGACAGATGAGTGGCGACTACTGAAGCTGTCCCCCGGGGAAGTCGAGCAGCTTCCCGTCTACGGCGAACTCCCAGAGGTCGGCACCATGGTCCTGTGGGAGAAACTCGACAGGATGGACTTGGCCTGTGGTCCGGCCCTGGGGCAGGCCCTGCTCAACGAAAAAATGGCGCAGGTGCGCGAGCACTTGGCGCTGGTTTTCCATCGCTACCTGTCCGGCGAGCCGGGGATCAAAAAAATCACCATCCGAATGAACCTGCTCCCCGTGAAGGCCTTCGATCCATTCAATTCGAAGAACCCCAGCACCACCTACCTCCCGGAAGAGAGGTTCAACGTCAATGGAGCCCAGGTGGTGATGCGTCCGTTCATCCTGCCTCACCACTCCAAAGTGAAACCCGCGGAGTACCAGGAGTTTGCGGGGGCTGAAGGCTACCTGCGCTCCCAGGGCTTCTATGTCTACCGGAACCGGCGACTCATCATCCACGGAACTTGGTTCCGCATGGCCCGGCAGGAGGAGCTCACCAAGCTGGCCAGGGTCCTCATCGATATTCCGAACACGCTCGATCACCTCTGGACCATTGATGTCAGGAAATCCCGGGCCCAGCCGCCGGAGGCAGTTCGCCAGCGCATGAAGGCGCTGCTGGAGAAAATCAGGGAGAGCGCGAAACGTCCATACACCCATCGGGGATCGGTTATCGCCCAGCGGAAGGCCACGCCTGTGTGGCGACGCCGCGAGTTCAACAGCAGGGTTCATTACGAGGTCAATCCGGAACATCCAATGCTGCTTGATTTCCGGACGGACCTCGAAGAGCAGCAGCGTGCACAGCTAGATCTCCTCCTGGACATGATCGGAGGAGCCTTCCCTACGGCTCTCCTCTTCAGCGATATGGCAGGACACCCCGAGAAGGCGGATCCGGCAAGCATCGACTCCACCATCATGGAACAGCTCGCCAGGCATCTTCGGCAGTGCTTTCCTGAGGAGACACCGGACGATTTCAGAATGAGGCTGCGGTCCATGGAGCCGTTCGCCTCGAACCCGGGCTTCATCGACCAGTTCGTTTCAGTACTTCCGGAGGCCGAATGATTGCCACGTCCGAAATTGAAATTATGGCCCTGAATGTGCTCGCCTCTGTTCCTTCCAGGAACGCGGATGATGTCCGCAGGATTGTGAAGGGGCTCGCTGCAACACTTATCCCCGCTGCCGCAGATCGGCTCGACCAGATGGTGGAGGACATTTCCCGCCGGATCGAAGTGAAGCTCGAAATCACCATGGAGGACGCGGCTGTAATCCAGGCGAAGTTCGAACCCTGGCTCGAAGGTCGCAGAGCAGAAGTTGAGTTCAAATACTGGAACCGATACCGCCGCCTCCTCGGGAACACGCTGCCGCCCAAGGTGCTTGGCACAATCGACAAAGATACCGACAGGATTGTCGGCCTGCTGGAGAATCCCCTACGGTCTGGGCCATGGAAGCGGCGTGGCATGGCAGTAGGCGAAGTCCAGTCGGGGAAAACAGGCAACTATATTGGCGTGGCATGCAAGGCTGCCGATCTTGGCTACAAGTTCATCGTTCTGCTGGCAGGCATGCAGAACAATCTCCGCCGCCAGACCCAAGAGCGTGTCGAGGATGGGTTCATTGGCCTTGAGACGGACAAGCTGGGGGCCGGGTCGACCCAGGGCAAAGAGAAGGCGTGGACAGGCGTAGGGATCATTGACCCAAGCGTCCAACCGATTGCCCTCACGACACGTTCGAGGGACTTCAAGATCGAGAGCGCCGTATCAGCAACGATATCCTTCGACTCCGTCAAGGCGCCGATAATCCTCGTCGTCAAGAAGCAGAAGAAGGTCCTGGAAAACCTGATCGGATGGCTGCGCACGAACAACCGCGCCACGGGGGGCCTGATCTGCGGGGTCCCCATGCTTCTCCTGGATGACGAGGCCGACAACGCCTCTGTCAATACAAAGACCGAAGCGGATCCGACTCAGATCAACAAGTTGATCCGGGAACTGCTTACCCAGTTCGAACAGAACGCCTACCTGGGATACACCGCGACGCCTTTCGCCAACATCTTTATCGATCCAGATACGAACACCCAGATGCTCCAGGAGGATCTCTTCCCCCGGGATTTCATGGTTGCCCTGGATTCACCAACCAACTATGTCGGCCCCGAAAAGGTGTTCCTCGCCGATGACGAAGGCCCCGGGATGATCCGCGATGTCGAGGACCACCAGGAGACCTTCCCCGAGAATCACAAGATCGAACATGACGTAGCCAGCCTTCCGGAAAGCCTGCTGGAAGCGATCCGATCCTTCATTCTTGCTCGGGCCATTCGAATGCTTCGTGGGACTGTTACAGCCCACAATTCCATGTTGGTAAACGTTTCCAGATTCAATGGTGTCCAACGGCAGGTAACGGCGCTCATCACCGACTACCTCACCACCATTAGGAACGCTGTTCAGGCCTACGCCGCCCTTCCTGAGCGGGAAGCCTTGGCAGACAGGACTCTGTCGTTCCTTCACGCGACTTGGGAGAAGGAGTACAAGGCGAGCCATCCGTCTTGGAAGGAAATCCAGGCCGTTCTCAACCAGGCGGTTGGCCCGATTGTAGTCAAGACCATCAACAACCGGTCTACGGACACCCTGGACTACAGGAGCCGCCGGGAAGAGGGCCTGAACGTGATCGCAGTTGGCGGATTGAGCTTGTCCCGGGGTTTCACCCTCGAAGGGTTGACGGTCAGCTATTTCATCCGCAACTCGATCATGTACGACACTCTGCTCCAGATGGGACGATGGTTCGGCTACAGGGACGGTTACGAGGACACTTGCCGACTCTACATGACTCCAGAAGCCTCTTCCTGGTATAGGCATATCGCCGAAGCCTCCGAAGAACTCCGTGACGAAATTCGCCGAATGGAAAGGGAGCAGAGGACTCCTGAGGACTTCGGACTGAAGGTGAAGGCTCATACGCCTGATGAAGTTGCCAGGAGAATCAGGGAACATCCAGTCACCCTGATCGTGACAGCGCGAAACAAAATGAAATGCGGCACAACGATACCTCTATCCATTTCACTGAAGTCCAAACTCATCGAAACGGTTCACATCCGCCTAGACGCTCTGACGGCAAACAGGAAGTCATTTCAGTCCCTCGTGGACAAGCTCGATATCTCTGAAAAACTTGAAGCTGATTTCGCACGAGAGGGGACCATCTGGCGTCACGCGGACGCGGATTTGGTAAAAGACTTCATCCGGGCTTGGCGGAACGACGACAAAAGAAACCCAAGCACACAGGCAACACCTCTCATCCGCTTCATCGAGGAGCACGAGGCCAGTCACCTCGCAGCCTGGGATATCTGCCTATTCAATCCAAATAGCGGACAAGATGCAGTGACTATCGGCAAACACAAATCGAAGATACGCCCGGCATTCCGCAGTGGAAATATAATCGGGGATACTTTCCAAGTTAGTGGGAAAAATTACCGTGTTGCCAGCAAAGGAAACGAACGGGCAGGTCTTTCAGAGGAAGAAATCCAGGCGGTCCGCCAGTCATACAGGAAGGAAAACCCAGGCAAGCAGATGAATGTCAGCGATCGCTACTTCCGGGAAATCAGGAAGCGTCCGTTGTTGATGTTGCATGTTCTGAAGATTGAATCCGAAAAGGAATGGGTTCCAGCCTGGGGGATCAGCTTCCCTGGCAGCCTTCCAGAAGGGGACACCATCGAATATGTGGTGAATCCGACTTGGTTCCGTGAACAGTCTGCCAACGAGGTGGACGATGATGCGAATGAGGATGGACCCGATGAGGTCTAATCCCTGGATCAACATTTCCAAACCCACCCGGCAAGGCCAGATCAACGCGCTCCGGATCGACTCTGATCATCCCCTTGAGCTGTTCCGGACTCGTGACCACAAGGGACGTATTGGCCTGTCAATCCAATTCAAGGAAGCCCTGGCCCTCCCCTCTGGTCTTCCTCGGCTCCAAGGGTTCAGCATCTGGGCTGGTGAAGCCCCGACTGAGCTTCGCCTCACTCTTCTTGCGGAGAACGACTGGGAGCCGTTCCTGGCCCTCTCAGAGGACCTAGCCCGGACCTGCGCGACCTGCTCAGGTGGTCAGCAGGCTCTCGATTCCATTCTTTCGCGGATCGAGCGTTGGCAGCGACTTCTGGCCAGGGATCGCAGCGGCCTCCTGTCGGAACAGGAAGTCAGAGGGCTGTTCGGGGAGCTCACCTTCCTTCATGACGAGTTGCTTCCGCGATACGGATCCCGCGCAGTCGAATTCTGGAACGGGCCGGAAGGGTGCCCTCAGGATTTCTCGATCTTCTCGACTGTCGTGGAGATCAAGACTCGCACCGGGGGTGGTCCAGGGAGAGTGCGAATCTCCTCGCCGGAACAGTTGTGGCCTTCCCTGCCGTCGATGTACCTGTGCGTTTACTTCCTTGCGGTCGATGCTCCTGGCGGGATGAGTCTCAACGACCTTGTTTCCCGGATCCGAACCCAGCTTGATGATCCAGGTCACCTGTCGACGTTCGAGCGGCGACTCGAATCGGTCGGCTATCTCGATCTGCCCGAGTACGATTCCAGCACGCTCCTGGCAGATTGGCTGGATACCTTTCATGTGGGTCCGGGTTTCCCTTGCATTACCCCCTCCAGCGTTCCGGTAGGTGTAACCCATCTGTCCTACGACCTTGGCCTGGACCACTGCGGCCCCTTCATCGCGACGGTTCCCTGGCCAGCAAGCGGAGATTGACCTCATGGAGCTCGCGGACTTTCACGTAGACCTCAAGCAGGATGTTGCTGCTCGCATCGAATCCACCGGGGACTTCACAGAGTCGGCGTTCGCCGAGATAGTGACGGAGTTCCTGATCGATTCCGGCACGCTCACGGAGTTCATTCCATGCACCTTCCGCCAGCGCGGGATGAAGGTCGACGGCTATGCTTTCGTTCCCGATGAAGCAACTCTCGACCTTTTCGTTGTTGATTACGAAGGAGCTTCCGAGCCGGGAACCCTGGCTCGCAGAGACCTTGAGCAGGCCTTCAAAAGGGCCGAGACATTTTTCGAGAAATCACTTTCCAGGAAGTTCGTTGACGAACTGGAGGTGAGCACGCCCGCATACGCCCTTGCCCGCCAGATCCTGGACGAGGCATCCTCGATTTCGCGAGTAAGGTTCTACCTTTTGACTGATTCAGTCCTGTCAGAGCGTGTGAAGGACCTGCCGTCTGAACAGCATGACGGGCGTGAATGGTCCTACCGGGTGTGGGACCTGGACAGGCTCGAAAAAGTCATGGCCACGGGCACTCCCGAGGAGATTGTCGTCGATTTCAGGGAGTTGTTCGGCATGGGGCTTCGCTGCCTTCCTGCCGGCCTGGATAACAACAGTCTCCAATGCTACCTAGCAGTAATCCCCGGCCATTGGCTGGCCGAGATCTACGGGAAATGGAGTGGTCGCCTTCTGGAGCAGAACGTCCGAACCTTTCTCCAGCTCAAAGGCAGCATCAACAAGAAGATCCGGGAGACCATTCTCACGGAGCCAGAGAACTTCTTCCCATACAACAACGGCATCTCGACAACGGCCGAATCGGCCGAAATCGACGATATGGGCGACACCATGGAGATCACCACGCTCCGGAATTTCCAGATCGTGAACGGTGGTCAGACCACGGCCTCCCTGTACAGGGCCATGAAGATGGACAAGAGCGCCGATGTCAGCAACGTGTTCGTTCAGATGAAGCTGACAGTCGTTTCCCCCGATCGTGCGCTTGAACTCGTCCACAAGATTTCCCGGTTTTCGAACAGCCAGAACAAGATTTCGGATGCAGACTTCTTCTCCAATCATCCCTTCCACGTCCGCCTTGAGGGAATCTCCAGAAGGCTATGGGCACCTGCGCGGGAGGGTTCGCTCGTCCAGACCCACTGGTTCTATGAGAGAGCTCGTGGTCAGTTCGCAAACGAGCAGCAGTATCTGTCTCCGGCCAGGAAGCGCGAGTTTCTGATCCAGAACCCGAAGAACCAAGTTCTATCCAAAACGGATATCGCAACGCACTTCAATACTTTCAGGCAACTGCCCCACGAAGTGCGGCGTGGCACGCAGAAGAACTTCGCCAACTTCGCCCAGTACATCCACGACCGTTGGGATACCACGGACGGAGACTCCCAGTTTAACGAGACCTGGTTCCAGGAAGCGGTCGCCCGAGCACTGGCCTTCCGCGCCACCGAGAAGGTGGTCCAGGAAGCGCCCTGGTATGCATCCTGGGGATACAGAGCCACGATCGTCACCTACAGCATCTCCCTTCTGGTGAAAAAACTCGCCGATCTCCGCCTATGCCTGGATCTGAGAAGGATCTGGCTCAACCAGCAGGTTAGCCCTGCCTTCCGGGAGCAGATGCTCATCCTTGGCGAGATCGTGCAGACTGCCCTGATGGACGGCGCCGTTCGGGCTGGGCGGAACAACCCTCAGGAATGGGGAAAGCAGCCAAAGTGCTGGGACGAAATCAGCAGGCTGGACTTCGCAATCGTTCCAGGCCTTGCGAACGAAGTGATCAGCACGGAAGAGGCAGCGGCAGACCGGCGTGAAGGACGTCGGGACCAGAGGATGATGACCGATGCGGAAGCCCAGATAAGGGCGACAGAGCTTGGGGGACAATTCTGGGCGGAAGTCTACAAATGGGCAGATTCCAGAGCAGAGATCACTCCGGGTGACCTACAGATTCTTGCTCTTGCTGCCAGGATTCCTAGCCGAATCCCCAACCCCAAGCAGTCCAAGCGTCTGCTGGAGATTGCGGGAGTGTTCGAGGGGGTGTCTGCTTGAGTACAGGTTCACGCATGGGACGGGGCCGAGACGGCTACGCCGTCCTCGGACAGTGAAAGGCATGGAACCGGGTACTGCTGCGGTTCCTCACCGCGCTCTGGCCTGACGGCAACCACCGGGCCTTCCTTGTCCCCCGTGCCGCCCCGTGAGACGCTGGAGCCTTCGATACCCCCTCGGGTGTCGGGAAGCAGGTGCGAATCCTGCGCTGCCCCGCAACGGTGTGCGCCCCGAGTGATCGGGAGACTTTGCCGGATCCACTGAGGCGCCGCCTCGGGAAGGCTCCGGGGGCTTTTTCAGGAAGCCTGTCGCGCGCGAGCCCGGAGACCGGCCCGTGGGTTCCCACAACCCGCCGCGGGAGCGGGTGGCAGGGATCCGGGCCTTGCGCCCGTCCTGTCCCCTTTCCTTGCGGTCCATGCGTGGAGGCATGCGAATGGGCATCACACGTCTTTCCCTCATTCTGGCGCTGGGCGCGGCCCTGGGGGCCGGTCAGCCGGATGCGGGCGCTCCCCCGAAACCCAAGGCCGAGGCCGAGGCCACCGTCACCGTCACCGCCGAGGTCGCGAGCGTGGACGTGGCCAGGACGCCCTGTCCCGTGACCATCGTGGCGGCGGAGGCCCTCCAGCGCCTGCCCCTGCGCACCCTCGGCGAGGTGATGCAGGAGGTCCTCCCGGGCCAGGTGATCTCCATGGGGGGCCTGGGCTCCCTGTGCCAGCCCTACCTGGGCGGCAGCCGCAGCGGTGACACGGTGGTGCTGCTGGACGGCCTGCGCATCTCCGACGCCTCCGGCCTGGGGGTGGACCTCAACCAGATGGACGTGTCCTCCGTGGAGCGCCTGGAGGTGATCTCCGGTCCCGCGTCCTCCCTCTACGGCTCCGACGCCCACGGCGGCGTGATGGCCCTGTACAGCCCGGGCAGCGCCCCGGAGGGCTTCAGCGGCAGCCTGGCGGGCACCTTTGGAACCCGGGGCCGGGGCGCGGGCAGCTTCGCGCCCGCCTACGGCTGGAAGGGGGGCTGGGTGCGCGCCAGCCTGCGGGCCGAGCAGGAGGAGCAGGCCCTCAAGGCCGACGAGCCCTTCCGGCAGAGCGCTCTCTTCGTGGGGCTCGGCCAGACGCTGGGGGAGGACCACCTCCTCACCGCCAGCTACCGCAACCACTGGCAGGGCACGCCCCTGCCCTGGACCTGGGACTACAACGCCTGGCCCGCGGCCCGCGTCTTCGACGCCAGCCGCGAGGCCACGCTGCGCCAGGAGGTGGGCATCGTGAGCCTGCGTTCGGAGTGGCGCCCGGAGCTCCTCAGCGAGGTGGCGCTGGGCCGCGTGTCCTATGACCGCCGCTACTCGGACACGGGCTGGGAGGGCCACAGCGAGCGCGACCAGGCCTCGGCCACGCTGTCCTACCGCCCGGCGGGCTGGGGCGCGAGCCTGCTGCTGGACGGCAACGAGGAGCGCTACTGGGAGGCGAACCCCGAGAAGAAGGCCTTCGGACGCCATCTCGCCGCGGCCCTGGAACTGAGCGTCGAGCCCCTGTCCTGGCTGCGCCTGGTGGGCAGCGCCCGCCAGCAGTGGGACCGCACCGACCGCGAGGCGGAGGGCTTCAACCCCGCCATCCACCGGGACGAGGACCAGTTCACCTGGAAGGCGGGCGCGAACGCGCTGCTGCCCGGGGGCTTCCGCCTCTTCGCCAGCGCGGGCAGCAGCTTCAATGCGCCGAGCCTCTTCCAGATGGGCCACAACTCCGGCCAGGGCCGCCCTCTGCCGGGCAACGAGGAGAGCCGCTCCGTGAACCTGGGCGCCGGCTGGGCCTCGGGCCCCTGGCAGCTGGCCCTGGAGGCCAACCGCATCCAGTACGACCAGATCGTGGTCTGGACGGGGGTCTACCCGAACGGCTACTACGCGAACCAGAAGGACGTGCGCGTGCAGGGCCTGGAGCTCCGCGGCGGCTACCGCGCCGAGGCCTGGGGCCTGGAGGCCCGCCTCCGCAACCAGGAGGGGCGGGACCTCTCCCTGCCCGAGGGGCAGCAGCTCCGCAGCTTCTCCAGCCGCCCCTTCACCAGCGGCGGCGTGAACGGCTGGGTGGCGCTGGGCGACTGGCGCATGGACCTGCACGCCAGCTACGTGGGGCACCGGTACGCCTATAGCGATGACGCGGGCGGCGTGGCCCCCGTGCGGAAGGCCTTCACGGACCTGGGCGCCTCCCTGCGCTACCGCGTGATGGGGAACCTGGACCTGACCCTGCGCGCCGAGCACCTGCTCACGGACGCCTTGAGCCGCGCCGACTGGCTGGCCAAGGAGGACCTGGACCGCTCCAACGCCTCGCTGATGCCGGGCTATCCCGCCCAGCCCAGGACCTTCAGCCTGGAAGCGCGCTACCGTTTCTGACATGCGGCGCCTGGTCCTCCTCCTGCTGTGCGCGGCGGCCTTCCTGGCCGCCGCCGCGCCGCGCCGGGTGGTGAGCCAGGCGGTGGGCACCGACGACCTGCTGCTGGAGGTGGCGGATCCCGGGCAGATCGCGGCGCTGTCCCACCTGGGGCACGACGCGCGCTACGCGCCGTCGGTGGCGCGCGCCCGGCGCTTCCCGGCGCTGCGCAGCTCCAGCGCCGAGGAGATCCTGCGCCAGCGGCCCGACCTGGTGCTGAGCACGCCCTACGCGCCGCCGGAGAGCCTCGTCCTCCTGCGGCGCGCGGGGGTGAAGGTGCACGTCTTCGAGCGTTTCGAGCGCCTGGAGGACGTCTACGCGAACCTGCGCACCCTGGGGGCCCTGCTGGGCCACCCGGAGCGGGCGGAGGCGGTGGTGCGCGCCTCCGAGGCCGCGGTGCGGGAGCTGGCGCGCCGCCTCCAGGGCGTGCGCCCCACCCGGGTGCTGGCGGCGGGCCTCTACCCCTTCGCCAGCGGCTCGGGAACCTCCTTCCAGGACATCTGCGACCACGCGGGGGCCCTGAACGTGGCGGCGGAGGCGGGCCTCGCCGGCCACGTGCCCATGCCCGGCGAACGGGCCCTGGCCTGGCGGGTGGAGGTGCTCATCGGCCCCGCCGATCCCGGCCAGGACCTGGCCGCCCAGCTGCGGGAGATCAGCCCCTACCGCTTCATGCCGGCCCTGAAGCAGGGGCGCGTGGTGCAGATCCCCAGCGCGCTGCTGGCCGCCACCAGCCACCGCCGCGTGGAGACCTACGCCTGGGTGGCCCGGGCCCTGCACCCGGAGCGTTTCCGGTGAAGGCGCGCGCCGGGGGCCTGACGGCCGCGATGGCCCTGCTGCTGGTGCTGGCCGTGCTGCTCTCCCTCGCCCTCGGCGACGCCCTGCTGCCCTTGCGGGAACTGCTGCCCGCCCTGGCGGGCCGAGGGGAGGCGCTGGCGCGCACGGTGCTCTGGGACATCCGCCTGCCCCGCACCCTCGTGGGGCTGGCGGTGGGGGCGGCGCTCGGGGCTTCGGGCACCGTGATGCAGGCGTACTTCCGCAACCCCCTGGCCAGCCCCGGCCTGCTGGGCGTGAGCAGCGGCGGCGCCCTGGGCGCGGTGGCGGTGCTCGCCCTCGGCCTGGGCCACCTGGGCCTCTTCGCCCTGCCCGTGGCCAGCATCGCCGGCGCCTTCCTGGCCACGGGGGCGGTGATGCTCCTGGCGCGCAAGGGCGCCTCCGTCGAGCACCTGTTGCTGGCGGGCGTGGCGTTGAACGCCCTCTTCGGCGCGGCCACCAGCTTCCTGGTGACCGTCAGCGCGACGGACGCCCACGCCAGCGCCCGGGTCATCTTCTGGCTCATGGGCGGCATCGAGCACCGCACCTGGGAGCACGTGGCCATGGCCCTGCCCGGCATCCTCGTCGGCTGCGCGCTGCTCCTTCCCCTGGGACGCGCCATGAACCTGCTGGCGCTGGGCGAGGACGGTGCCCAGAGCCTGGGCGTGGACGTGCGCCGCCTGCGCCTGCGGCTCGTCGTGCTCTCCACGGTGCTCACGGCCCTCGCCACCGCCGTGGCGGGGGTGGTGGGCTTCGTGGGCCTCGTGGTACCGCACCTGGTGCGCCTGGCCCTGGGGCCGGACCACCGGAGGCTCCTGCCCCTCTCGATGCTCGGAGGCGCGGCCATGGTGCTGCTCTGCGACCTGCCCACACGCTTCCTGGGCGTGGGCATGCGCCTGGGCGTGGTGACGGCCCTGGTGGGCGGTCCCTTCCTGCTGGGCCTGCTGCGGAGGCGGCCGTGCTGAGGGCGGAGGGGCTCTGTCTCGGCGCGCGTCTGGCAGACGTGGCGCTGGACCTGCGGGCGGGGGAGGCCGTGGCGGTGCTGGGACCCAACGGCGCGGGCAAGTCCACGCTGCTCTCCGCGCTGGCGGGCCTGCGGGAGCTGGATGCGGGCCGCATCCAGTGGAAGGGACAGGAACTGTCGCACATCCCCTTCCTGGAGCGCGGGCGCACCCTGGCCTGGCTGGGGCAGGAGAGCCCCGCGGACTTCGCCTTCCCCGTGCGCGAGGTGGTGGCCCAGGGGCGCCACGCCTGGGGGGATGACGGAAGGGGCGTGGAGGCGGCCATGGCGGCCCTGGACATCACCCATCTGGCGGCCCGTCCCATCACCGAGCTCTCAGGCGGCGAGCGGCGGCGGGTCTTCCTGGCCCGGGCCCTGGCCACCGGCGCGCCCGTGCAGCTGTGGGACGAGCCCGCGTCGGCCCTGGATGTGCGCCACGCCCTGGAGGTCTACCGCCTGGCCGCCTCCCTGGCGTCGGAGGGCCACGCGCTGATGGTGAGCCTCCACGACCTGCGCGCCGCCTACCGCTTCCCGCGGGTCCTGGTGATGGACCGCGGGCGCCTCGTGGGGGACGGTCCGCCCCACGCCGTGCTCACCGCCGCCCTGCTGCGCGAGGTCTTCCGGGTGGAGGCCACCTTCGTGGAATCCCTGGTGCCGGAACTCCCGACCTGAAAGGGAAGCGGCCCCGCAGGGCCGCTTCGCGCAAGGGTTCCGGGCCTCAGCGTCCGAAGCGCCAGGTGGCGCTCACGTTCACCCAGGTGGCGTGGCCCAGGGTCTGGCCGGTGTCCACCTCGTTGAGCACCGCCTCCAGGGCGAAGTTCCGGTGGAAGCGGTAACCCACGCCGCCCCGTAGGCCCAGGTTCCCGCTCTCGGTGTTCGAGCCGCCATCGGTGTCCAGGCGCGTGCTGGCCAGGGACACGCCCCCGAAGGCGTACCAGGCCCGCGCCGGCAGGTCGAAGACCCAGTCGGCCCCCGCCTGCAGCAGGTCGTAGTCGTTCTTGGGGCCGTGGCTCCAGCGGGAGCCGGGGAAGCGGGTGTAGGTCAGGTGGGCGCGCAGGGCCTGGTCGTTGTGCAGGTCCCAGGAGAGCTGGCCCGCCACGTGGCCGCCGAAGAGGGCGTTGGTGCCCGTGGGGCGCTCGTTCTTGAGGTCGCCTACGGGCAGGCTCAGGCCGGTGGCGAGGCCCAGGCTCAGGTCCTGGGCGGGAAGCAGGGCCGGCACGGCGAGAAGGAAGACGAGGGAAGGCACACGCACGAAAAACCTCCTGGAAAATCCGGCAGAAGGGCCACGGCCATTGTAGTTGGCCGTGCCCCTTCTGCCGGGGGAACGCGCTACTCGATGGTGATGCCGCCGTTCACGGTGTTCAGCTGCAGGCTCTGGGTGCTGCCCGGGAGGATGGCCTCCACCGCGCGGCGGGTCAGCTTCACGCCCTCGGCGCCCTTGGCCTGGAAGCTCACGCTCCCGTTCACCGCGCGGGCGCGCAGCTCGCCCTTCAGGCCGTCCACGTGCAGGTGGATGGCGCCGTTCACGGTACTGGCCTTCAGGCCCTGTCCCTCGGGATCCAGGCGCATTGCCTCGATGCCGCCGTTCACGGTCTCCAGGGCGATGCGGCCCTTCACCTCGTCCAGGCCGATGCGGCCGTTCACGGTTTCGGCCTCCACGCCGCCCCCGGCGGCGCGCACCTGGATCTCCCCGTTCACGGTGTGGAGCCGGGCCGCGGCCTGGGTGCCGTTCAGCCCCAGATTGCCGTTCACGGTGTCGAGGCTGGCCAGCGCCCGCCGGGGCACCTTGAGGGTCATCTGGATCCGGGCGCTCCGGCCGCGGAAGCCGCGGGCCTTCGGGTATTCCCCGCGGATCTCCAGGCCGTCCCGGCCGCCCTCGAAGTGCACCTTGGCGTGCTCGCCCTGGCCGCTGGGGGTGAAGGCGCCCGTCCAGGCCACCTGTTCCTGGTCCCAGGCCTCCACGCGGATGTCGCCGTTGGCGTTGGCCACCTTCAGCTTCGCGCCGTGGCGCAGGGGCAGCGTGCGGGTTTCCGTGGCGGCCTCCGGCCCGGAGGGCTGGACCACCGTGGGCTGGGCCACGAGGGAGGCGGCCGCGAAGGCTACGAGGGCGGGGAGAAGCAGGCGTGCGCGCATGGGCACCTCCGATGTCAAAGGACGCTTCGGGCCTGCCTACGGGGGGAGCACCGGAGCGGTTTAGGGGGACCGCTATGCTGGAGGGCATGCCCCTCGTCTTTCTCACCGGCCCCGTGCGCAGCGGCAAGAGCCGCCTGGCCCTGGAGATGGCCCGGAGCTGGGGGCCGGGCGTGGTCTACGCCGCCACCTACCGCGTGGACCCCCGCGACGGCGAGATGGCGGCGCGCGTGGCGCGGCACCGGGCGGACCGCCCCGCCTCCTGGCGCACCCTGGAGGCGCCCGAGGACCTGGTTCAGGCGCTCCGGGGCCTGGAACCACCCCCCTCCGGCCTGGTGCTGGACTGCCTGACCCTCTGGCTCGCGGGGCGGCTGGACCAGCCCGACGACGCCATCCTGGAGGCCTGGGAGCGCCTGCTGGCCTTCCTGAAGGCCGCGCCCTGGCCCAGCGCCCTCGTGGGCAACGAAGTGGGCTGGGATCCGGTGCCCGCCGATCCCGGACTGCGGCGCTTCCGCGATCTCGCCGGCCGGCTCGCCCAGGCCGCGGCCCGGGAGGCCGACGCGGCCTGGCTCTGCGTGGCGGGCTGCCCCCTGCGGCTGAAGCCTTCCTAGGCGGGAGGATCCTCGCGGTAGCGCCCGTACAGCAGCCGCCCCGCCCAGGCCAGCCAGCCCCTGCCCTCCAGGAAGACCAGGAGGGAGGTGGCGAGGATGCTGAAGAGCACCACGGCGAAGACCGTGAGCTGCAGCTCGCGTCCGCCCGGCAGGCCCATCTGCAGGGGCACGGAGGCCACCGCCGCCGCGGCGAGCCCCTTCGCCGTCATGGCCCCCGCGGCCAGGGCGTCCGGGCGGGGGACGGAGGCGGGGCGCAGGCTGGCGTGCACCACGGGGATGCGCAGCAGAAAGACGGCCGCCGTGAGGGCCAGGCCGGTCCAGACGAGGGCGGCTCCGCCCAGGCGGATGGAAAGGCCCACGTAGACGAAGAAGAAGCTCTTCAGCAGGAAGGAGAGCTCCGCGAAGAGGGCGCGCTCGGTCTCCGTGGGGCCTGCCAGGGCAAGGGCGCGGGGGCGCAGCGGGCCCAAGGGCAGCGCCTCCGCGTTGCCCAGGGTCACGCCCAGGGCCAGGGCGGTGATGGCGCCGCTGAACCCCAGGAGTTCCACGAGGCCGTAGGCCACCAGCACGTAGGCCGGCGTGGTGAGGAGGCTCTTCTGGAGGCCGCGCATGCGCTCCAGGAGCAGGGCCCACGCCAGGCCCGCCGCGGCGCCCAGGAGGGCGGAGACGAGGAAGGAGGCCCCCATGCCCCCCAGCAGCGCCCGCAGGTGCAGTTCCCCCTGGGCCTGGGCTGCCATGAGGCCGAGGGCGACCACGATGACCAGCACGTCCGAGAGGGCCGATTCCAGGGCGAGGGCCGTGCGGGTGCGCTCCCCCAGGGCGAGGCGCTGCACCAGGGGGATCACCACCGCGGAGCTGGTGCCGCCCAGGATGGCCGCCAGGGTGAAGGCCTGCATCCAGCCGAAGCCCAGGCACAGGCGCGCCAGGGGCGCCAGCACGGCGAGGCTGAGCAGGAAGTTCCAGACCGTGAGGGCCGTGGCCCCGCCCAGGGCGCGGCCCAGGGTGCGCAGCTCCAGGCCCAGGCCGCCCTCGAAGAGGATCACCACCAGGGTGAGGGTGGTGAAGACCGGCCCCACGGCGCCGAAGTGCTCGGGCCGCACCAGCCCCGACACGGGCCCCAGCAGCAGGCCGAGGCCCAGGAGCAGCAGCACGTCCGGCACGCGGGTGCGGGCGAAGAGATCGTCCAGGGCGTGCGCCAGGAAGACGAGCAGCCCGATCAGGATGACGGCGACGGGGATGTGCATGGCGTCCCCTTCGGGCTAGCGCCGGTTCAGGACGAAGGAGAGCCCCACGGGGCCCAGGATGGTGGTGAGCAGGATGGCCCCCACGATGCCCGCCTGCAGCTCCGGCGTGAGCAGCGGGTGCCCGTCCAGGCGCAGCTGGCTGCCCACCGCCACGAAGATCAGGCCCACCTCGCCCCGGGGCACCATGCCCCAGCCGATGACCGAGGCGCGCAGGCCCCGCCCGCCCGCGTAGCCCGCCAGGAACTTGCCCGCCACCCCCAGGAGGGCCAGCACGAGGGCCAGCAGCAGGGCCTTGGGGGACAGCAGGGCGCTGGGGTCCACCTGGGCGCCGGTGAGCACGAAGAAGAGGGGCGCCAGGGTCGCCACCAGCGGGTGCAGCAGGGATTCCAGGCTGCGCTGCTCCCGCTCCTCCAGCAGGTGCACGTGGGCGGGCTCCAGGATCAGGCCCGCCGCGTAGGCGCCCACGATGGTGGCGAGCCCCGCCAGGTTGCCCAGCCAGGCCAGGGCGAAGGCGAAGGCCAGCCCCAAGGGAAGGAGCAGCTCCTCTCCGCGCAGGCGCGTGGCGAGCCGGAACAGGTGGGGCGTGGCCACGCGGCCGAGGGTGAGGGCCAGGGCCAGGAAGCCCAGGGCCAGGGCCAGGGTGCGGCCCAGGTCGCCCCAGGGCATCCCCGCGCCGCTGCCCGCCACGGCCACCAGGCCGCTCACCGCCACCAGCACCAGGAGGCCCAGGATGTCGTCGATCACCGCCGCGCCCACGATCACGCGGCCCTCCAGGCTTCCGGCGGCCCCCTTCTCCCGCAGCACCTGGGCGCTGATGCCGATGGAGGTGGCGCAGAGGCAGGCGCCCAGGAAGAGGTCCACCATGATCGGCATCCCCTTGGGCAGCAGCAGCCAGGCGCCCAGCAGGCCCGCGGCCATGGGCGCCACCACGCCCACCACGGCCACCCGGAAGGAGGGCAGGCCGACCTTCAGCATCTGGGGCACGGTGGATTCGAGGCCCACGGCGAACATGAGCACGATCACGCCCAGGTTCGCGAGCACCGCCGCCTGGGGGCTGTGGGCCAGGTCGGGGAAGCCCGGCACCTGGCGCGCGAGCACGGCCAGCAGCACGCCGATGGCCAGCTCCCCCGCCACCGCCGGGAGCTTCAGGCGCAGGGCCAGCTCGGCGCCCAGCTTGGCTGCCAGCCAGGCCATGGCCAGCAGCGCCAGGGTGGGCGCGAAGGGGTCCGCGACGAGCAGGGCATAGGGCATGGTGGTCTCCGTGATCAGGGGAGGGGCGGGGCGCAGAGGCTCCAGGGCAGGCGATGGACGAGGATCCTCCCATCAAAGCAGACGTGGAGCCCGTCCTCGGCGGCATCCCGGAAGTTGAGGACCGAGCCCTTGTCCCGGGCCTGGTCCAGCAGGGCGAGATCCACGTCCGCCACGACCACCATCTCGGCGTTGGGGGCGGCCTCCGTCGCCAGGCCGTCCATCGGGAAGGAGAAGTCCGCGGGGGTGAAGATGGCGCTCTGGGCGTACTGGGCGGTGAGGTCCGTCACCAGGGGCAGGCTGCCCGTCATGCCGGCCGTGGCCACGTAGAACTGGTTTTCCACGGCGCGCGCCCGGGCGCAGGTGCTCACGCGCGCATGGCCCCGCCGGTCGTCCGTCAGGTAAGGAACCGCCAGGAGTTGGACCCCCTGCTCGGCCAGCAGACGGGCTACTTCCGGGAATTGGACGTCGTAGCAGATGGAGACGCCGAAGCGTCCGAAGTCGGTTTCGAACACCTGGAGCTCCCTTCCGGGAACGAAGCGCCAGACCTTCCGTTCTGTGGGTGTGAGGTGGAGCTTGGCCTGATGCACGGGCGGGTGCCCGGGCACGAAGACCGAAGCCACGTTCTGGAGGCCCTCGGGGCCCCGCCGGGGATGGGTGCCCGCCACCAGGATGCGGTCGTAGTCGCGGACGAGGCGTGTGAAGAGCTCCTCGAAGGGGTCGGCATAGGCATCCGCGAGGGCCGCCATGGCGGTGCCGGGCTCGAGGCCGCGGGAAAGGCAGCCCAGCAGCTGGGCGCCCAGAAGCTCTGGGAAGAGCACGAGATCCGCGTCGTAGTCATCGGCCACGTCCACCCAGGTCTCCACCTGGTCGGCAAAGGCCTGGAAGCTGCGCGCCGGGCGCAGGCAGTACTGGATGCAGCACACCCGCACCGGGCGGGAGAGCAGGGGGGTCGGAGCCGTGAACCGCATCAGAGCTCCAGGACGATGAGGGCCGCGTGGCCGAGGGTTTCGGGATCCGGGGCATAGTCGCGCAGAAAGCCCCGCACCTGGAAGCCCACGGCGATCTGCTTGGAGAGGGTGGGATCGAAGAGGCGCCCCGCGGCGACCTCTGCCACGTAGGTTTCGGGCTCCATGGCGTGCGCCAGACGGTGGTAGCCGGGGATGCGGGCTCCCGCCACGAAGCAGCGGCAGCCCAGGCGACGGGCCAGGGCGATGCGCGCCTCGTACAGGGCGCGCCCCACGCCCTGCCCCTGGCAGGTGGGATCCACGGCGATGTTGACGCCATAGAAGGCCTCCCCCAGGGGCTCGTGGGTGGCCAGGGTGCCCCGGGCGGTGAGCGCTGCCCAGGTGTGGGGTGCCAGGGCCTTCTCCAGGCTCACCCGCATGCAGGTGGAGGTGCCCACGAGGTGCCCGTCCAGTTCTGCCACGAGCTGGCCTTCGGGGAAGCGCGCCAGGTGGCGCAGCAGTCCCGCCTCGGTCCAGACGGCCTCCGGACCGTGGAGCGGCGGCAGATACACGCGCTTCATCAGGGCCTGGATGGCGGGGATGTCTTCCAGGCAGCGGTGGCGAATGGTCAGGCCGGTCAGGGGAGAAGAGGGCATGCGGGCTCCCGGGCAGAGAGCGGCGGCCCGACCGCTCCAGGAACCTGCGACCGGGAGGCCGCACCCCGAAAGACTGCTTGCAGGGATGATACCGGAGAACGGCGGGGGCTATTCGTCGGAGAAGAAGAAGCGGGCCTCCAGCCGATCCGCCTCCATCACGCCCACCAGCCGGGCGAGGCTGGCGTGGAGGCGGGCCACCTCCGCCCGGGGCATGGCCTGGAGGCCGTGGATGAGCTGGCCCTGGGCCGGGTGGGGCGCCTGTTCCACCGTGCGCCGCCCGGCGGCTGTGAGGGTGATGCGCACCCGGCGGCGGTCCCGGGGATCGGGCTTCCGGAGAAGCAGGCCCTTGGCCTCGAGGCGCCTCACCACGCCCACCACGGTGCTGGGGTGCAGGTGCATGGCTGCAGCCAATTCCTTCAGGCCCGAGCCGCCCCGCTGACGGAGCGTCCAAAGGGCCCACAGCTGGGGTCCGGTCAGGCCGAAGCGTGCTTCCACCTCTCCCGAGTAGGTCTGCAGGGCCTTGACCATGCGCCGGAGCTGGCACATCACGTCCTCGATCAGGTGGGCTTTGGGGGGGGCTTCTGGCATGTGGGATGATTTGTGTGCAAACCATTCTAGCGATCCCATCCGGTAGGTGCCCCATGTCCAAGCTGCTCCTGGTGTCGAATCGGATCCCATGGACGGTGAAGGCCCAGGGAGGCGGGGTGGAGCTGGTGCCCTCTTCGGGTGGACTGGCCACGGCACTGGCGGGCACGCACGCCCGGGGCGAGACCCGCTGGGTGGGGTGGCCCGGAGACACCGCTGGGTTCGGGCAGGCTCGCAAGGCCGAGGCCTTCCGGGAACTGGCCCAGCGGAGGGTGATCCCCGTGGAGCTGAGCCGCACGGAGGTGGAACGCTACTACGAGGGCTTTTCCAACGGGGTGCTCTGGCCTCTTTTCCACTACCTGCTGGACAAGGTGCGCCTGGATGCGGACCGGGACTGGGAGGCCTACCAGGCCGTGAACCGGCGTTTCGCGGAAGCGGTGCTCCGGGAGGCGCAGGAGGGCGACACGGTCTGGGTGCACGACTACCAGCTCCTGCTCCTGCCGGCCCTTCTGCGGGAGCGGAGGGCGGACCTGCGTATCGGCTTCTTCCTGCACATCCCCTTCCCTGCGGCAGAGGTCTTCCGCATCCTCCCCTGGCGGGAGCGCCTGCTGGCAGGCCTGCTGGGGGCCGATCTCGTGGGCTTCCACACCATGGCCTACCGCAACCACTTCGTGGCGTCCGCCGCGCAGCTGCTGGGGGCTGATCCGGTGCCCGGGGGCCTGCGCTATGGGGGGCGCTTCGTGTGTGCGGGCGCGTTCGGGATCGGGATCGACGCGGAGGTCTTCCGGACCGCCGCGGAGTCCCCCGCGGTGCAGGCGCGGGTTGCGGAACTGCGGCGGGAGGCCGGGGACCGGAGCCTCGTGCTGGGCGTCGACCGCCTGGACTACACGAAGGGGATTCCCAGGCGCCTGCTGGCGGTGGAACGCCTCCTGGAGCAGCATCCCGGGCTCCGGGAGCGCCTGCTCTTCCTGCAGGTGGCGGTGCCCTCCCGGGAGCGGGTGGAAGCCTACGCTCAGTACCGGCGGGTGGTGGACGAGCAGGTGGGGCGCATCAACGGCACCTACGGGAGCCCCACGCGGGTGCCCGTCCACCTGCTGCACCAGGGCGTTCCCTTCGAGGAGCTGGTGGCCCTGTACCGGGCGGCTGACGTCATGCTGGTCACCCCCTTGAGGGACGGCATGAACCTGGTGGCCAAGGAATTCTGTGCCACGCGCACGGATGACGGGGGCGCACTGGTTCTCAGCGAGTTCGCCGGTGCCGCGGTGAGTCTGCGGGAGGCCGTCCTCGTGAACCCCTACGACATCGGCGCCATGGCGGAGGCCATCCGCCGGTCTCTGGAGATGTCCGAAGCGGACAAGAGGGTTCGGATGCGGGCACTGCGGCGCCGGGTCGAGGGCCAGGACGTGCACCGTTGGGCCGCGGCCTTTCTCGAGGCCCTGCAGCAGGGCGAGCGCGCAGCGGACAGCACGGACCCCTTGTTGGAGCGCATCCTCGACGAGGCGGGACGGGCCCAGAAGCTGCTCCTGTTCCTGGACTACGACGGAACCCTGGTGCCCTTTGCGCCGCGCCCCGAAGCGGCGGCACCGGACTTCGCGCTTCGCGACATCCTGGCCCGGTTGGCGGCGATCCCTGGGGTGTTCCTGCACCTGGTGAGCGGGCGCCCGCGGGCGGATCTGGAAGCCTGGCTGGGGGCCCTGGATCTGGTGCTCCATGCGGAGCACGGAGCCTGGCGGAAGTCCGGTCCTGGCAGAGCCTGGGAGGCCGTGGAGGCTTCGGACGGTGCCTGGAAGGCCGCCGGCATCCGGCACATCGAGGCCTGGTGCGCACGGGTCGAGGGCAGCTTCCTGGAGGAGAAGGAGACCACGCTGGCCTGGCATTATCGCCAGGCGGAGGTGCCGGACCTGGAGGCCACGGTGGAGGCCGTGCGCCGCGACCTTGAGCGCTTCGCGGATACGCAGGGCCTGGAGCTCCTGGAAGGTGCCAAGGTGCTGGAACTGCGCCGTCCGGGTGCCACCAAGGCCCTGGCGGTGGGGTCCGATGCTTATGAGGCCGGGGTTCTGGCCTTGGCGTTGGGGGATGATCGGACGGACGAGGATCTCTTCCGGGCCCTGCCGCCATCGGCGATGGCCATCCGGGTCGGGCAGGGACCGAGCCGCGCGGGCTTCCGCCTGAGGAGCGTGGCGGAGGCCCGCCTCCTGCTGGAGGGCCTCGCGCAGCGTCTTCCGGGCCGCCTGGGGGTGCGTCCATGACAGCGCTCGACCACGGCCTCATCGGCAACGGGAGCGTGCTGGCGCTGGTTTCGCCCCGGGGGGCGGCCATGGAGTGGCTTTGCATGCCTCGGTTCGACGCACCCTCGGTGTTCGGGCGCCTTCTGGACCGGGAGCGGGGCGGCGTTTTCCGCATCTTGGCACCAGGGGTGGATGCGGAAGAGGGCGAGCTGCGCGGCGACATGGCCTATCTCAGCAACACGAACGTCCTGCGCACCCGCTTCCTCGGGCAGGACGGGTCCTGGGAGGTGCTGGACTTTGCCCCGCGGCTTCCCAAGGGCTGGAGCGTGGATGCGCCCATCCAGGTGGTGCGGGTGCTGCGGCCCCTCCATGGCCTGAACCGCCTGCGGGTGGACTTCGACCCGCAGCTCGACTACGGGCGCGGGGAGACGCGGCTGATCCCCCGCACGGACGCCATCGAGGTGCGGGGAGCGGGAGAGCCCCTGCTGCTCCAGACCAACCTTCCCGTGAGCTACGTGCTTGGGAAGCGGGATTTCGTGCTGGACGGTCCCGTGTACTTCTCCCTCACCTACGGGGAGACCGAACGGCTGACCCTATCGCGGGTGCTCCAGGAGATGGAGCTCACGGTGGAGGGCTGGCGCCGCTGGTCCAAGACCTGCGCGCTGCCCCTCTTCAAGCCCGAGCTGGTGCTGCGCTCCGCGCTGTGCCTCAAGCTCCACGCCTTCGAGGACACGGGTGCCATCATCGCGGCCACGACCACCAGCATTCCGGAAGCCCTGGGCACGCCCCGCACCTGGGACTACCGCTTCTGCTGGCTGCGGGATGCGGCCTTCGTGGTGGAGGCGCTGCGCCGCCTGAGCCATCTGCGCGAGGGGGAGAAATTCCTGCGCTTCCTGCGCAACGTGGCCGAGGCGGGGCCTCTCCAGCCCCTGTACAGCATCGACGGGAACCCTTCCGCCCCCGAGGAGATCCTCGGGCACCTGGAGGGGTTCGGCGGCACGAGGCCTGTGCGCATCGGCAACGCGGCGGTGGAGCAGAAGCAGCACGATCTGATGGGCGAGCTGGTGCTTTGCCTGGAGACGCTGCTGCGGGATCCCCGCCTGGTCCACGAGGATGACCACCGCTTCTTCCCGCTGGTGCAGCGGCTGGTGGAAGAGGCCATCGAGGCCGCCCCAAGGCCCGACACCTCCATCTGGGAGTTCCGCAGCTTCCTTCGCCATTACACCTTCAGTCGGGCCATGTGTTGGGCGGCCATCCACCGGGGCGCGGCCATCGCCCGGCGCTTCGGAGAGGACGCGCTGGCCCGGCGCTGGGAGCACATCGCGGCACGGGAGCAGGCGCTCATCCTGGAGCGCGGCTACAACGCGGAGCTGGGTTTCTTCACCCAGGCCCTCGACGGGACCTTCCCGGACGCCTCCAACCTGCTGCTGCCCACGCTAGGGCTTCTGGACGCCCGGGATCCGCGCTTCCTGTCCACGCTGGATGCCTACGAGAAGCTGCTGACGGAGAGGGGATTGATGCTCCGCTACCGGAACGAGGACGACTTCGGGGAGACCACCAGCGCCTTCACCATCTGCTCCTTCTGGTGGGCGGAAGCCCTGGCCCTGGCGGGTCGCCTGGACGACGCGGTGGCGGTCTTCGAGCGCATCAGTGCCCATGCGAATCCGGTGGGCCTTTTCTCCGAGGACATCGATCCCTCCACGGGGCGTCTTCTGGGCAACTTCCCCCAGGCTTATACCCACGTGGGGCTCATTCATGCCGCCATCACCCTCAGCGAACTGATGGAGGCCAGGGACGGCAAGGTGCGGCCATGGTCATGAAACCCTTTGCAGAAATGAGGCGCTTGTCCACGGGGGCGCTTCCTACGGGGCTGCGCTTTGTGGCCCAGGTGCGTCGGGCGGGCCTGGTGGTGCTGCCCCTGGGGGCGGCGGTGGGCTTCGTGACCGCGCTGGCGCTGGTGGGCCTGCTGGGCCTGGAGCGGCAGGTGGAGGCCTGGGGCCTGCGCCTGCACGCCCTGGTGGTGCTGCCGGTCCTGGGCCTGGGGCTGGCGACCTTCTGGCTGGCCCTGTCGGGGCTGGGCGAGGTCTCCCTGCCCGGGGACCTGGCCAAGGCGCGCCGGGACCCTCTGGGGGTCTTCGGCTTCCGCGCCTCCCTCGGCAAGGTGCTGGCCTGCCTGCTGACCATCGTGTTCGGGGGCAGCGCGGGCACCGAGGGGCCGGGCAAGTGGTTCGGCGCCGCGGTGGGGGCGCAGTACAGCCGGCTTTTGCGAGGCGCGGCGCGCCGCCTTCGTCCCCTGCGCCGCCTCCTGGCCCAGCCGGGGCTGATGGTGCAGGCGGGCAGCGCGGCGGCGCTCACGGCGGTGTTCCGGGCGCCCCTCTCCGGCGCCCTCCTCGCGGCAGAGCACGGCGGGGACCTGCGGGCGGAGCGCCTGGTGCCCTCCCTGGTGGCTTCGGCCTCGGCCTATCTGGCCATCCTGCCGGTCTTCGGCCTCGCGCCGCTGCTGCCGGTGAAGGGCCGCTTCGCGCTGGACGCCGCGGCGCTGGGCTGGGCGCTTCCCCTCGGGGTGGCCTGCGCCCTGGGGGCCCGGGCCTTCCAGCGGGCGCGGAGCCTCTTCGCGCGGCCGCTGGCCCGGCTTCCCCTGGCCTGGCGGGGGCTGGTGGCGGGCGTTGGGCTGGTGCTGCTGGCCCTGCCCGGCGCCTGGCTCTGGCCCGGCCTGGCCGTGACGCAGGGAACGGGCATGGGGCTCCTGGCCCACCTCCTGGGCGGCACGGCGGGCGGGGAAGCCTGGGCCTTCCTGGCGCTCAAGCTCACGGCCACCGCCCTCACCTTCGCGGGCGGCGGCGTGGGGGGGCTGTGGCTGCCCAGCCTCGCCATGGGGGCGGCCCTGGGCTCGGGCCTGGAGGCCCTCGTGCACCCGGCCCAGCCAGGCCTCCAGGTGATGGTGGGCGCCGCCGCCTTTGCCGGGGCCACGCACCGGGTGATGCTGGTGCCCGTGGTGTTCCTGGCGGAGACGACGGGCCAGGCGGGCCTCGTGGTGCCCGCGCTGGTGGCCACCGTGGTGGCCTTCCAGGGGAGCCGTGCCGAGGGTTGAGGCCGCGCTGCCTGGAGGATGCGGCCAGGCTCGGGCCGACCCGAACTGGATCAAGTGGCAAGCCGCCACTGCTCGAAGGCCCGCCGCGTCCGAACCGAGCTTTCGGGCCCGAAGGCCTCCGGCTTCAGCCCTCCGGAAGCGCGGCCTCCAGCTCCCTGCGCCAGGCGCGGTAGGCCTCCAGGAAGCGGGCCGGATCCTTCGTGCTCAGGAAGAGGAGGCCCAGGCGCCGCCGGTCCACCTCCTCCGGCAGGCTGGGCCGGCGGGGGGCCTCCCGGCGCCCGCGGGGGGGCAGGGTGGCCGTGGGGGAGGAGGAGTCGCCCCGGCCCCCTCCCCACACGAAGACCCCCTCGGCACCCTCCCGGAAGGCCTGGGCCACCTGGGCGGGCTTGAGGATGCCCGCGCAGGGCAGGGCCACCAGACGCGCCTCCGGCGCCTCCCGGAGGCGCCCCTCGGCGTCCACCAGGCGCGCCAGGGGCAGGGCCCGCTCACACACGAAGCCCAGGATGCGCCGCGTCACCGCAGGCTCCTCCGCAGGGCCTCGTCCACCTTCCGGGACACGGCGCCGCTCAGCTCCAGGGCCCCCTCGGGGCAGGCCCCCACGCAGATGCCGCAGCCCGTGCAGCGCGCCGCATCCACGGCCACGCGGGCCCCTTGCGGCCGGATGGCCTCGTACGGGCAGTCCTGGAGGCAGTTGCCGCAGCCCGTGCAGGCCTCGCCCTTCACGTGCGCCAGGGGCGGGGCCGTCGGCCTGGGGAAGAAGGGCGCCAGCAGCAGCAGGAGCGCGGAGATCCCCAGCAGGGTCCAGGCCAGGGGCGCGCCCAGGCGCTCCGCCAGCCAGAAGGGCCAGCGGTAGGCACCCGGCCCCAGGTGCTCCAGAAGGCGGAAGGCGGGGTAGGCCCCGGCCAGGGCCAGCCCCAGGACCAGGAGCGCCGGGAGCCGCGCCTCGCGCCAGGCGTCCCGGCGCAGGGCGTGGGGAAGCGCGAAGGCCAGGAGCAGCAGCGCGCCCCCGGCGTGGAAGGGAAGCATCCGGCTGCGGCCCCAGGCCAGGAGGCTCCCCGCCGCCCCCACCGCGAGCAGCGCGAGGAGCAGCAGGATGCCGGAGACCCAGGGGCGCCACCGGCCCCCGCGGGGCTCCCCCGCCAGGTAGCCGCGCACCATGTGGGCCAGCGCCAGCAGGAGCAGCAGGGCGCCCCCCCAGCGGTGGGCCGTGCGCGCCAGGGCGGGCATGGCGGCGGAATCGGCCTGCAGCAGCAGGCCCGACAGCACCAGCAGGGCCAGGGCGGCCAGCACGAGGAATCCGTGGGCGGCGGGACGGGGTTCGGGAAGGCGGGCCATCACCCTCCAGCATGGGCCCCCTGCGGGCCTCCTGGGAAGCTACACTCAGCTCCTATGCCCCCCCCTTGCGCTCCGCTTCCAGGCAGGTGCCCGTGAGCCAGACGTGGCTTCTCGGCGGGCGGCGCTTCGCCCAGGGGCGCGAGCTGGAGCGCCGCCCCGGCTGCGCCTGGCACCTGGTGCACGGAGAGGACCGAAGCTGGCTCCTCCAGCTCTGGGCGCCCCGCCCCGATCCCCGGGAGCTGGACCGCCTCCGGGAGGTGCACCTCCAGCGCTTCCTGGCGCCGGAACCCTGGGACCCCTGGGAGAGCCGCTTCGGCCACGACGCGGACAAGGCCTGGCTGCTCCAGCCCCTCTCCGGCGCTCCCCTTTCGGCCCTCTGGCCCGGCTGGTCCCTGGCCGCACGGAGGGCCTTCCTGGCCCGGCTGCACGCCCTTCTGCGCACGGGCCACGCCCCCCGCCTGCTGGACCCGGATACCGTAGGCATCCAACCCGGGCGCCTGCTTCTGCCCCGCGTCCTGGGGGAGCCTCCCCGCAGCGCCGAGCAGCTGGTGCGGGACCTCAAGGCCCTGGGCGCCCCGGCCGGGGGCGAGCCTCCCCTCTTCGACGAGGCGCCCTCCCTGGCCGGGGACTGGCCGCGGCCCCTCCGGGGCCGGAGCCGGGAACTCACCTACCTCAAGAGCCTGGCGCTCGGCTTCGCGGCGCCGGTCCCCATGGAGCGCGTGATCGTCCTGTCGGGAGAGGAGGGCCAGGACCAGGAGCGCCTGGCGGCCTGGACCGCCGCCGCCGCCGAGACCGAGGGGCTCTGGGTCGCCCGCCACGAGGCCGCACCTGGCGAGGCTCCGGGCGCCCTGCCCGCGCGGCTGCTTCAGGATCTCCTCCAGGGCCTGGAGGCGGACTTCTACGCCCGCAACCCCGACACGGCCCGGGCCCTGTCGCGCCGCCTGGAGGCCTTCGCCTTCCTGCGGGGCCCCTGGCGGGAAGCCGAGCGCGGCCCCCTAGCCCCGGAGGAGCGGGAGGCCTTCCTGAAGGTGCTGGACTTCGCCGCCGAACTCCACCCCCGCCTGGTGATGGTCACGGGCCTGGAGTGCGCCGATCCCGCCCCCCAGGCCGCCCCCGCGGGGCTGGTGCGCCGCAGCCGCCTGCCCTGGCTGCTGAGCGCGGCCGCCCCGACGCCCGCCGCCCTTCCCCGGGCGCTCTTCGGGGCCCTGCGGGGCGTGCCGGACACGGCCTTCGTGGCGCCCGGGCGCCTGGAGGACGCCGAGCTCCGCGCGGTGGCGGAGGATCTCCTGGGCCCCCACGCCCTGCCCGAGGCCTACCTGGAGGCGGCCTGCCGGGAGAGCCTCGGCAACCCGGGGCTGCTCCAGCGCGTCCTGGAACTGGCCCAGCTCCAGGGGGAGCTCCTGCGCCGCGAGGACCGGTGGGGAGTCGCGGAGGACGCGGCCCCGCCCCGCATCCGGGAGGACCTCGCCGCGGGCATCCTGGAGGGCCGCCTGCATCGCCTGGGCACCGCCGCGCTCACCGTGGTGCGCCTCCTGGCCCTCGCGGAGCAGCCCCTGGACCAGGCCATCCTGGGGCACGCCCTGGGCCTCGCCGGAGATCCCCTCGAGGATGCCCTGCGGCCCGCCCTGGCCGCCCACATCGTGGTGCTGAAGGAAGGCCACGCCTCCCTGGCGGACCCGCGGCTCCGGGAGCTGGCCCGGACGGGCCTCCCGCCCGGGGAGACGCGGCGCCTGGCCCGGGGCCTCCTCAAGGCCCTGGACGGCGCCGCCGGCCATCCTACCCTGTCCGTGGGCCTGCGCGCGCTGGCCTCCGACCCCGCCACCGCCCTGGCCCAGGTGCTGGAGGCGGCGGAGCGCCACCTGCCGGAACCCCTGGAGGCAGAGCGCGTGCTCCAGCAGGCCCTGGCCCTGAATCCGGCGCTGCCCCAGCGGGCGCAGCTGTGGGAGTTCCTCTCCGACGCCTGGGCTGCGGCGCCGGGCGGGCAGGGGGCCCCGGGCGAGTCGCCCCGCATCCCGGCCCTCGAGGCCCTCGGGCGGGCCCAGACGATCCTCGAGGGCCTGCCCAACGAGACCGAGGCCCTGGCCCGGGTGCTCCGCAAGCGCGCCCTGCTGGAGCTGGAGCTGCGCCGCCTCCCGGAGGCCCTGGCCAGCATCCAGACCGCCGCCGCCTGCCTGGCGAAGCTCCCCCGGCACCCCGAGCAGGCGCGCCTGCGCCTGGCCCTGGGACGGATCCACCTGATGGAGGGCCACCCGGGCAAGGGGGTGAAGGCGCTGGAGGAAGGCCTCCAGCTGCTCCAGGCTTGCGAAGAGGCAGGCTGCGCCCGGGACACGGGCCTCCTCCTGCTGGAGCTGGGGTGCGCCCAGGCGGAGCGCGGCCAGTTCCAGCGGGGCCTCGCCAGCCTGCGGAACGCCCAGCGCCTCCTGGAGACGGAGCGAGCCCACGGGCCCCTGTCCCGGGTATTCCTGGCCACCGCCTCCGTCCACCAGCTCCTGGGTCAGGCGGATACCGCCCACGACGCCCTTCGGGAAGCCCTGGGCCTCGCCAAGGGGGCCGGGGACGCGGAGGCCATCGCCTGCGGCCACCTCCAGGCCGGCATCGCCCGGAGCCGCGAGCAGAGCCTGGGCCCCGCCCTCGCCCACCTGGAGGAGGCCCAGGCGCGCCTTTCCCGCCTCGGCGACCGCCCCGGCGCCGCCCGGGCCCGGGCCTGGCGCGCCCGCACCCTGGCGGCCCTGGGGGACGGGGTGCATGCGGACATGGAGCTGGCCCAGGCCCTCGCCGTTCCCTCCGCGCGCCTCAGCGCCGCGGAGCGCGGGGAGCACGCCTTCCTGCAGGCGGAGATCGCCGGTTTCCGGGAGGCCTGGACGGACGCGGCGCGCCTCTACGCCGAGGCCGCCAGGGTCTTCGGCGCGGCGGGCCTGGCCTGGCGGGAATGCCTGGCCCGGCTGCGCACCATCCAGGCGGAAGCCCAGGGGGCCGAGGCCCGGGGGGCGGGAAACCTGGACGCGCCCTGGTCCCTCCTTGAGGCCCTGAAGGCTCCGTCGGAGGGAGCGGGCTCCCGCTGGCTGGACCTGGAGTGGCACCGCGCCCACGCCCTGCTCCTGTCCGCCACCTCTGCCGGACGGGGCTCCTTGGGCTCCCAGGGCCTCGCCGCCTGGAGCGAGGTGCTGGCGGCCGCCCGGGAGCTGCGCTTCCCCGCCCTCACCCTGGAAGCCAACGCCGGCTGCGCCCGGATCCTCCTGGAGCAGGGGGAGCACCTGGGGGCCGTCTCGCGCCTGCGGGAGGCTTTCGGGGCCCTGCAGGAGCTGTGGAGCCGGGTGCCGGAAGCCCACGCCGAGCGCTTCCTGGAGCGGCCAGACCTGCACCGCTTCCAGGCCACGCTCGCAGCCGCGGGTTTCCGCTTCGCGCTGCCCGAGCGACCGGAGCCTCTGTCAGACTGGACGCCCACCCAGGCGCTGGCCTCCGTGGGACCATCAGCCGAGGCACCCGATGAGCCATGATTCCCAGGCGCGGAGCCAGGTGAGCATTCCGGATCTCCACCGGATGGCCCGGGAGGGCCAGCGCATCGCCATGACCACCGCCTACGACGCCGTCACCGCCCGCATCGCGGACGCCGCCGGGGTGGACGCCATCCTGGTGGGCGACAGCGTGGGAAATGTCTGCCTGGGTTTCGAGAACACCCTTCCCGTGAGCATGGCCATGATGCGCCACCACCTGGAGGCGGTGGCCCGCACCCGGCCCCGGGCCTTCCTGATGGCCGACATGCCCTACCTCAGCTACCACGTCTCCCGGGAGGAGACCGTGCGCCACGGCGGAGCTTTTCTTCAGGCGGGTGCCCAGGGCGTGAAGCTCGAGGGGGGCGCCAAGCGCCTGGAGGCGGTGAAGGCCCTCCTGGACGCCGAAGTCCCCGTCATGGGGCACCTGGGGCTCACCCCCCAGAGCTTCCACGCCATGGGTGGCTACCGGGTGCAGGCCCGGGAGGGACAGGCGGCCGTGAAGCTGCTGGAGGACGCCCTGCGCCTGCAGGACGCCGGCTGCTTCGCCGTGCTCCTGGAGGGCATTCCCGCCGAACTGGCCGCCCGGGTCACGGAGGAGCTGGAGGTCCCCACCATCGGCATCGGCGCCGGGGCCGCCTGCTCGGGACAGGTGCTGGTCTTCCATGACCTGCTGGGCCTCATCCCCGGCGAGGCCCCGAAGTTCGTGCGCCGGTACCTGGATGGCTACACGCTGACCGTGGACGCCATGTCCAGGTATGTCAATGACATCCGATCCTGCACGTTCCCGGGGCCCGCGGAATCCTATATGCTTCCAGAACCCGCCCGGGAGCTCCTGCGCGCGTGGCGGCCTCCGGTCGCTGGGGAGCCGGAAGCCTGAATTCTTGGAGTCACGCCCTTCTATGCGTATTGTCCGCACCATTCCCGAACTTCGTGCCCTGATCCGGACGCTCCGGGAAGGGGGGCAGCGGGTCGGGTTCGTGCCCACCATGGGCTTCCTCCACGAGGGGCACGCCGCGCTCATCCGCCACAGCACCTCCCGGTGCGACGCGACGGTGGTGAGCATCTTCGTGAATCCCACCCAGTTCGGCCCCGGGGAGGACCTGGCGCAGTACCCGCGGGACCTGGAGCGGGACCAGAACCTCTGCCTCCAGCTGGGCGTGAAGGTGCTCTTCCTGCCCGAGGTTTCGGAGGTCTACCCCACCGGCTACACCACCTTCGTGGACCCCGGCCCCATGGCCGAGCGCCTCTGCGGCGCCTTCCGCCCGGGGCACTTCCGGGGCGCGGCCACGGTGGTGGCCAAGCTCTTCAACATGGTCCAGCCGGACCTCGCCTTCTTTGGCCAGAAGGACTTCCAGCAGTCCGTCATCATCCGGCGCATGGTTCGGGACCTGAACCTGGCCGTGGACGTGGTCGTCGCCCCCACGGTGCGGGAGGCGGACGGCCTGGCCTTAAGCTCCCGCAACACCTACCTCGCTCCCGAGGCGCGTACGCGCGCGCTGGCCCTGAGCCGGGGGCTCTTCGCCGCGGAGGCCGCCTTCAAGGACGGCGAGCGGCGGGCGGAGGTGCTCCTGCAGACCGCCCGGGCCCAGCTCGGCGAGGTCGACGAGCTCCAGTACCTGGAGCTGGTCGACACCCAGACGCTCGACCCCCTGGCGGGCGAGCTCACCCGCACCGGCGCCCTCTGCGTGGCGGCCCGGGTGGGAAGGACCCGCCTGATCGACAACGTCATCCTCAGCCCCACCGACGAAGGCGTATCCTTCCTGCACCTGGACCCGCTCTAGAGTTCGGGCCGGGGAAGGAGGCCACCCCCATGCTGCTGTCCCTGCTCGTGTCCCTTTCTGTGCTGGCAGCTCCCCCGGGGCACCGTGGCCATGGCGTCCCGCCGGGCCTCGCCAAGAAGGGCGGCCTGCCCCCGGGCCAGGCGAAAAAATCCCTTCCCCCCGGCCTCGCCCGGAAGTTCGGGCGTCGGCCCGAACGGCCCTGCATCGCCTTCGATCCCGTCCGCACCGACCGGGCCTGGTTCCTGATCAACGGCCGCTGGGAACTCCGGGAGGGCCTGAAGGATCTGCACCTGGAGATCCGGGACAGCCTGCGCCTGCCCCCCAGCCCCCCGCCGGTGCCCCTGCCGAGGGTGGGCGTGGACCTGCACGTGGTCCTCTTCGATTGAACCGCCCCCCGGGGCTGACGCATCCTAGAAGGGTTGGCCGGGACTCCTCCGGAGCCTGGACCGGGAGACACCATGCTCAGACAGTTCCTTCTCGGCAAGATCCACCGCGCCACGGTCACCCGTGCCGATCTCGACTACGTCGGCTCCATCACCCTGGACCCCCTGCTCATCGAAGCCGCCGGGTTCCTGGAGAACGAGAAGATCGACATCTATGACGTGACCAACGGCGCCCGCCTCTCCACCTACGTCATCCCCGGCACCCCCGGCAGCGGCGAGGTGGGCATCAACGGGGCGGCGGCGCACCTCGTGCGCGCGGGGGATCTGGTCATCCTGGCCAGCTACGGCTACCTGGGGGACGAGGAAGCCCGCCAGCACCGCCCGAAGGTCGTGTTCGTGGACGCCGCCAACCGGATCACGACCCGCGCCTCCCAGGAGCGCACCCCTGCCGCAGCGGTGCGCATTTAAAAATTTCATAGCACGCAGCGTGAGACCTCCGGTTCTGGTACGGGCCGGCAGGGCGAGGGAAGCCGCAGGACGCGTCTTCGCCGGGTTCGAGAGAGGTTAAAACCATGGAGATCCGCCGCTCGCTGGTGGTCAACGCGACGCCCCTGGAAACGCGCATCGCCTTGCTGGAAAACGGCCAGGTTTGCGAATTGTTCATTGAGCGCAGCTCCCATGTCACCCAGGTGGGGCACGTCTACAAGGGGCGCGTGGCCAAGCTGCTCCAGGGCATGCAGAGCGCCTTCGTGTCCATCGGCGGCCCCAAGGACGGCTTCCTCTACCTCGACGAGCTGGAGTCCCACCAGCTGGACGGGGAGGAGGAGGACGACGAGGTGGGCGAGGAGCTGGAGGGCCCGCCCGTGAGCCTTCCGCCCCTGAAGGAGGGGGAGGAGGCCCTGGTCCAGGTGGTCAAGGACCCCATCGGCACCAAGGGGCCCCGCCTCAGCCGCCACCTGAGCTTCCCCGGCCGCTTCCTGGTCTTCATGCCCGGCATCGACCACGTGGGCATCAGCCGGAAGATCACCGATCCCGTGGAGCGCGAGCGCCTGCGCGCCCTGGTGCGCAGCCATGCCCAGCCGGGCGAGGGTTTCATCGTGCGCACCGCCGCCATCGGCGAGAAGGACGAGGACCTCGTCTCCGACGTGGCCGCCCTCCGGGAGGTCTGGGCCGAGGTGCGGGAGCGCGCCCGCTGCTGCCCGGCCCCCTGCCTGCTGTGGCAGGACATGGGGCTCCTCCAGAAGGTCCTGCGGGACCTTTTCCGCGAGGAGGTCTCTTCCTTCTGGGTGGACACGGACGAGGCCTACCGGGAGGTGGTGGACTTCGTGGGGCGCCTGCACCCCGAGTGGGTGGAGCGGGTGAAGCGCTTCAGCAGCGACATGCCGATCTTCGAGGCCTTCAGCATCGAGAAGGAGGTGGAGGCCGCCCGGCATTCCAAGGTGCCCCTGCGCCATGGGGGTTCCATCGTCCTGAACCAGACCGAGGCCCTGGTCAGCGTGGACGTGAACACCGGCAAGTTCGTGGGGAAGAAGGACCTGGAGGAGACGGTCTACCTCACGAACCTGGAGGCCATCCCCGAGATCGTGCGCCAGCTGCGCCTGCGCAACCTGGGCGGCATCGTCGTCATCGACTTCATCGACATGATGGATCCCGAGCACCGCGCCGGCGTCATGGCCCGCCTCCAGGAGGAGCTGCAGCGGGACCGCAACCACGCCCGCGCCTCGGGCATCAGCGAGTTCGGCCTGGTGGAGATGACCCGCAAGCGCACCGGCCCCAGCCTGGAGCGGCAGCTCACGCGCCCCTGCCCGCACTGCGAGGGGACCGGCCGCCTGGTGAGCTCCGAGACCGTGATGCTGGACGTCTACCGCGAGCTGGCCCGCCGGGGCGAGGCCATGCGCGGCTGCACGGTGCGCCTCACCCTGCCCCCCGACCTGCGGGCCGAGCTGGCCCCGGAGACCCGCGAGGGGGTGGCCCAGCTGGCCCGGGCCTTCGGCGCCCAGCTCGCCTGGATCGAGCGCGAAGGCCCCCGCCACGCGGTGGACTTCGAACTCCTGCCCCCCAAATGACGGAGGTCCCATGACCGCGCCCCAGGAACGCAGCGCCCGCAGCCGCCTCAAGGACGAGGTCTTCCTGCGCATGGCCCTGGAGATCAGCCGCCTGGGAACCTGCTGCCGCCTGAAGGTGGGCGCCATCCTGCTGCGGCCGGACGGCGGCGTGGCCGCCGCGGGCTTCAACGGCGCCCTGCCCGGCATGCCCCACTGCACACCGGACACCTGCGGCCCGGGCCAGCGCTGCCTGCACACCAGCCACGCCGAGGAGAACGCCCTGGGCTTCTGCGACGGCCTCGTGGCCACCGCCTACGTCACCGACGAGCCCTGCCTCACCTGCACCCGCGCCCTCGTGCGCCGCGGCGTGCGCCGCGTGGTCTTCCTGCGGCCCTACGCCAGCATGGCCGAGCAGGAGCGCACCGAGCGCCAGGCCATCCTCGACCACTTCGCCGTGGCCTGGGAGCGGATGGACCTTCCTTCCCAAGACTGACCCGCGAGGCTCCCATGTCCCACACCTTCGTTCCCCCCTTCTTCCTGGGCAGCTGCGATCCCGCGGAGGCCGACATCGCCCTTTTCGGAGTGTGCTGGGACGGCACCAGCAGCTTCAAGGCAGGCAGCCGCTTCGCGGGCTTCGCCGTGCGGGAGGCCTCCTTCGGCATGGAGGAGTTCAGCTTCTACCAGCAGGCCTCGCTGATGGACGTGCGCTACGCCGACCTGGGCGACCTCTTCCTGCCCCCCGGCCAGAAGGAGCGCGTGCTGGCGGACATCGGCGGCGCCGTGCGGGAGCTGCGCGCGAAGAAACTCTTCCCCCTCGCGTTTGGAGGCGAGCACCTCGTGGCGCTGCCCCTCATCCTGGCCGCCTTCGACGAGCATCCGGACCTGGCGCTGATCCACTTCGACGCCCACGCGGACCTGCGGCCCGAGATGTGGGACGACCCCCTCACCCACGCCACCGTGATCGCGCGCGCGGCGGACAAGATCGGCTGGAAGAACCTCTTCCAGTTCGGCATCCGCTCGGGCTCCGCGGAGGAGTGGGAGCTCGCGCAGCGCCACGGAACCCAGCACCCCTTCTCGGTGGAGGCCATCGACGCGGTGCTGGAGCGCCTGGGCGACCGGCCCCTGTACGTCACGCTGGACATGGACGTGCTCGACCCCAGCCTCTACCCCGGCACCGGCACGCCGGAGCCCGGCGGCATCACCTGGAACGTTCTGATCGAGGGCCTGAAGCGCTTCCGCGGCAGGCGGCTGGTGGGGATGGACTGCCTGGAACTGGCCCCGCACTACGATCCCACCGGGGTCTCGGCCATGGCCATGGCGAAGACGCTGCGCGAGATGATCCTGCTGGCCCACCAGCGGAAGCGCTGAAGGGTTTCCCCTGCACGGGAAGGGCCGCTTTCCGCGGCCCTTCGCGTGCAGAGGGCGCAGCCCTGCTCAGGGAAGCTCGATGTCCCGGAGGTCCTTGCCGGGCTTGAACCGGATGCTGCGGCCCTTGGGGATCTCCACGCTCTCGCCCGTCTTGATGTTGCGGCCCAGGCCGCGCTTGCGCGGGCGGGGCTCGAAGACGCCGAAGCCGCGGATCTCGATGCGATCCCCCTCCAGCAGGGCCTTCTTCATGCGGTCCGTGAGCAGGTCCACCACCTGCAACGCGGTGGCCTTGGACACGGGAAGCGTCTGCATCAGCGCGGTGGCGATGTCGATCTTGATCATGGAGGCCTCGGCCGTGGGAAGCCCTCCAGTTCTAGCAGGGTGTCCGGCCTGGAGGAAGGGGGATTGTCACCCTTCTCCTACCACGACGGGTTTTTCCCCAACAGGGTTTCGGCCTCATGGGCCGGGAGCGGACGGCTGAAGAAGTAGCCCTGGCCCTGATCGCAGCCCAGGGCACGGAGCTGGGCGAGCTGGTCCGGCGTCTCGATCCCCTCGGCGGTCACGCGCAGGCCCATGGCCTTGGCCATGGAGAGCACCGCCTGCACGATGGCCGTGCTCTCGGGATCCCGCCCCAGGCCGTCCACGAAGCTCTTGTCGACCTTCAGCGTGTCCACGGGGAAGCGCTTCAGGTAGCTCAGGGAGCTGTAGCCGGTTCCGAAGTCGTCGATGGAGAGGTGCACCTGGAGCCGCTTGAGGGTCTTCATGGCCTCCAGGGAGCTGTGGGGATCCCGCATCATCACGCTCTCGGTGATCTCCAGCTTCAGGCTGGCGGGCTCGAGGCGCGCGGCCTCCAGCACCCGTGTGATGGTGGGGATGAGGTCCCGCTGCTGAAACTGCCGGCCGGAGACGTTGACGCTGATGATGCGCGCGGGATCGGCGGGGAAGCGCCGCGCCCATTCCGCGGAGCGGGCCACGGCCTCCTCCAGCACCCACGCGCCGAGGGGCACGATGAGGCCGGTCTCCTCGGCCAGGGGGACGAAGTCCAGCGGCGAGACCATGCCCCGCTCGGGGTGCTGCCAGCGCACCAGGGCCTCGAAGCCCTCGATGCGGCCCGTGGCCAGGGACACGATGGGCTGGTAGTGGAGGGTGAACTCCCGGCGCTCGAGGGCCTGGCGCAGCTCGCGCTCCATCTGGAAGCGCGCCGCGGCCTGGGCGTTCATGCTGGGGTCGAAGACCTCGATGCTCCCCTCGCCCTTGGACTTGGCCCGGTACATCGCCACTTCCGCGTCCCTCAGGAGCTCCGCGGGCGTGCAGGCCGCGCTGTCGGCGAAGACCAGCCCCAGGCTGCAGGTGCTGTAGAGATCCTGGCCGTCCAGCAGGAAGGGCGGCTTGAAGGCGCTGTTCACGCGCTCCGCCACGATGAGGCCCTCCTCCGCGCTGGGCAGGTCCTCGAAGGTCACCACGAACTCGTCCCCCCCGAGGCGCGCCACGCCGTCCTCGGGACGGAGGCAGGCCCGCAGGCGGCGTGCCACCTGCACCAGGAGCTGGTCCCCCGCCGCGTGGCCCAGGGTGTCGTTCACCATCTTGAAGCGGTCCAGGTCCAGGTAGAGCAGGCCCATCACCTGCTTCCGGCGACCGGCGCGGGCGATGGCCTGGGCGAGGCGCTCCAGGAAGAGGGCCTTGTTGGGAAGCCCCGTGAGGCGGTCCCGGAAGCTCTGGATCGCCAGCTCCGCCTCGGTGGTCTTGCGCTGGGTGACGTCCCCGAAGGCGACCACCAGGTCCACCACGCGGCCTTCGGGGTCCAGGCGCGGGTCCACGCGCACCTCCAGCCAGACGAAGTCCTCCCCCGAAGGCCGCTCGAAGCCCAGTACCGCCTCCGTCCGGGCACCCGTGGCGAGGGCCTGGGCCACGGGCAGCGCCTCGGGATCGATGGGGTTCCCGTCCAGCTGCAGCACCGGCCGGCGCGGAGCGACCAGCTCCATGTCGCGCGCCGATCCCGCATCCATCCCCAGCAGCTCGAGCCCCTTGCGGTTGCAGCGCAGCACGCGGCCCCGGGCGTCCAGGTGCGCGGCGCCCACGGGCAGCAGATCGAAGATCCGGGACAGCTCCTCCTCGGCCCGGGCCTCGGCCCGGCGCGCGCGACACCGCAGAAACTGCACCGCGCCCCCCGCCACGGTTGCCGCGCCCAGGGCCTGGAAGAGCAGTCCCATGCCCCCGCTTCCCCAGGCGAAACCCACACCCGCCACCCACAGGAGCACGCCACCCCCGGCCGCGGGGAGAACCCAGCGGGACGCGGAGCGGCGGCGGACAGCGGGAGGAAGGGTCATGGGGGATCCGGCGGAATCTCCTGGTTGCGGGCGGGGCACCAGTCCTTCCCTTTCGGGGAACCCGGCCGCACGGGTAATGTGGGTAGTTTCGCAGAGGGAGGCCCGGGAATGGAAATCCAGGAAATCGTCACGACCTTCCTGGAGGGTGCCAGGGCCGGTCTCACCCACCCCGCCGACCGCACCCGCGCCGCCGTCATCCTGGAGCGGTGGGCCGCCGCGTGGCAGGGACCCGCGCGCGCCATCGAGGCCACCCGCTCCCACCACGGCGCCTTCCTGCACTTCAACCAGCGCATCGGCACCACCTGGTGCCAGGTGTGCACTTTCCACGGTGGCCCCAAGCACAGCCTGTCCATGCGCGGCCCCGACCCGGACCGGGGGCGGAAGAGCCACAAGCTGCGCGCCAAGCGCCTGGACGCCAGCTCGCTGGACGCGCTGTACGAAGCCTGGAAGGCCCACCCCGAGGCGCGTCCGGCGGGCCATGCCGTGGAGCTGCTGCTGGTGGAGACGCCTGACGAGACCTGGGAGGCCTGCCTGCAGGAGGCCCTCGCGCTCCTGAAGGAATAGCCCGCCTACTCCACGGCGAACTTGGGCCGGGCCACCCGCTCCGCCTCCCGGAGCTTGAGCAGGATGCCCTCCCGGTCCCGCGTGGCCACCGACGTGGCGATGGCGTGGGCCAGCACCGCGAAGGCCGCCAGGCTGTGGCTGTAGAGGAGGTTCTCCCCGGGGACGGGCAGCACGTTCTCCGCCAGCCGCGCCAGGGGGCTGCGGATCCGGTCCGTGAAGGCCAGCACGGGAATGCCGCGGCGGCGCGCGAAGGAGACGGCGTCCATCGTCTCGCGGCTGTAGGGGCTGATGCTGATGGCGATCACCACGTCCCCGGGGCCGAGGTTCACCACCTGGGTGGCGAAGTCCGCGGAGCTGCCTTCCAGGCAGGGCAGTCCGGCCTGGGTGAGCAGGTACGCGAGATGGCGCGTCATGAGGGCGCTGACGCCGTCGCCGATGGCCAGGCGCAGGCGCGCCTGCCGCAGGCGGGCCACCACCGCCTCCAGCAGGGGTTCGTCCACGCCCTGGATCATCTGCTCGATGTTCCGCACGTCCCGCCGCGCCACCTCCACCAGCGCCGCGGCGGCTTCGGAGGGCGCCTGGAGGAGCGTCTCCCCGAAGCGGGCCTGGCGCTTGGCCTGGGCCACGAGGGCGTGGCGCAGCTCCAGGAAGCCGCTGTAGCCCAGCTTCTGGGCGAAGCGCACCACGGTCGCCACGCTGCTCTGGCTCCGCGCCGCCAGTTCCTCCACGCCCCAGAAGGCGGCCTCGTGCAGGCGCCCCACCAGGCAGTCCGCAATGCGCCGCTGGCTCGCGGAAAGCCCCTTCGTGCCGTGGAGCCGGGAGATCAGGGAGGTCTTGGGGCTCGCCATCCCGGCCAGGGTAGCGCGCGCTCGCCCGCCCATGAAGATTTCTTTTCAGACCTGCAGCTACCCGCCGATGCGGGACATCGCCACCGGGCTTCCCGCGGCGGACATCCGCGCGCCGCGCCCGCGCCAGGCGGCGGCCACCAGGTCCCGGATCTCCGCGTCGGTGGCGCCTTCCCGGAGCAGGGGCCCCAGGGCGAGGCCCTCGCCCGCGAGAAGGCAGGGGCGGAACACGCCGTCGCAGGAGAGGCGGGCCCGGCCACAGGCGTCGCAGAAGGGCTCCGTGACCGCCGCGACGAAGCCCACTTCCCCGGTGCCGTCCCGGTACCGCCAGCGCCGGGCGGGCCGATCCCCTTCGGGGAGCGGCTCCAGGGGCCAGCGGGCCGCCAGGATCGCCCGCACCTCGGCGCTGGGCACCACCTCCTCCATCCTCCATCCGCCATCCGCATCCACGGACATGAACTCGATGAAGCGCAGCACGTGGCCCCCCTCCCGGGCGAAGGCCGCCAGGGGCAGGATGTCCGCCTCGTTCCAGCCCCGGCGAAGCACGCAGTTGAGGTGGATGCCGGAAAAGCCCGCCCGGACCGCCTCCTCGAGACCCTCCAGCACCTGCCGCAGAGGGGCGCGGGTGCCGCGGCAGCGGGCGAAGCGCGCCGGGTCGAGGCTGTCCAGGCTCAGGGTGAGACGGTCGAGCCCCGCTGCCCGCAGCGGCGCCGCCAGCTCCCGCAGGCGCAGGCCGTTGGTGGTGAGTGCAAGCTCCCGGATGCCCGCCACGGTGCGAAGGCGCCCCACCAGGTCCGGGAGCCCCGCCCGGAGCAGGGGTTCGCCCCCCGTGAGGCGCAGCCGTCCAGCGCCGAGCCCCGCGAAGATGCCCGCCAGGCGCCGCAGCTCTTCGAAGCGCAGGAGGCTCTCCCGCGGGAGCAGCGGCGGGGCGGGCCCGGGCCTGCAGGCGGGGCAGCGGAAGGTGCAGCGGTCGGTGACCGAGACCCGCAGGGCCTTCAGGGGGCGCGCCAGCCGGTCCTCCGTTCGCATGGCCCCAGCATAGCTGCGGCCATTCGGCGTCGCCTCGGGCACAATGGAAGGCCGGACCAGGACGACCCATGGGCTTTCTTACGCGATTCTTCCAGCGCGCCGAAACGGCGCCCCTTCCGACCCTCGAGGCCCTCTTCGTGGCGCGGGGGGTGCCCCTGGACCTGGCCGGCCTGGAGGCCTTCCTCCCGGACTTCGAGCACCTCCATGCGGAGGAGCGCGTCCATTGGGCCGACGCCGTGGCGGAGCTGCACCGCGCCACGCACGCCCTTCCCATGCCCTGGCTCGATGCCCAGCACGAGCTGATGCCCCAGGTGGTGCCCACCTGGCAGGCCCAGCGGGAGGGCTTCTGGTTCCGCCCCGCCCTGGACGGCCTCAGCGAGCGCATCCTGGTGGCGGGGCAGCCCATGCCCGCGCCCTGGCTGGCCCTCTGGGGCGTGCGGGCCGAGGACGTGGCCGAGCGCGCCCTGGACACGCTGCGGGAGCGCAGCCGGGACAAGGCCTTCCTGCGCCTGCCCACCGGGATCTACCAGAGCCGCTTCGGGGATGGCCTGGACGCCAGCCGCATCCTGCTGCCCGAGCTGTGGGAGCACACCTTCCCGGGCCAGAACCACTTCGTGGCCCTACCCGCCCAGGACGTCCTGCTCGTGTCGCCCCAGGTGCTGCTGCCCAAGCTGGTGGAGGCCGTGGGCCGCGTGCTCGCCGAGACGGGATCCCGCGTGATGGGAACGCTCTACCAGCGGGTCGGGGCGAACATCCTGCCCGCCAGCATGCAGGACCCCCACCCCATCGCCCAGCCCCAGCGCGATCTGCGCCAGGGCGACCTGATGGCCGCCTACCAGGCCCAGGAGGCGGAGCTCCCGGCAGAGCTGGGCGTCGCCGCGCCCGTGGGCTCCCTGCGCACCCAGCAGGGCCGGAGCCTGAGCTTCACCCTTTGGAAGGAGGGCAGCCCCGTCCTGCTTCCCGAGACGGATCTCGTGGGCTTCGTGGCCGCTGACGGTCGCCCCCTGGGCCTCTACGCCCGCCAGAGCCTGCCGCGCATCGCACGCCTGCGGGGGCAGGCGGTGGACATCTGGGGCCCCCGGCGCACCCGCCACGAAGGCTTCCCCGAAGCCCGGGAGCTGGAGCTCCTGGAGTGCTTCGCCACGGCCGAGCAGATGGCCGGCATCTTCAAGAGCGAGAAGCCCACGCGTCCCGCGCCCCCGCCGGCGGCGAACACCCTCACCGGCGCCTACGGCTCCCAGGGCTCCGTCTGAACAGAACAACGCGGGGCCTTGCGGCCCCGCGCGTCCCGGCCAACCCCCTCAGGTCGCCCGAAGTCCCCGCCGGCCCTCAGGCCTCGGCGGCTGCCGCAGCCTTGAGCCCGATCCGCTCGCGGGTCTGGGTTTCCCCCTCCTCCGCCACCTCGGGGTTGTCGGCGTGGGGGTTCTTCCCCTTCTCCCCGCCCTGGCCCAGGCGGCTGTCCTTGTAGGAGAACCAGGAGCCGCTCTTCTGGATGATCTCAAGCTGGACGCCCAGCTCCACCAGCTCGCTGGTGCGGCTGATACCCTCGCCGTACATGATGTCGAAGGTGGCCACCTTGAGGGGCGGCGCAACCTTGTTCTTCACGACCTTCACCTTGGTCTTCTTGCCGATGACGCTGGAGTCCTCGTCCTTGGCGGCCACCAGCGGATCGCCCGTGTTGCCCTTGATGCTCTGGATGCTGCGGACGTCCAGGCGCACGGAGGCGTAGAACTTCAGCGCGTTGCCGCCGGTGGTGGTCTCGGGGTTGCCGAACATCACGCCGATCTTCATGCGGATCTGGTTGATGAAGATGACGCAGGTGTTGGTGCGGCTGATGCCGGCGGTCATCTTGCGCAGGGCCTGGCTCATGAGGCGGGCCTGCAGGCCCACCTGCATCTCGCCCATCTCGCCGTCGATCTCGGCCTTGGGCACCAGCGCGGCCACGGAGTCGATGACGATGATGTCCAGCGCGCCGCTGCGCACCAGCTGGTCGGCGATCTCCAGGGCCTGCTCGCCGCTGTCGGGCTGGCTGATGAAGAGGTTCTCGATGTCCACGCCCAGCTTCTTGGCGTATTCGGGGTCCAGCGCGTGCTCGGCATCCACGTAGGCGGCCAGTCCGCCGGCCTTCTGGGCCTGGGCCACGGCGTGGAGCGCCAGGGTGGTCTTGCCGCTGCTCTCGGGGCCGTAGATCTCCACCACGCGGCCCTTGGGCAGGCCGCCCACACCGAGGGCGGAATCCAGGCTGATGGAACCCGTGGAGATGACCTCGATCCCCTCGGCGTTCATGTGGTCGCCCAGCTTCATGATGGCGCCCTTGCCGAAGGCCCGTTCGATCTCGGACAGGGTGCGGTTGAGGACCTTCAGTCGCTCGTCTTGCTCTTGGGCCGCCATGGGAAACCTCCGAAGTCGGGACAGGGAACAGGATGGCGCGTCAGGCGAAAAAAACAAGAAAAAAGATCTTCGCGCAGGAAGAGCTTAGGATCAGGGTTCCCCCCAAGACGCCCCGCCCCATGCCCCCCTCCCCCTCCCAGGCCTCCGCCCCCATCTCTTCCCCGGATGAGGCCTTCGAGCAGGAGGTCCGCGCCGAGCTGGCGCGCTACAAGACCATGGTCGCCCACCTGCGGGAGGTGGTCTTCCAGATCGACCGGGAGGGCCGCTGGGCCTTTCTCAACCCCGCCTGGGAGGAACTCACGGGCCACGCGCCCCAGGACTGCCTGGGCCGGGCCTTCCTGGACTTCATCCACGAGGATGACAAGGCGCGCTACCTGAACGTGCTCACCTGGGCGGTGGAGACGGGGCAGGACACGCTCCAGAGCGAACTGCGCCTGCTGCCCCGGGTGGGCGAGGCCCGCTGGGTGGAGATGTCCAACCGCATCACGCTGGACGAGGCCGGGCAGGTGCTGGGCGTGTCCGGAACCCTGACGGACGTCACCGAGCGCAAGCGCGCCGAGGCGGTGCTCGCCACCACCACGTCGCGCCTGGCGGCCCTGATCGGGAACATGCAGGCGGGCATCCTGGTGGAGACGGAACAGCGGGAGATCGCCCTCATCAACGAGACTTTCTGCGCCTTCTTTGAGGTCCCCGTGCCCGCTGCCATGCTGGCGGGCAGCGACGTGCAGGAGCTCTTCGAACTCTGTATCCCCCGCGTGGACGACCCCGAAGGGCTCTCCCGGCGCCTGACGCAGCTGCTGGAGCGGGGTTGCGCGGCCTCGGGGGAGGAGTTCTCCCTGCGGAACGGCCGCGTGCTGTCCCTGGACTTCGTGCCCATCGCCTCCCCCGACCATTTCCAGGGCCACTTCTGGCAGGTCCACGACATCACCGAGCGCAAGCGCGCGGAGCACCAGCTCACCATGGCCGCCGCGCAGATGGAGATGGCCAACTGGGAGCTGGAGGTCGCCCGGGACGAGGCGCTGCGCCTGGCGAACCAGAAGTCGGAGTTCCTGGCCAACATGAGCCACGAGATCCGCACGCCCATGAACGGCATCGTCGGCATGGCGGACCTGCTCGCCCGCACGCCCCTCAGCGGGGAGCAGGCCGACTACACGGGCACCATCCGCACCAGCGCCCAGACCCTGCTGCACCTCATCAACGACATCCTCGACTTCTCCAAGATCGAGGCGGGCAAGCTCAAGCTGGAACGCATCCCCTTCGACCTCCAGGAACTGCTGGAGGACCTGCTCGCGGTGCTGGGGGTGAAGGCCCACGCCAAGGGCCTGGAGCTGGCCGCCATCCTGCCCGAGGGCACGCCCACCCAGCTGCTCGGCGATCCCATCCGCCTGCGCCAGGTGCTGACGAACCTCACGGACAACGCCCTGAAGTTCACGGAGCGCGGCCACGTGGCCCTGCGCGTCACCCACGCGCTCCTGGGGGACGGGGAACTGCTCCTGCGGGTGGAGGTGGAGGACACGGGCATCGGCATGAAGGAGGAGGTGGCTTCCCAGCTCTTTCAGTCCTTCTACCAGGGCGACAGCAGCACCACCCGCAAGTACGGCGGCACCGGCCTGGGGCTGGCCATCTGCCGCCGCATCGCGGGCCTGATGGGAGGCGAGATCGGCGTGCGCAGCCAGCCTGGAGCGGGCAGCACCTTCTGGTTCACCGCGCGCCTGGGCTTCCGGGCCGCGGAGACCGGCCCCTGGCGCCCGGAGCGCCGGCCCAGCGTCTTCCTGGCGGGCCTGCCGCCCCTCACCCGGGAGGCCCTGGGAGAGCAGTTCCATGCCTGGGAGCTGCCCTGCGAGGCCCTGCCGGCGGCGGCGGAGGCCGCCCTCGCGCGCCTGCGGGAGGGCGGAGACGGGGAAGCGATCCTCCTCTTCGCCGGGCAGGATGCGGACGCCCTGCACCTCGCCCGCCTGGCGGCCGCGGACGGCGCCCTCCGGCACCTCCGCCTCGTGGCCACCCGCTCGCTGTACGACCGGGAACCGGAACGGGGCCTCCCGGAGTGCGGAGCCGTGGCCTTCCTGCCCCTGCCCCCGCGACGTTCCCTTCTGCGCGCCCTCGTGGAGCGCCGGGAGCAGCCCCCGGCGCCCGCGGCCCCTCCCGGCCCCGCGCCGGCTCCCGCCTCCGTGCGTGGCCCCGCGGGCCCCACGCTGCTGCTGGCCGAGGACAACCTGGTGAACCAGCGGGTGGCCATGGCCGTGCTCAAGAAGCTGGGCCTTTCGGCGGACCTGGCCTCCAACGGGGAGGAGGCGGTGCGAGCCTTCCGCAGCGGCCGCTACGACCTCGTGCTCATGGACTGCCAGATGCCCGAAGTGGACGGCTTCCAGGCCACCCGCCGCATCCGGGGCCTGGAGACGCCGGGCAGGCACGTGCCCATCCTGGCCATGACCGCCAACGCCATGGAGGGCGACCGGGAGCGCTGTCTCCAGGCGGGCATGGACGACTACCTGCCCAAGCCCGTCACCCTCGACGCCCTGCGGGAGGCCCTTGCGCGCTGGCTTCCCGCCCTTCCCCTGCCCTGAAGCCATGGACGCACGCCTCATCGAAGACGACCTCGCCATCCGCAGCGCCTTCCTGCGCCTCGCGGAATCCGGCGGGCGTCCCCTCCTGGCCTTCCGGCAGAACCGCGAGGCCCTGCCCCTGGTGGACCTGGAGGAATCGAGCCTCTGCCTGGCCATGGGGCGCGCCGAGTACGAGGCCTGGCAGCTCGCCCCGGGCGAGAAGGTGTCCCTGAATCTGGAGGATCGCGGCTTCAAGTACGAGGCGATCGGCGTCTGCCAGGGCTTCGACCCCGGCGGCGACCTGGCCGGCGTGCGCGTGAGCCTGCCCCGCACCCTGCGCCGGACCGACGGCCACCGCCTGGCGGACTTCGCGCCGGAGGCGCCCCTGGCCACCATCGTCTCCAGCCCCCGCAACACCCTGCTGGACGGCGTGGTGCGCGGCCTGGGGCGGAACGGCGTGGAGCTCAGCCTGCGGGACCCCCGCCAGCGCGTGGCCGACCACTTCAAGACTGGCGACGAATCCATGCTGGACCTGCTGCTCGGGGAGGGCCTTCGCCTCGTGGCCCCCACCCGCGTGGCCTACCTGGACGACCGCGTGGTGGGCATGCACTTCACCGAGCGCGCCGACCAGAGCCTCCTGGGCCAGTACCGGGCCTGGCTGGAGGGCCAGCAGAAGGCCCAGGCCCAGCGGGACCGGGAAAGCCTGCAGGACGGCTGCGGAAGGCTTCTGGCGCGGCGCACCCAGGCGCCCGCCCTCCCAGCCCCCCGCCTCCTGGTGGACCGGGATCCCCTCGTCCTGCTGCTCACGGAACAGGAGGACTTCGCCCAGCGCATGGCCGAAGGGCTGGGCCGCAAGTTCGGCTTCCTGGCCCTCGACCACATCAAGGGGCCCCTGCGCCCCCAGGTGGCGGCCTGGGCCGGCGCGGAAGGGCCCGCCTGGGGGCGCCTGCGCCTCGTGCTCGTGCACAACCGCCTGCGCCTCGTGAGCCCCCTGGAGCTCACCCGCCAGCTGGTGGAGGAGGAGCGCTGCCCCCTGCCCATCCTCACCGCGGGCACCGACGAGGACCTGGAACTGAAGCGCAACCGGGCCCTGGCGGCCGGCGCCGTGGGCTACCTGCCCGTGGATCCCTTCCGCATCCTCGCCGTCCTCAAGTCCCTGGACGACACCCTGCGGCTCTTCGAGCACTGAGCCAGGGTTTCATTGGGGTCCGACGGGTCGGCTCGGACGCGGCGGGCTTTCGAAGGGTCGCGGATCCGCGACACTCGGGTCGTGCGGGTCCCCGCTTCGGGCGCATGCGCCCTGCACGACCCGCATCGCCCCTCGCCGTCCGGGCCAGCCCGAGCCGAAGGATCGCCGCATCATGCAGGCGGAAGCGTCTCCAGCACGCGTTCGGCCACGCGCCCGGCGGCGCCGGGTTCCCCCAGGTGTTGCCGGAGTTCGGCCAGCTCCGCCCGCATGGCCGCAGCCCGGGCGGGGTCCAGGAGGGACTCCAGCTCGCGGCCCAGGCGCCCCGGTTCCACTTCGCCCTGCAGCAGCTCCGGGGCCACCTGGCGGCCGGCCACCACGTTGGCCAGGCCGAAGAAGGGCAGCTTCACCACGCGCCGGGCCAGGGCGAGGGTGAGAGGGTTCATGCGGTAGAGGACGGCGAAGGGCGTGCCCAGCAGGGCGGTCTCCAGCGTGGCCGTGCCGCTGCACACCAGCGCCGCGTCGGCGTGGGCGCGGGGGGCATAGGTCCAGGCGGTGTCCAGCACCACGGGCAGGCCCTCCAGGGCGGGCGCGAGTGCCTCCGGCTGCAGGGTGGGCGCCACGGGAAGGACCCACTGGACCTCCGGACGCGTGCGCTGCCAGGCCCGCACCAGGCCCGCCAGGGGCGGCAGCAGCCGCGCCAGCTCGCCCGTGCGGCTGCCGGGCAGCAGGGCCACCAGGGGACGCGCCGGGTCCAGGCCCCGGGCGCGGAAGAAGGTCTCCCGGTCCACCTCGGGCTTCACCACTTCCACCAGGGGGTGGCCCACCCAGCGGGCCTCCACGGGCAGGCCCGCGAAGAGGCGCGGCTCGAAGTCGAAGAGGCAGAAGAGGCGGTCGAAGGTGCGGCCGATCACGGGAATGCGCCCCCGCTTCCAGGCCCACACCTGGGCGCAGACGTACTGGTGCAGGCGCATGGCGGGGCGGGCCTTCCGCAGGGCCCGGGCCAGGCTCAGGTTGAAGCTCTGGTAGTCGATGAGCAGCGCCGCCTCGGCGTTTTCCTCCCGCGCCAGGGCCAGCAGGTCGTGCTTCAGGCGCAGGATGCGCGGCAGGTGGCGCAGCACCTCCACGAAACCCACCACGCCGAGCTCCGAGACGTCCGCGAGCTTCCGGTCCAGGTAGGGGGCCATGCGCTCGCCGCCCACGCCCACGATGCGGAGGCCCGGCCGGCGGGCCTTCAGCTCCCGCAGCAGCTCGCCCCCGTGGAGGTCGCCCGAGGCCTCTCCCGCCACCACCAGCAGGGTGCTCATCGGATCCCTTCCGTCCCGAGGCGGGCGGCGGAGAGGGCGGGGGAATGCGGACGGCAACGGCGCATCCAACCATCATGGAACAGGAGGTCCCCCATGGGCCGCGTTTTCACCCTGGAGGAAGCCCGGGAGCTGCTCCCCCGCGTCAAGGCCGTCACCCGCCCCGCCTATGAGCTCGCCACGAGCCTTTCGGAAGAGCTGTTCCATCTGGAGGAGGGCCGGGATGCGGCCCGGGCCGACGAGCTGCGGGAGCGCCTCCTGGTCCTGGCGGAGAGCTGGGCGGCGGCCGTGCGCGAGCTGGGGCCCGAGGTGGCGGGTCTCTGGCGCGTGGATTTCGACACGGAGGCCTCGGGCTGGACCTGGGTCTGGCCCGGAGAGGGGCTGGAGCCCAGGGCCGAGGAGGCGACCGTCTCCTGCCGCGCGGAGCGCCGGGCGTGACGGGCTTCCGCGATGCCGTGCTCGCCGTGGTGGCGGCGATTCCCGAAGGGCGCCTGGCCACCTACGGCCAGGTGGCGGCCCTGGCGGGCTGGCCCCGGCGTCCGCGCCAGGTGGGCATGGTGCTGAAGGGCCTGCCCGAGGACACGCCGCTGCCCTGGCACCGCGTGGTGAACGCGCGCGGCTACGTGCCCAGCCGCGGACGCTGGTGGGGCGCGCAGGTCCAGATCGCCCGCCTGCGGGACGAGGGCATCGCGGTCGACGCGCTCGGCAACCTCGACCTCGCCGCCCGCCAGTGGCACGGGGAATTCACGCCCTGAGCGGCGGGGTGTCGCCGAGGCTTCACGAAGGCTTCACGGGAGCCGGGGAACCTTTGGGCACCGACAGGATCGGTTCCATAGGAGAACCCATGAAGCGCACCTGCACGCTCGGCCTTGCCGCCCTCGCGCTGGCCACCGTTGCCCAGGCTCAGGCCCCCAAGCTCAGCGGCCTCGTCCAGGTCTGGAGCACCCAGATGCTCGACAACAACCTGCGCCTGAACGATCCCGCGGGGAAGTACTACAACCTGCGCAGCGAGTTCCGGGAGAACGGCTTCGCCATCCGCCGCACGGAGCTGAAGCTCAGTGGCGCCGTCACGGAGGATCTGGACTACGAGGTGATGTTCGACCCCAGCATCAGCTCGGGCAGCACTCTTCAGGACGCGGTGATCCGCTGGAGGATGGCGGAGGGCTTCGAGCTGAAGGCGGGCCAGTTCAAGACCCTCCAGACCCTCGAGGGCTTGGCGAGTTCTTCGGAGCTGCGCTTCGTGGAGCGCAGCCAGCTGGGCCGCGTGATCGGCGACGACCGCCAGCGGGGCGCGGTGTTGAGCGTCGGCTTCGGCGAGCCCAAGGGCTTCTGGGGCCGCCTGCACGCCGGCGTCTTCAACGGAAGCGGCAAGGCCAACGACGCGAACGCCCAGAAGGACTTCGTGGGCCGCCTGGACATGGGCTTCGAGACGGCCCACAGCTTCGGCCTCTACACCCTCCAGGGCCGGACGGACCTGGCGGACAAGGGCAAGCTCGTGGCCGCCACCTTCGCCGGGACGGCCCTCCCCACGGCCGCGGAGATCCTGGACGGCAAGGACAAGACCTCGAACCTGGGCGCCTACTACCAGTACCAGGACGACACCTGGTACGCCGCCGCCGAGGTGGCCACGGGGCTGCTGGGCCGCCGCTTCCCCTCCCTGGGCACCGCGGCGGGCCCCGCCGCGCGCCAGCACCTGGACCAGAAGTACCTCGGCTACGCCCTGACCGGGGGCTACACCTTCGGCCATCACAGCCTGCTCGCCCGCTTCGACGTGATGGACTACAACGCCGGGGACGACTGGTACACCGCCTACAACCCCTACACGCAGAGCGCCCCGGCTGTTTCCACGGGGCGGGACATCACGCCCCGCTTCACCGAGACCACCTTCGGCTACCTGTACGCCTGGAAGCCCGAGAAGCTGAAGGCCGCCAATCTGAAGGTGAACTACACCCTGCGCAGCAGGAACTTCCTGGCCCCCCGCGCCGGCCAGAGCGGCGAACAGGGCGGCGACACCCTGAGCGTGGCCCTGCAGGTGGCGTTCTAGGTGCCAGAAGCGCCCCGAGCCCCGCTAGAATGACCCTTCCGTCGGGGCGTGGCGCAGCCTGGTAGCGCATCTGCTTTGGGAGCAGAGGGTCGTAGGTTCGAATCCTATCGCCCCGACCAATGACAGCGGGGGGCCCTTGGGGCCCCCTGGTGGCATGGGGCGGTTTGGTCGGCGGATTCGAAGCTGCGATCGGCAGGGGCGCGCAGATAGCCCAAGCGGAGCAGGCACTGCTTGCGGAGCGGTCCGCCGCAGGCGGGGGGGCGTGCGCAGCCAATGCCGCGGGGTGAGCAGAAGGGAACACCCTGGCCAATCCCCCATCGGTGGTCCAAGGAGGCTCGTGCTTGCAACGAGTTGATCACGTCCTGGATTGGTATCGAGACCGCTGCGACCTGCGGCATCCCCGCGTAGGTCATGCAGCGCGGGCTATTCGATTGATGGTGAAATAGGCACCGAGGCTCCCATGCTTAAACAGCTCAACATCACCAATCTGACGGTGCTGCCCCATGCCCCCTTCTCCTTCGGCAGGAACCTGAATGTGGTTATCGGCGAGAACGGGGCGGGCAAATCCCATGTCCTGAAGGCCGCCTATGCCCTGCTGGCCGCGCTTGCCGAAGGCAAGGCCGCCTCGCTTTCCGGAGAGCCGGCCAAGGGCTACCTGCAGGCGGGCGTGGCGGGCAAGCTGCGTGGGGGTTTCATGCCCCATGAGGTGGGTCGGATCGCCAGCCGTCGTCGGGGCTCGACCCGCTGTGAATTGGCCTGCGAGTTTGCGGACGCCCGTCATACCTTGAGAGTTGCCCTGAACCACCGGAGCAAGACCGAGGTTGCGGTGGAACGCCTACCGGAAACCTGGCTCAATAAGGCGCCCGTTTTTTTGCCCACGCGTGAGTTGCTGACCATCTTCCCGGGCTTCACTTCGCTTTATGCAGAACGGGTGCTCCCCTTTGAGGAGACTTGGGCGGACACCTGCAAGCTGCTGGGGCGCCCCTTGGCCCGTGGGCCTAAAGTTGCCAAGGTCGCCGATTTGCTGGGTCCTTTGGAGCGGGCCATGGGGGGCTCCGTCGAGGTGGACCGTTCCGGCCATTTCTACCTGAGGACAGAGTCAGGGCGCATGGAAATGCATCTTGTGGCCGAAGGGCTTCGAAAACTCGCCATGCTGGCCTACCTGATTGCAAATGGGGCGCTGAAGGAGAAGGGCTACCTGTTCTGGGATGAACCTGAAGCGAACCTCAACCCTCGCCTTATCAAGCTTGTGGCGGACACCATCCTGAGGCTCAGCAAGGGCGAGATTCAGGTTTTCATCGCCACGCATAGCCTTTACTTGATGCGGGAACTGCACATTCGCCAGAAGCAGGACTTTCCGAAGCTGGATGCGCGCTATTTCGGTCTACACCTCGCTGGGGACCACGCAAGGGTTGAAGGAGGCAAAACGATCGACGAGATCGGAGATATTGCTTCACTCGACGAGGAACTGGCTCAGGCAGATCGCTACATGGACATGGAAATGGGGCTCTTGCCGGGGAGAAAGGCATGACCCGATTGAAGGTCGATAACCTTGTTTTCAAGTTCGCAGCGGGCTTCCGCGCCAGCAAATACGATGACTGGTCTCATCCCACGCCTCATGGGCGCAAGGCGGTCGATGTGGTTGCCACTGAGAAAGCCAATCCTCCAGACACCCTGTGGCTGGTGGAGGTGAAGGATTTCCGAGTTATCACCCAACCACCCAGGCCTGCCCATGTCACCGGTCTGCATGCGGTTGTTGCCAAGAAAGTCCAGGACAGCTTGGTGGGGTTGGAGAGCGCCTCTATGGCGGCTGCGGATGCCGCAGAAAAGGACTTTGCCTTGCACGCGATGAAGGCCCCACACCGGCGCGTTGTCCTGCACCTTGAGCCCCATACTGGCCCCCGTTCTGTCCTCTTCCCCGTTGGTTTCCCAAGCCTCGTTCTTCAAAAACTCAAACCGCTTGTGGCGGCCATCGATGCCAATCCTTTGGTGCTCGATATAGCATCTACTTCTCGGGCGAGTGTGCCGTGGGGGGTTTCTTAAACCAAGCGGTGGCGGAGGAAGCCAAAGCCCTCCCCATCCCGGATCAGGACGAAACCTTGAGCGTGTTGGCCGAGCTGCGAAGCCTTGCATCCAGCCTCCCTTCCTACCGGCTGGAGCATGACGCCATCTTCGACCGCTCCAAGGCCATCATGGCCAGTCTTGCTTCGGCCTACCGCGGAAAAGGCCGCCGTGGATGCCCTGGTGGCAGCCTTCCTGGAAAAGCACCCGAATCACCGCGGCCCCGTGATCGTGCTCCCCGAACAGTTCGAGACGCCCGAAGAATGGGAAGCCTGGTACCAGGCGCAGGATGAGATGGACAGCGTTTGACCCGTGGGGCTTGCCTCACCTGGAGCTGGAGAAGAGGGGGTGCCCATGTCGGCACCCCTTCCTGTATCCGTCACCCAAAAGTCTTGAGAAACAAGGCATGTGACGCATGTGACGGTTCCAGATTTCAACTCTGTGTCTTGAATGCGTGAGGTGATCAAAATTGATCACTCCCCCGATGGCCCGCAAAGCCAAGCCCCGCCTATGGTTCCAAGGAATCTGACACCTTCGGATTGTTGAAAGATGTCAAGGTTTCCCATACGCATGGCCCCCGCCCTGGCAAAGCCTGGACGCCCGAATCAAACCTTCGAATCGGGCTTGTTGCTCGGACAGTAGATCGGAGGCCGGGTGTTCGCTTCCTCCAGGATTCGCATCCACGATGCCTGCGCCTCGGGAGTCTTCGCCCACTCCACCAGGGTGACTCTCTGTGGGAGCCCCCCACTGGCTGGCTTCTGGGGGTCATCTACGGATTCCATGTCCACTCCCTTGGAACAACATAGGCCAGACGGGCGGAGCGTGAGGATTCCCGGCGATGAGGGGATCGGCCTGGGCTGTTCGCTTGGGCCCCATCCGATGGGCACCAGGTGGCCACGGGGCAGCACCCCCGAGCCCTCCCGGAAGAGCATCCCGAACCGGCCCGCGGTATCGCGGTGGTATCGCAAGCCAAAACAGAGGGCCGCAACAAATGCGACGCGATGGATAACCGCCCTGTTTCCATTGGTGCGCCCAGCAGGACTCGAACGTTGCCGGCATCCACGCGCGCCTGCTTCCGCGGCGACAGCCCACGGGGCTGCCGCCGCGGGGCGCCTGTGGGCCGGCTGCCACTCGCCGGTTCGCGGCCCGCCCCCCCTCGGCCCCCGCCAGGATGACGCCGCCGGTGACCGGGTAGCG
>CAXYVC010000004.1:0-59434 GCA_964292295.1 uncultured bacterium
TCAAAGCTTGCCGGTGTCCCTTTACCTCACGCTATCCCGCGAAGAACCTTTTTTTGCCCCTAACCGCGCGAGGGGATCCCCCGTATCCCCGGGCGACCTGGTCATTCCCACACCCCTTACTTCCCCCCACGGAGGCACTCCATGTCCGCCCGCTGCCTGACGCTCGCCCTCTCCCTTCTCGTGGCCATGCCCGTGTTCAGCCAGGGCGCCCGCTTCATCAAGGTCGACATCGTCGGCAAGTCCGTGAAGGCCGCCTGCAAGAACGCCGACGGTCCCACGGAGGTCCACGTCCGCATGCCCATCAACCTCGCCAAGGGCTTCCTGGAGACCCTCTCCAGCGGCGAGGTGCGCATCCACAAGAACCGCGAGGGCAGGGGGCCCAAGGAGCCCATCAAGGTCGACCAGCTGGTGAAGCTGCTGGAGAGCGCCAAGCCCGGCGATCTGCTCCTGGAAGTCACCACCGACAAGGGCGACCTGGTGAAGGTCACCCTCGAGTAGCGCGGCGCCCTCACCGCGCCGGGGCGTCCCGCGAGGGGCGCCCCATTCTTGTATCCTCGGGGCATGGAATGCCTCACCGAGCTCCGCGTGCGCTATGCCGAGACCGACGCCATGGGCATCGTGCACCACAGCGTCTACCCGATCTGGATGGAGCTGGGCCGCTCGGACTGGCTGCGCCAGCTGGGCCAGAGCTACGCCGAATGGGAGCGCCAGGGCGTCATGCTCAGCGTGGCCGAGCTGAAGGTGCGCTATCGCAGCCCGGCCCGTTACGACGAGCTGGTGCAGGTGCGCACGCGCCTGGTCGAGGCCGGGCGCCGGCGCATCGTCTTTGCCTACGGGGTGAGCCGCGACGGCGTGCGCCTCGTGGAGGGCGAGAGCGTGCACCTCGTCACGGGGCCCGACGGTCGCAGCCGCGTGCTGCCCGATGCCCTCCTCGCCTGGGTCTCCCGGGCCCTCAGCGCAGGCTGATCAGCGTCGCGCCGGCGCCGCCCTGGGCCTGGGGGGCGTCCTCCACCTTGGCGATGCCCGGGTGCCCCTTCAGCGCCTCCCGCACGGCGGCCTTCAGGCGCCCGGTGCCGTGGCCGTGGACGATGCGGACGAAGCGCATGCCCGCCGCGAGGGCCTCCTCCACGAAGCGGTGGACCTCCACCTCCACATCGTCCGAGGCCCGCCCGATGAGGTTGAGCTGCTGTTCTGCCTCCGCCGCCGCGGCGCGCAGGCGCACCCGCCCGCTCCGCGGGGCCTCGGCCTCGGCGCGGGCGATGGGCTCCAGCTCGCCCACCCGGGCCTCCAGGCGGCGGCCCTGGAGGGTCTGGAGGCTGACGCGGTCACCCTTCAGCTGGGCGACGCGCCCCTCCACGCCCAGGCCGCGGTGGCGGGCCCAGCGGCCCTCTTTCAGCTCGCCCGGCTTCGGCTCCGGGGCCTTGCGGACGGGCTGCAGGGCCGCCAGCTCGCTCTGGGCGATCTGCGCGAGCGTCTTCACGCGCTCCCGGGCATCGGTTCCGATCCGGTCCGCATTCTGGCCGGCCTCCTTCTGCTTCTCCTTCAGCTCCTTCACGAGGCGCCGGCCCTCGTGGTCCAGGAATTCCAGCACGCGGCGCAGCTTCTCCTGGCTTTCGGCGGAGAACTTTTCGCGTTCGCGGCGGAGCTGCTCCTCCCGGTCCTTCAGGATGCGGCGGTCCTTCTCCACCGCGGCCTCGCGGCGCTTCAGTTCCTCCGCCTCCTCCAGCAGGCGCACGCGGTCCGCCTCCAGCTGGCGCAGGAATTCCCGCCAGTCCTGCTCGTGGCGGCCCAGGCGGCGCTCGGCGTCCTGCAGCACCGCCTGGGGCAGGCCCAGCCGGGCGGCGATGGCGAGGGCGCGGCTCTGGCCGGGCATGCCCACCAGCAGCCGGTAGGTGGGGGCGAGGCGCGCCTCGTCGAACTGCACCGAGGCGTTCTGGAACTTCGGGTGGCGCAGGGCCCACTGGCTGATCTCGCCCAGGTGGGTGGAGCACAGCACCCAGCAGTCCCGCCGCGCCAGGGCACGCAGCACGGCGGCCCCGAGCGCGGCGCCTTCCTTCGGGTCGGTGCCCGTGCCCAGCTCGTCCAGCAGCACCAGGCCGCCCGCCTGGGCCCGGGAGAGGATCTGCTTGAGGTGCATCACGTGGCTGCTGAAGGTGCTCAGGCTGCCCACCAGGGTCTGGTGGTCGCCGATGTCCGCGTGGAGGCTGGGCAGGCCCGGCAGCTCGGTGCCCGGCCGGGCGGGGATGGCGCAGCCCGCGTGGGCCAGCGCCAGCAGCAGACCCACGGTCTTGAGCACCACGGTCTTGCCTCCGGTGTTCGGGCCGGAGATGACGAGGCCTGGACGCTCCTGGTCCAGCTCCAGGTTCAGGGCTACCACCTCGTGGCCCAGATCCTCCAGCTCCAGCGCGACGCGGACCCGGGGCAGCAGCAGGGGGTGCTGGGCGTCGACCAGGTGCAGGCGTCCTCCGCCCAGGGCGGGCAGCAGCCCGTCGCAGAGCCCCTGCCAGCGCAGCAGGGCGAGGACTTCGTCCACGTCGGAGACGAAGCGGTGCCACCGTTCCAGGTCGTGGGCCTGCGTGCGCAGGCGCTCCAGAAGCTCCCGCAGGTAGGCGTGCACGGCCTCGGTGTAGGCGCGGTCGGCCTCCACGCAATCGTTGTTCAGCCCCACCACCTCGAAGGGCTCCAGGAAGACCGTCGCGCCGCTGGAGCTGCGGTCCAGCACGAGGCCGGGCACCATGCCCTTCCGCTCCACGCGCACGGGGAGGCAGGATCGCCCGTTGCGCTCCACGATGGTGGCCTCCTGGAAGGCGTCGGGAAGGTCGCGCAGCAGCTTCTGGAGCTTGGCCTGCACGGCGGCGAAGGCGCGCTGGCGCTCCCGGTACAGGCCCGCGAGGGCGGGGATGCGGAGAGGGACCAGCCGGCCCTCCTCGCCGATGCTGCGGGCCAGGAGCCCCGCCAGGGGCGGGGGGCCGGGCAGCCCCGCCGCCGTGACCTGCAGCAGGTCGATGCCCAGGTCCGTGCCGGGCTCTGGGGGTTCCGCCTCGGGCCAGGCCAGGGCGGCCACGCTGGCGAGAAGGCGCGCGGCGGCGCGCAGGCCCTCCCGCAGCTGCCGCCAGTGCTCGGGCAGGGGCCAGCCCGCCGGGTTCAGCACCTGGTCGAGGCTCTCGTCGAAGGGGACGACGGGCAGGGTCTGGGGTTCGCGCGCCCAGAGGGCTTCCAGCTCCCGCTGGCGCAGGCGCCGCAGGCCCGCGAGGCCGTCCCAGGGGTGCATGCGGCCCAGGGTCTCCCGGCCCGTGCGCGTGCGCGCGCCCCGCGCCACGAGTTCCGCCAGGGAGGGGAACTCCACGGCCTCCAGCTCGCGGCGGTCGGGGGTGGGTCGATGCGCATCCATGCCCCCATTCTCACCGCAGGGAGGCCGCCGGCGAAGGCGCTCCCGCACATGCAGGAAGCGGGCCTGGAGGGCCCGCTTCGCAGGGGGGGCGGTGCCTCAGACCACCTGGGTGTGCACCACCGTGCCGCGGGCCACGTTGTCGGCGATGGGGCAGCGCGCCTCGACGCGCGCCACGAAGGCAGCCTTCTCGGCGGGCGTCAGGTCCGCATCCACCTCGACGCGCACGCGGATCTCGGTGAAGCCCGCGCGGCCTTCGGTGGTCGCGCCCATCAGGAAATCCTTGTCGAGGTCGCCCTCCACGTCGGCCCGGATGCCCCGGAGGGTGATCCGCTCCTGGCTGGCGAGGATGCGCCCGATGGCGCACAGGCAGGCGCCGAGGGAGCTGAGGAAGACCTCCAGCGGGTTGGGCCCCTCATGGCCGCTCATGGGACGGGGCTGGTCGATGACGAAGGGCTTGCTGCAGCTGACCTCCGTGCGGAAACCGGCCTTCACTTCGGTGCTCAGCTTCAGGGTGGACTGGGCCATTGTAGGGACTCCTGGGTGGGGGGATGGGGTGGAATGCCGGCGTCCGGCACATCCCTACGATGCCGGAAGGGGGGCCGGTACGCCGGGAGGCCCGCCGAAGCGGGCCTCCCTTCCTTGACTTTCTGAGGCTTCACATGGGCCTTCAGCCCATGATGCGGCGCTCCTGCGCGAGGCGCTTGAGGGTCTTCTTGCGGGCGGCAAGCATCTTCCGCTTGCGCTTGGCGGAGGGCTTCTCGAAGAACTGGCGCTTCTTGAGCTCGCTCATGATGCCGCTCTTCTCGCACTTGCGCTTGAAACGCCGAAGAGCGTTTTCAAAGGTCTCGTCTTCCTTGATCTTGACCAGGGGCATGCGTGAACACCTCCTTCCGCCGATGGATTCGCCCGCACGCCATCCGGCGGCAGGGCCGTTGTCCAGGATAGCCGGGAAGGGGCGGAGCCGCGAGCCCGGATTTCCGGAAGGGCCCGTCCGGCGGTTGTCTCCGGCCGCGCGCGGCCGATAGAATGTCCCTTTCTGACAAGGCCCTATGACCCGTCCCCTGCTCCTGGTCCTCGACGGGGCGTCCCTTCGGACGCCCGAGGTGGAAAGCTCCCTGGGGAACGCGGGGTGGGAAGTCGCCTGGCTTTCCGGCGAGGACCTGCCGGGCTTCCTGGGCACCGGTGCGCAGCCCGGCCTGGTGGTGGTGGATCCCGCGGGCAGCCGGGACGGCGGCTACCACGCCGTGGAGGAGCTTCGCCAAACGCAGCCGGCGCTGCCCGTGGTGCTGGTGCGCGAGCCCGCGGGCGAGTCCCGCGCCGGGGGGGCCTCCTTTCGCCTTCCCATCCCGAACGTCGCAGGGCACCTGGAGCGGGGCCTTCCCGGGGGGCGCTGGCCCTCCGCCCTCCGCCCCCACCTGGAGCCGCGGGGCCGGGAGCGGGCCAAGCTGACCACCGAGGACCTCTTCGGCGACATCCTGGCGGACTTGGCGGCGCCTGCACCCGCGCCCGCGCCACCGCCGGAACTGCCGCCTCCCCCCCCTGTTCCCGTGCAGGCGCCCCTGGAAGTGGTGGGCATTCCCGTCCGCACGCCCGCGCCCCTGGGCGCTTCGGCCCGGGAGTCCTTCACCCTCAGCGGCATCTCGGGCATCAAGGATCCCTTCGCTCCGGAGGCGAAGGCGCCCGCGCCCGCGGTGGACAAGGCCCAGGGCGCCGCGCGGCAGGCCGAGGAGCCCTTCCAGATCGAGTTCCTGGGCACCGCCGGAGGGCCCGCGGAACCCCTGCCGCTGCCGCCCCCCCCGCCGGCCCTTCCCCCGCCTCCCCCGGAACCTGCGCCGGGCTCGCTGGAGGAGTTCGGGAACTACTACCTGCTCGACAAGATCGCCGTGGGAGGCATGGCGGAGCTCTTCAAGGCCCGCCAGCGGGGCGTGCACAACTTCGAGAAGATCGTCGCCATCAAGCGCATCCTGCCCCACCTCTCGGACAACGACGAGTTCGTGCGCATGTTCATCGACGAGGCCAAGCTCGCGGCCCAGCTGACGCACCCGAACATCGTGCAGATCTTCGACCTGGGGAAGGCGGGCGGCTTCTACTACATCGCCATGGAGTACGTGGACGGCCGCGACCTGCGCAGCCTGCTGCGGAAGGTGCGGGAATACCACCTGCCCTTCCCGGAGGCGGTGGCCGCCTTCGTGACCATGAAGGTGGCGGGCGCGCTGGACTACGCCCACCGCAAGAAGGGGATGAACGACAAGGACCTCAAGCTGGTCCACCGGGACATCAGCCCCCAGAACATCCTCATCAGCGGCGAGGGCGCCGTGAAGCTGGTGGACTTCGGCATCGCCAAGGCCGCCACCAAGAGCACCCAGACCATGGCGGGGGCCCTCAAGGGCAAGCTGCTCTACATGAGCCCCGAGCAGGCCCTGGGGCAGAACCTGGACAGCCGCTCCGACATCTACTCCCTGGGCCTCGTGCTGTACGAGCTGCTCACGGGCGAGCGCTGCTTCCAGGCGGACAGCGAGCTGGGCGTGCTGGAGAAGGTGCGCCTGGGCAAGGTGGCGGACATCCACGCCACGAACCCCGCCGTGAGCCGCGAGATGGTGGCCATCGTGGAGAAGGCCCTCCAGAAGGACGTGGACCGCCGCTACGCCAGTGCCCGCCAGCTGGAGCGGGACCTCAAGGCCCTGCTGGTGCGTCAGGGCAGTGAACCCGCCGAGCACGACGTGGCGGAGTTCGTGCACACCCTCCTCAAGGGCACCCGCGAGCAGCTGGACCAGCTGGTGGCGGAGCGCTTCCCGGCCGTGGCGCCGAAGGGCCCCCGGTCCGTCAGCCCGCTTCCCCTTCTGGCTGCGCCCCCGATGCCGGCCCACCTGGGCGATGCGCCCACGGCCCACCACGGGCATCTCGCCCCCGCAGCTCCCCCGGCTCCGGAACCCCCGGGCTTCCTGGACGTTCCCGAGAAACGCCCGGCCTGGCTGCTTCCGGCCCTGGGCATCCTCGTCGCCTCCGTGGGCGTGGCCCTGTGGCTCGCCCTGCGCTGATATGATGGCGGCACCCCTTCCCGTCTCTTCGTCTTCATTCCGGAGCCCAAGCATGGAACTCACCAAGGAACAGCAGGTCTTCTACCAGAGCGCCCGGGAGCGCTGCCGCCAGGAAGTGGATGAGATGAACCAGACCATCCGCACGGAATGGCGCCACCTGAACGACGAGATCAAGCGGGTGCAGGAGCTGATCCAGACCCTGGAGACGCGCAAGCAGACCGTGGGCCAGATGTACGCCTCCGCCAGCGACATGATCGGCGCCGAGAACGACCTGGACGTGAGCCCGGCCATCCAGGAGGGCCAGGAGGACGACGACCTGGGCGTGGGCGAGATCGACCTCTGATCCGTTGCCTTCTCGCAAAAGGGGTCCCCGGGTGGGGGGGGGGTGTTGGGTGGAAACCTCTTTGGGGAGGGGGGGGGGGCCGGGGTGCATGCGGGGGGGCCGGGAAGCGACCACCGGGGGGGGGGGGGAGACGCACCTCTGTCCGTTCCCTTTCCGCAAAAGGGCCCCGGGGATGGCGGGTCGCTTTTGCGTTGAAACCTACTTGCGGAAGAGCGGGGCGCTGCAGTTCATGCAGTTGGACTGCTGGGGCGGGTTGCGCTTGCCGCAGTGGGGGCAGATGCGGTCCTTCTTCCGCTTGCGCATGTAGAGGCGCAGGTAGAGGAAGCCCATCACCAGCACCAGGAGCAGGGTCTTCTGCGTGGGGGTGAACACGAAGCCCGTGGGGCTCTTGGGCTTGGCATCCCCGCCCTGGAGTTCCACGGCCTGGAGGGCCAGCACGGGACGGAAGGAGGGGGAAGGCAGGGTGGGGAGCATGGGCGTCTCCAAAGGCTATTCGTCGCCGACCTTCAGGATCGCCAGGAAGGCCTCCTGCGGGATGTCCACGCTGCCGATGGACTTCATCCGCTTCTTGCCCTCCTTCTGCTTGGCGAGGAGCTTCTTCTTGCGGGAGATGTCGCCGCCGTAGCACTTGGCGAGCACGTCCTTGCGCCGCGCCTTCACGTTGGTGCGGGCGATGATCTTGCTGCCGATGGCCGCCTGGATGGCCACGTCGAACATCTGCTGGGGAATCACTTCCTTCATCTTCACCGTGAGCTGGTGGCCCAGGGTGGTGCTCTTGCTGCGGTGCACCAGCACGGAGAGCGCGTCCACCGCCTCCCCGTTCACCAGGATGTCCATCTTCACCAGGTCGGATTCCCGATATTCCTTCATGTGGTAGTCGAAGCTGGCGTAGCCCTTGGAGATGGACTTCAGGCGATCGTAAAAGTCGAGCACCACCTCGTTGAGGGGCAGCTCGTACACGAGCATCACGCGGTCCTTGCCCACGTACTCGAGGCGCTGCTGGATGCCGCGGCGCTCCTCGCAGAGCTTCAGCAGTCCGCCCACGAAGTCGGGGCGCGTGAGGATGGTGGCCTCGATCACGGGCTCCTGGATGGCCTGGATCTTGGGCAGGGGCGGGAGCTTGGCCGGGTTGTCCACCTCCACCATCTCCCCGTCGGTCAGGAAGACCTTGTAGCGCACCGAGGGCGCGGTGGTGATGAGGTCCAGGTTGTACTCGCGCTCCAGGCGCTCCTGCACGATCTCCATGTGCAGCAGCCCCAGGAAGCCGCAGCGGAAGCCGAAGCCGAGGGCCTGGCTCGTCTCGGGCTCGTAGTGGAAGCTCGAGTCGTTGAGGCGCAGCTTGTCCATGGCGTCGCGCAGGTCCTCGTAGTCGTCGCTCATGGTGGGGAAGATCCCCGCGAAGACCACCGGCTGGAGCTCCTTGAAGCCCTTCAGCATCTCGGAGGCGGGCTTCGTGGTGTTGCTCACCGCGTGGGTGATGGTGTCGCCCACCTTCACATCCGAGAGCTGCTTGATGCTGGCGACGACGTAGCCCACTTCGCCCACGCTCATCTCGTCGAGCTTCTGCATCTTGGGGCTGAAGACGCCGATCTCGTCCAGCCGGTATTCGCTGCCCGTGGACATGAAGCGGATCGTCTGGCCTGGGCGCATCGTGCCGTTCACGAGGCGCACGAGGCACACGATGCCCCGGTAGGCGTCGTAATAGCTGTCGAAGACCAGCGCCTGCAGCGGGGCCATCGGATCCCCCTTGGGGGCGGGGATGTGGGCCACGATGTTCTCGAGCACCTGCTCGCAGTTCTCGCCCGTCTTCGCCGAGACGTTCACCGCGTGGGCGGTGTCCACCAGGCCGATCACCTGATCGATCTCCTCCAGCACCCGCTCGGGCTCCGAGGAGGGCAGGTCGGTCTTGTTCAGGACCGGGAAGACCTCCAGCTCGTTCTCAAGCGCCAGGTACGTGTTGGCGAGCGTCTGGGCCTCCACGCCCTGGGTGGAGTCCACCACCAGGATCGCCCCTTCGCAGGCCGCGAGGCTGCGGCTCACCTCGTAGGTGAAGTCCACGTGGCCGGGGGTGTCGATGAGGTTCAGGGTGTAGGTGTTCCCGTCCCTGGCCGGGTACTTCAGCGTGACCGCATGGGCCTTGATGGTGATGCCGCGCTCGCGCTCCAGGTCCATGTCGTCCAGGATCTGGGCCTGCATCTCCCGCTGGCTGATGGTGTGCGTCAGCTCCAGCAGGCGGTCCGCCAGCGTGGACTTGCCGTGGTCGATGTGGGCGATGATGGAGAAATTGCGGATGAAGCGGGGATCCGTCACGAAGAACCTCGAACCGACCATTGTACTGTTGGATCCATGCGGCGTCTCCTGCTGTGCCTCCTGCTGGCCCTTCCGGCCTTTCCCGGGCCCGTGGAGGGCCGCGTCACCGACGGCGTGGGGCCCCTGGCCGGCGTGCGCGTCTACCCGGATAGGGGCTACCGCGTGCGGCCCGCCGCGGAGCTGCCTTCCGTGCGGACGGATGCGGAGGGGCGCTTCCGCCTGGACCTGGAGCCCGGGGACGTCTGCCTGGCGGTGGAGAAGGAGGGCTACGTCCGCGACCTGGTGCCCCTCGCGGAGCTGGGCCGTCCCGTCGTGCTTCGCCCCGCGCCGGCCTTCCGACGGGAGCGGGCCCTGGTGGTGCGCCTGGGCTTTCCGGACGAGGCTCCCATGCGGGACGACGAGGCCCTGCGCCGCGTGCTCTTCGGGCGCGCCCCCGGCGAGGCGAGCGTCGCGTCGTACCTCTACGAGGTGAGCAAGGGCAGCCTGCTGCTGGAGGAGGGCGCCATCCTGAGCCTGGAGGACGCGGAGCATCCCGCGCCCCGGGACGACGCCCAGCGGGAGGACCTGGTGCGGGCCGTGCTGCGGCGCATCCGGGGCCTCGACCTCTCCGCCTTCGACCGCGTGGACAATCGCAGCGGCGCCCTGCGGCCCGACGGGAAGCCCGACCACCTCTGGATCGTGCCCCCGGGGCCCGCCCGGAACATCAGCCTGGACGCCCGCCACCTCTCGGCCATCAGCTTCCTCATGCCACTGCCCTGGCGGAGCGGAAGCCGCTGGAGCGTGCTCTTCATGCCCGAGGACACGCCCTTGGGGAACTTCGTCCACGAGGCCTTCCACGCCATGGGCGAGCACCGGGTGGACGACCTGTACCTGGAGGATCCCCGCACCGCCGGCACCTGGGACCTCATGGACGCGGGCCAGTACCGGGGCTGGGACCGCGCCCATCCGGAAGAGCCTCCCTACCAGGAGGACACGGGCTACAGCCCGAGCCAGCCCATGGCCTGGGTCCGGGCGGACCTGTGGTACCGGGGCGCCTTCCGGGCCACCGTGCCCGTGGCGTGGCTGGAGGGGCGCAGCTGGGAGGGCTGGCTGGATCCGCTGGCGCGGGCCCCGGGGGCCCATCCCCAGGCCCTGCGCGTGGCGGATCCCCGCCGGAAGGGCCACTTCTGGGAGCTGTCCGTGCGCCGCCCCTGGGGCTACGACCGGGGGCGCGTGGGCGGGCGCTTCGGACCCGGCCACGAGGGGCTGGTGGTGGCCCACCTCCGCCCCGAGCGCCTGAGCACCGACGGGGCCAGCCGCGGTCCCGCCCGGGTGGTGGACGCCCATCCCGGTACGGCGGAACCTCCCCGTCCGCGCTACCCCGCCGGGGGCTGGGAGCTGGATGACGCCGCCTTCTCCTTTGGGGACGGGGGCGTGGCCCGGGGCCAGGACGGGCCGCTCGCCTGGGAGCTGCTGGAGGAGGACGCCGGCGGCCGCATGAAGGTGCGCGTGCGCGTGCGCCTTGACGGAGGCCGCGCACGCTCCCGAAGATGAGCCCGGAGGTGGCCTTGCCCCGTCGTCCCTGCTGCAAGCGCGTGGCATCCCTGCCCGGCGTGACCTGCTTCAAGCCCAAGGCCGCCGCGGGCGGCCGGGAGGCGGTCGTGCTCTCCGTGGAGGAGCTGGAGGCCCTGCGCCTCGCCCACCTGGAGGAGCTCTACCAGCAGGAGGCCGCGGCGCGCATGGGCGTGTCCCGGCCCACCTTCGGCCGCGTGCTCGAGGCCGCCCACCGCAAGGTGACCCGCGCCCTGGTGGAGGGGCGCACCCTGCACATCGCGGGGGGCTCCTTCTGCGCGGAGGCGCCGGAGCGCTGTGCCCGCTGCCCGCGGCGGGGAGCGGATCCCGCCGCCTGCGAGGGCTGTTCCTCCCGCGTTCCATGATCCTGGCGGGGGCTTGACGGGTATTGAGCATATGCTCACCATGGTCCCGGGAGCTTGCCCATGAGCCAGGAAACCGTTCGCAGGATCGCCGTCACCAGTGAGGGGCCCTCCCTCTCGGACGCCGTGGACCCCCGCTTCGGCCGGGCGGCCGGTTTCGTGGTGGTGGAGCTGGAAAGCATGGCTACGACCTACGTGGACAACAGCGCCTCCCAGGTGCTGGCCCAGGGGGCGGGCATCCAGGCCGCCGAGAACCTCGTGAAGGCCGGGGCCGAGGTGCTGCTCACGGGCTTCGTGGGGCCAAAGGCCTTTGCGGCGCTCCGGGCCGCGGGGGTGAAGGTGGTGCAGGGCCTCGAGGCGCTCACCGTGGGGGAGGCGATCGCACGCTTCCGCGCCGGGGATCTTTCCTACGCCGAAGCTCCGAACCGCGAGGGGCACGCGTGATCATCGCCGTTGCCAGCGGCAAGGGGGGCACGGGCAAGACCACCGTGACCGCCGGCCTCGTTTCCGTGTGGCCGCGCCCGGTTCTGGCCGTGGACCTGGACGTGGAGGAGCCGAACCTGAGCCTCTTCCTGAAGCTGCGCGCCGGGACCTCGGAACCCGCCCGCCTGGAGGTCCCGGTGCTGGACGAGGCCCGCTGCACCCGCTGCGGGGCCTGCGCGGAGCTCTGCCAGTTCAAGGCCCTGAGCCTCATGGGCTCCCGGCTCCTGGTCTTCCCGGAGATGTGCCACGGCTGCGGCGGATGCATGCGCGTCTGCCCGGAGGGCGCCCTGGGAAAGGGAGAGCGCGAGCTGGGGATCGTGGAATCGGGCGTTGCGGCTTCCGGGACCGCCTTCCTCGGGGGGCGCCTGCGGGTGGGCGAAGCCATGAGTCCCCCCCTCATGCGGCAGGTGCGACGCCGCATGCGGGAGCGCGCCCGGGCCGAGGGCCTGGATGTCCTCATCGATGCTCCGCCGGGGGTGAGCTGTCCCGCCCTTTCCGCCGTGCAGGATGCGGACCTGATCCTGCTGGTGACGGAGCCGACGCCCTTCGGCCTGCACGACTTCCGTCTGGCGGTACAGGCCTTTCGCCCCCTGGGAAGGCCCATGGCCGTGGTCTTGAACCGCGCCGGCCTGGGGGATGACCGCGTCCAGGCCTTCTGCCGGCAGGAGGGCCTGCCTGTGCTGCTGGAGATTCCCTTCCGCAGGGACATCGCCGAGCACTATGCCCGCAGCGGTGTGCTGCCGGACCTGGACGCAGGCCTGAAGGCGGACTTCTCGGGGCTGGCCGCCGCCCTGGAGCGCAGGGCCCGCGGGGAGGCCCTCCATGCGTGAGGTGGTGATCATCAGCGGCAAGGGGGGCACGGGCAAGACCTCGCTCACCGCCGCCTTCGCCCACCTGGCCGAGGGCAAGGTGCTCTGCGATCTGGACGTGGACGCGCCGGACCTTCACCTGCTCGCCACGCCGGAAGTCCAGCGCAGCGGTCCCTTCCTGTCGGGGCACATCGCCGAGATCGACGGGGAGGCCTGCACGGGCTGCGGCGTCTGCCGCGAGGTTTGCGCCTTCGGGGCCATCCGCGAGGAGGCCGGGCGCTTCGTGGTGGAGGCCGGCGCCTGCGAAGGCTGCAAGACCTGCGTGGCCCTCTGTCCTTCCCAGGCCATCGCCTTTCCGGAGCGCCTCTGCGGCACCTGGTTCGAGAGCGCGAGCCGCTTCGGCCCCATGGTCCACGCCCAGCTCGACCCGGGCCAGGAAAACTCGGGCCGGCTGGTGACGCTGCTCAAGGCCAAGGCCCGGGAGCGCGCGGAGGCGCTGGGGCTCAACCTGATCCTCAGCGACGGCGCTCCGGGGGTCGGTTGTCCCGTCATCAGCTCCCTCGCCCAGGCCAGCCTGGCCGTCCTGGTGACGGAACCGACCCCTTCGGGGCTTCACGACCTGAAGCGCGTGGTGGATCTCTGCCGCCACTTCCGTCTGCCCAGCGCCGTGCTGATCAACAAGGCGGATCTCAGCGCCGACTACGAGGCGGCCATCCGTCGCTGCTGCGAGGCCAGCGGCATCCCGATGCTCGGGCGCCTGCCCCACGAGCCGGAGGTGACCCTCGCCATGGTGCGGGGCCAGGCCATCACAGAGCTTTCCGGCCATCCCTTTGCCGTGCAGGTCCGGGAGATCTGGGAGCGGATCCTGTCCCTGCTCGAACCCTCTTCCAAGGAGAAGCTGCCATGAACACCAAGACCCGCATCGCCATCCCCTCCACCCAGCCCGGCGGCCTCGAGGCCTCCGTGGGCGCCCACTTCGGCCACTGCGACCTCTACACCGTGGTGGACGTGCAGGAGGGCCGCATCGCCTCCGTGACGACCCTGCCCAACGTGCCCCACCAGCAGGGGGGCTGTCTGGCCCCCGTGAACCACCTGGCCCAGCACGGCGTGAATGCCCTCATCTCCGGCGGCATGGGGCTGCGCCCCCTGATGGGCTTCAACCAGGTGGGCATCGAGGTCTTCCGCGGCGTGGCGCATCCCAGCGTGGGGGCCGCGGTGGATGCCTTTTTGAAGGGCGAGCTGCCGCGCTTCACCCGGGAGTTCACCTGCGGCGGCGGCCAGCACCATGGCCACCAGGCCTGAGGGGTGCGCGATGGCCTTCCCGAAGGGGCGCGGCGACCTGTGCGTGGCCGTGGCCTCCGCCCGTCCCGATGACCTGATGCCCCTCCGGGCCTCCCTCGAGGCCCGGGGCTTCCGCCTGGAGCTGTACCGGGATGCCTGGAGTCTGCTCGAGGCGGCTCGGGGAACGGCCTGGACCCTCGTGTTCCTGGATGCCCGGTCCCTTCCCCTGAAGGACACGCTCGAACAGCTGGTGGAACGGAACGCCTTCCAGCCGGTGGCGGTGCTCACGGACCAGGAAGCCGAGGCCTTCCATGAGGCCACGGAGGGCCTCGGCGTGCTGGCGCCCCTGCCGGCGTGCCCGTCGGTGGGGGACCTGGAGCCGGTGCTGGCGAGCCTGCGTGCCGTGGGAGGCCTGGATCCGCGCCTGGAGGAGGCCCAGCTGCGCCTGGACACCCAGCGGCGGAAGCACCACCCGGGCTGCGTGGTGTGCTGGGATCGCCATCCCATCGGCCTGAAGGTGGCCTTCCGGGCCACCGGGGAGCACACGGTGGATGGCCTCTTCCCCTGCGGAACCTCCTTCGAGGGCTACCGGGGGATCCTGCACGGCGGCGTGGCGTCGGGCCTGATGGACGGGGCCATGGCGAGCTGCCTCCTGGCCAAGGGGGTGGAGGCCTACACCGTGGACCTGCGCGTGCGCTACCGGAAGGCCGTGGCCATTGGGGTGCCCGTGACGGTCCGCGGGGAATGGCTGCGGAACGAGGGGCCTCTCCATCTGCTCCAGGCGAGCCTGGAACAGGGGGGGCTGCGCTGCGCCACCGCCCGTGCCAAGTTCTTCGAGGGAATGCCCGACCGGCCCGACCGCCCCATGCCTGGGGGAGCGGGCGTGCGCCATCTGCTCAACCAGGCCCGCAGGCGCCTCGCCTGACCCGGAGCACCCATGGACACCCGCAGCAAGGGACTCAACACCCAGCTCGTGCACGCCGGCATCCGCGAGGACGCCCTGGGCGCCGTGGTGACGCCCATCTACCAGACCTCCACCTTCGCCTTCCGGAACGCCCAGCAGGGCGCCGACCGCTTCGCGGGCCGGGAGGACGGCTACATCTACACCCGCATCGGCAACCCCACCACCGCCGCGCTGGAGGAGAACGTCGCCCAGCTGGAGCACGGCTTCGGCGCCACCGCCATGGCCAGCGGCATGGGCGCCGTGAGCACGGTGTACCTGGCGCTGCTCGGCGCCGGTGACCACATGGTGAGCACGGACTCGGTGTACGGCCCCAGCCGCGGACTGGCAGAGAAGCACCTGAGCCGCTTCGGGGTGGAATCCACCTACGTCGACACCTCCGACCTGGACAACCTGCGGAGGGCCCTGCGTCCGAACACGAAGCTGGTCTACGTGGAGAGCCCCTCGAACCCGGCCATGTCCGTCACCGACCTCGCGGGCGCCGCGGAACTCGCCCACGCCGCGGGCGCGCTGCTGGTGGTGGACAACACCTTCGCCAGCCCCGTGCTCCAGAAGCCCCTGGATCTGGGGGCGGACGTGGTGCTGCACTCCGTGACGAAGTTCATCAACGGCCACGCGGACGTGGTGGGCGGCATCGTGGTGGCGAAGACCGAGGCCTTGCACAAGCAGCTCCGCGCCATGCTCGTGAACCTCGGCGCCAACATGGATCCCCACCAGGCCTACCTGGTGAGCCGGGGCCTGAAGACGCTGGCGCTGCGCGTGGAGCGCGCCCAGGAGAACGCCCGCTTCGTGGCGGGCTGGCTGGAGAGGCACCCCGCCGTGGCTGCGGTGCGCTACGTGGGGCTGCCCAGCCACCCCCAGTTCGAGCTGGCCAAGCGCCAGATGGCGGGCCCCGGATCCATGATCGCCTTCGAGCTGAAGGGGGGCCTGGAGGCCGGGCGCGCCATGATGGACCGCGTGCACCTGGCGGGCCTCGCCGTCTCCCTGGGCGGCGTGGAGACCCTGATCAGCCACCCAGCCTCCATGACCCACGCGGGCATGGCGCGGGAGGACCGCCTGAAGGCCGGCATCAGCGATGGCCTCGTGCGGCTCTCGGTCGGCATCGAGGATCTGGAGGACATCCTGGCCGACCTCGACCAGGCCATGGCCCCAGCGGTCCAGGCCTGAGGAGGAGGCCGCGATGCCGATGGTGACGGCGCCCCTGGTGGCCGCGCTCCTCGTGGGGCCCGGCAGCGTCCTGCTCGCGAGCCAAGTCTTCCGACTCCCCGAGGAGCTTCTGCGCCGCCTGACGCCGCGCGTCTTGAGCTTTGCCGTGGGGGCCCTCCTCGGCATGGCCCTGCTCCGCATGCTGCCCCACGCGCTGGAGCACGGCTCCCCCGGGGTGGTGCTGCGAACGGTGCTGGCCGCAATCCTGCTGCTCTTCCTCCTGGAGCGCTTCCGCATCCTGCGCCATTGCCACGAGTTCCACTGCCCCGAGCACGCGGACATGCCCTTGCGCATCTTCCTGGGGAACGCCTCCCACGCCCTGGTGGACGGTATCGCCCTCGCGCTGGCCTTCCAGGCCGGCGCGGGCGTGGGGTGGGCCTTCATGGTCGCCCTGGTGGGCCACGAGGTGCCCAAGGCCATCGTGAGCCTCGTGCTGCTGCGGGAGGGGCGCGAGGATGGCGCAGCGTTCCTCTGGAACCTCTTCCCGAGCCTCTTCACGCCCCTTGGTGCCCTCCTGGCCTCCGCGGGCCTCGCCTTCACCGCCCCCCTCGTTCCCCACGCCCTTGCGGCGGGGGCCGCCTTCTTCCTCTACCTGTCCCTGGCGGACCTCGTGCCGCGCCACCGGAGGAGCGCAAGCACCGGCGAAGCCCTCTGGCAGGCGGGACTGGTGCTCGCCGGGGCCCTGCTCATCCTCCTGCTCCCCGCCCATGGATGAGGCGGGGCCCCCACTCCTTTACATCCAGGAAGCCCATGTCCGTCCAGACCGCCCTTGCCTTCTTCCACAACCCCGCAGCCGGCAATGCCAACTGTGCCCAGGCCGTGGCTGTGGCCTTCGGTGGCGACCCTCAGGCCTTCGCGTCCTGCGGCAGCGGCCGTGCACCGGAGGGCTGGTGCGGCGCCGCCTATGCCGCAGCGGCGCTGGGCGGGGATGCGCAGGCGGTGGAGGCCGTCTTCCGCGAGAAGGCGGGCAGCGTGACCTGCCGTGAGATCCGACGCGCGCGCGTTCTGAGCTGTGCTGGGTGCGTGGAGACCGCCGCCGGGATGCTCCAGCGCCCCGTGGAAGGCGGCGCCCCTCTTCTCGGGAGTTCCCATGAACTGGCTTGAAACCATCGGTGCCCGCATCATGCCCGCCAACTTCGGTCCCATGCGGGACTTCAACGCCCATGCCCGCATCGAGGGCGATTGCGGCGACACCATGGAGTTCTGGGTGCTCCTGGACGGCCCGAGGATCCTGCGCACGAGCTTCACGACGGACGGCTGCCAGACCTCCGCCGCCTGCGGGGCCATGGCCGCGCACCTGAGCCAGGACAAGAGCCTGGGCGAGATGCGGCGCCTGCGCCCCATCGACGTGCTCGAGGCCCTGGGGCTTGCCGAGGACGAAGCCGCCACGGAGGCCCACCACTGTGCGGACTTGGCGCTGAACACCCTGGCGCGGGCCCTCGGGGAATACGAGAAGGCGCTGAAGGCGAAGGAGGAAGGCGCCCGCGGCTGCTCCGGAAGCTGCGAGGGGGGCTGCTGCGAGAACTGCGAGGAGGCCTGCGACCAGCGTGCTTCCGGCCGCGCGCCCCGCCGCATCCTGGTGATGTCGGGCAAGGGCGGCGTGGGCAAGAGCACGGTGGCGGTGAACCTGGCCATGGGTTTCGCGTCCCGGGGGCTTGCCACGGGCCTGCTGGACGTGGACCTCCACGGTCCCAGCGTGCCCAAGCTGCTCGGCCTGGAGGGCGAGGAACTCCTGACGGAGGAGAACCGCCTGCTCCCCGTGGAGCTGGGATTCCTGAAGGTCATGTCCATGGGCTTCGCCCTTGCGGCGGACCAGGCCGCCATCTGGCGCGGGCCCATGAAGGCCAGCGTGGTGGACCAGTTCGTGAACCGCGTGCACTGGGGCGACCTGGATGTGATGGTGGTGGACTGCCCCCCGGGCACCGGTGACGAGCACTTGTCGGTGCACCAGGCGCTGGGCACCGTGGAGGGGGCCGTGATCGTCACCACGCCCCAGGAGGTGGCCACCCTGGACGCCCGCAAGGCCATCACCTTCTGCCGCACGGCGGGGATTCCCATCCTGGGTGTCGTGGAGAACATGAGCGGCTTCGTGTGTCCGGGCTGCGGCACCTGCACCCCCGTCTTCCAGGCGGGGGGCGGCCGCTCCCTGGCTGAGGCCTGCGGCCTACCCTTCCTGGGCTCCCTGCCTCTGGACCCCGCCGTGGGCGAGGCCGGGGATGCCGGGAAGCCCCGCCTGTACACCGAGGGGCAGGGCCCGGCGGCCGAGGCCTTCCGCGACGTGCTGGAGGGTCTGCTCCAGGGGGCTGGCGCCTGAGGAGGCCGGCATGGAGCTCTGCCCCATCGGCTTCATCCGCAGCCCCCACCGGGATCTGGAGCGGACGCCCATCCAGCCCTGCTTTGCCGAAGACATCGCCGGCGAGGTGGAGCTCGACCCCGTCTGGGCGGAGGGCCTGGAGGGCCTCGCGGACTTCAGCCACGCCTGGCTGATCTACCACCTGCACCGCGCAGAATTGGGGGCCCTCACGGTGAAGCCCTATCTGGGGAACGACCCCAAGGGCATCTTCGCCTGCCGCTACCCCCATCGGCCCAACGCCCTCGGCCTGAGCCTCGTGCGCATCCTCCGGGTGGAGGGGGCGCGGGTGTCCTTCCTGGGGGCGGACATGCTGGACGGCTCGCCCCTGCTGGATCTGAAGCCCTACTTCCCCCAGGCCGATCGCCCCGAGGGGGCCTGGGGCGGATGGACCGAGGCGCTGGACCCGGCGGAGGTCCGCCGCATCGGGAGCCGGCAGCTTCCGGAACAGGGCTGATGCAGCCCCTCCTCCGCCTCACGGTGCTGGTGGACCGCCTGGCGGTCCGCCCGGACCTGGAAACGGAGCACGGCCTGGCCGTGCTCGTGGAGGTGGGGGACGCGGTGCTGCTCTTCGACGCGGGGGCCAGCGGGGCGGCCTTCCGCAACGCCGAGCGCCTGGGCCTGCCCTGGCGTCGCATTTCGCGCATCGTGCTGAGCCACGGCCATCGGGACCACAGCGGCGGTCTTGCGCCCTTCCTGGAGGCCCTGCCCCGGGCGGAGGTGTACCTCCACACGGGCGCCCTGGTCCCACGCTTCAGCCTGCACCCGGGCCGTCCCTGCCGCGCGCTGGGGATGCCCGAGGAGGTGCAGGCCGGTCTCCTGGCCCGGCGGGATCAGCTCCGGTGGGCCACGGCGCCCATGCGCCTGGGGCCCGGGCTCGGGCTCACGGGGCCTGTGCCGCGTCGCCACCGGGAAGAGGCGCACTCCGGCCCCTTCTTCCTCGACGTGGAGGGGCGGAGGCCCGATCCCCTGGAGGACGACATGGCCCTCTGGATCGCCACGCCCCGGGGAACCGTGATCCTGATGGGCTGTGCCCACGCCGGTGTGCGCAACACCCTGGAACACGTCCAGGCCCTGGCCGGGGGTGGCCCCGTGCGGGCCGTGGTCGGCGGTCTGCACCTGGCCGCCGCCTCCCCGGCGCGCCTCGAAGCCACCCTCGCGGGGATGCGGCGGGCGGGCGTGCGCCTGGTCGCCCCCTTCCACTGCACGGGGGCGCCGGCCCAGGAGGCGATCCGGGAAGCCTGGGGGGCCGAGGGGAGGCCGCTCCTGGCGGGGGAGCGTCTGGACCTGTGAGCCGTCCGGGCACAATGGAGGCGGAAAGGACCGCATCCATGGCCGCACCGGATCCGCTGAACACCTGGGAGGGGGGGGCGCGCAATCCCCCCAACGCCTCGCCCCTTGGGCCGCGTGTTCCCCCCAGACCACGTGGGGGCCCAGGCCGCCCCCCCGCCCCGGCGCGCCCCTCGTCCACAGCATCACCAACTACGTGGTGATGAACACCACCGCCAACGCCCTGCTGGCGCTGGGCGCCTCGCCCGTCATGGCCCACGCCGAGGAGGAGGTGGAGGACATGGTGGGCATCGCCTCGGCCCTGGTGCTGAACATCGGGACCTTGAGCCCCGCCTGGGTGTCGGCCATGGCGAAGGCCGCGGCCTGCGCCGCCCGGCGCGGCATCCCCCTGGTGCTCGATCCCGTGGGGGCCGGCGCCACGCCCTACCGCACCCGCGCGGTGCAGGAGCTGCTGGCCGTCGCCAGGCCCTCCATCCTGCGCGGCAACGCCTCCGAGATCCTGGCGGTGGCGGGGGCGGAGGCCGCCACGCGCGGCGTGGACAGCGTGGCCGCCTCCGGGGACGCGCTGGCCGCCGCCCGCGCGCTGCAGGAACGGCTCGGCTGCGCGGTGTGCATCAGCGGCGAGACCGACTACGTGGTGGGCCCGGGAAGCCTGGTGAAGATCCGCAACGGCCACGCCCTCATGCCCCGGGTCACGGGGCTGGGCTGCACGGCCTCGGCCCTGTGCGGCGCCTTCGCCGCCGTGACGCCGGACCCGGCGTGCGCCGCCGCCCAGGCCATGGCCGTGATGGGTGTGGCGGGCGAGATGGCCGCGGCGCGCGCGGAGGGGCCGGGCACCCTCCAGCTCCACTTCCTGGACGCCCTCCACCGCCTGGACGCGGCGGAGCTGGAGGCCCGCCTGCGGGTGGAGGCCTGATGCAGGGGATCTGCCTCGTCACGGACCGGGAGCTCTGCGGGGGCCGCCCGCTGGAATGGGTGGTCGCACGGGCGCTCGAAGGCGGTGTGGCCTCGGTGCAGCTGCGGGAGAAGGAGCTCTCCACCCGCGCCTTCCTGGAGGAGGCGCTCACGCTGAAGGCCCTGCTGGATGCGGCCGGTCTGCCGCTGATCATCAACGACCGGGTGGACGTGGCCCTGGCCGCGGGGGCGGCGGGCGTGCACCTGGGCCAGGCCGACCTGCCCTGCGAGGCGGCGCGGCGCCTGCTGGGGCCTCGCGCGATCCTCGGCCTCTCGGTGGAGTGCTGGGAGGACGTGGTGCGCGCGGAGGACCAGCCCGTGGACTATCTGGGCGTGAGCCCGGTCTTCGCCACGCCCACCAAGACGGACACCCGGGAGCCCTGGGGCCTGGAGGGGCTGGTGCGCATCCGGGCCTTCTCGCGGCATCCCCTCGTGGCCATCGGCGGGGTCCACCCGGGCAACGCCGCGGCGCTGCGCCAGGCCGGCGCCTCGGGCCTGGCGGTGGTCTCCGCCCTCTGCGCGGTGCCGGATCCTGCCGGGGCCGCCCGGGAGCTGGTTCAGGCGTTCCGGAACAGCCAGTAGAGGGCGGGGCGGTCCGCGGTCCAGGCCGGCCCGAGCTGCTGGAGGAGCTGGGCGCCCTCCTCGGGGCTGCCGGGCTCGGGCGAGGTCGGCTCCCGCCGGGGCGGCTTCTGTTGGCCCGTGAGGAAGGCTTCGAAGAAGGGGTTGGCCGCGCGGGCCCGCTCCAGCGCCAGGCGCGCCGCGTGCTCGCTGCGCTCGGTGGCCGCATCCAGGAAGGCGCGCAGCAGGGCCAGGGCCTCGGCCCAGTGCAGGAAGGCGTCCCGGTTGCCGGGGAAGGCGTCCAGCAGGGCCCGGAGGGAGGCGCCCCGCCCCAGGCGGAGGTAGAGCAGGACCAGGCGGCGCCGGGCCTCGAGGGGATCCTCCTCGTCCATCTGGAGCAGCTCCTCGAGAACGGACAGGGCCGCCTTGGGCCGCCCGGCGGCCTCCAGGGCCTCCGCCAGGGCGAGGCGCAGGCGCATCAGGGGCCGCGCCTCCAGCACGCCCCAGAGGAGCCCCTGGCGGCTCCGGAGCAGGCCCTCGTCCACCAGGGCCTCGGCGCGGCGGAGGAGCGCCTTCAGGCGGGAGGCGGCCTCCGCGGGCCGGGTGGCCTCGCAGCGCACCTGCACCACCAGGGCGTCCACGCAGTCCGGGTCCAGCTGAAGGGCGCGGTGGGCCAGGGGCAGGGCCTCGGCGGGCCGCTCGGCCTCCAGGGCCTGGAAGGCCAGCTCCTGGGCCTCCTCCGCCTCGTCCGTGCCCGCCTGGGCCTTGAGTTCCTCCAGGCTGCTGTCCTTCCAGGTCTCCAGGAAGGACAGGGCCTCGGCGCGGCCGCTGAAGCAGCGCCCGCCGTGCAGGCGGCTCAGGGCCCGGAGGGCGCGCTCCGTGTCGTAGGGCTGGGAAAGGGCATGCATGGGGCGCTCCATCGGGCCGACCATTGTAGCGGAGCCAAGCAAAGCCGCCCGGTTGCCCGGGCGGCTTCGCGGGCGGAACGGGGCTACTTCGCCAGGGGCTTGCCGGTGGCGGGATCCCGCAGGGGCAGCTCCTTCAGGGGCAGGGGCAGCACCTCGGCCAGGGGGCCGGGGTGGTCCTTCACGTCGCCCGCGAGCAGGGTCTCCTTGGGGCCCACCACGAGCACGGCCAGCTTGTCGAGGGGCAGGTATTTCTTCGCCACGCGCAGGATGTCGGCCTTGGTGACCGCCTGGACCTGCGCCCGGAAGGCGGCGTCCAGGTCCGCGGGCAGGCCGCGGTCGCTGGCCTCGGCGAAGCGCTGGGCCACCTCCGCCGGATTGCCGAACTCCGCGGGGAAGCCGTTCACCAGGGCGCCCTTGGCCTTGGCCAGCTCCGCGTCGCTCACCTCCTCGGCCTGGATGCGCCGGAACTCGCCCAGGGCGAGGCGGGTGCCGTAGGCCACGCTGCGGGCGCGGGTCTGGAACACGAAGCGGAAGCCGCCCGGGAACCAGGCGCCGGGGGTGAAGGCGCTGTTCACGTGGTAGGAGAGGCCCTCCTGGGTGCGGATCAGGGCCGTGAGGCGGCTGGTGAAGTCGCCGCCCAGGATGAAGTTCATCACCTGCACGGGCACCCAGTCCGGATCGGACTTGCGCAGGCCGGGCAGCAGGAAGGTGACGCGGCCCTGGGGGTTCTCCTTGTGCACGAGGTAGAGGCCCGGCTGGGCGGGGGCCAGCGGCGCCGGCGGCGCGGGGCTGCGGCGGGCTTCAGGGCCGGCCTTCAGGGTGCCGAAGTGCTGCTCCAGCAGCTTCGCCACGGCCTTGCGGTCGAAGCGGCCGCCCACGGCGAGGGTGAGGTTGCCGGGGTGCAGCAGGCGGGCGTGCTGCTCCAGGAGTTCCTGGCGGGTGAGCCCCTTCACGAAGGCGGCCTGGGGGATGCGCGCGGCGGGGTGCTCCTCGCCGTAGGTGAGCAGCGCGGCCTGGTAGCGCTCGATGCTGCGGGGATCGTCGTTGAGCTGCTCCAGGCGCTGGAGGGTGTTGCGCTTCAGCAGGTCCAGGCGCTCCTGGGCGAAGGCCGGGTGCAGCAGGAGGTCCTTCAGCAGGGCGAGGCCCTCGGGGAGGTCCTTCTCCATGAGGTTCATCTGGAGCGCGCCCGTGTCCTCGGTAAAGACCGCGTAGAACTGGGCCGCGAGGAGGTCCAGGCGCTCGTCCACCTGGTCCGGCGAGAGGGTGGCGGTGCCGCCGCTGCGCAGGAGCTGGCCCAGGAGCTGGGTGAGCCCCGCCTTGCCCGCGGGATCCAGGTAGCTGCCGCCGCGGATCGTGACCGTCACCGTGACCAGTGGCTGGGCGGTGGCGTCGGAGACCAGGAAGGCGGGGATGCCGTTCTTCAGGGTGACGCGGTGCTCTGAGGCCTGGGGCACGCGGAAGGCGAGGGGCGGGACCGCGGTCTTCTCGGGGCGGTCAGGAAGGGCCTGGGCGAAGGCCAGGGCGGGAAGGAGGGCGAGGAGGGCGGCGCGCATCAGCGGGACTCCTTGGCCGTGGCGGGCCGGTGGTAGATCAGGGTGTTGCTGCCCTCGGGCACGAGGTAGCGGGCGGCCACGCGCTGCACGTCTTCGCGGGTGACGGCGCGGATGCCCTCCGGGGCCTCCAGCAGCGCGCGGTAGCCGTTGCCGGCGTTGGCGTCCGTGGTGGCCAGGGCGATGGCCAGCTCCATGTTGCCGTCCATCTGGCGCAGGCGGCCGGCCAGCAGCTGGTTCTTGGCCTTGGTGAGCTCGAGCTCGGTGACGCCCGCCTTCTGGACGCGGGCCACCTCCGCCAGGAGGGCCTGCTCCGCGGCTTCCGGCGTGCCCGTCTGGGCGGCGGTGGCGTTCAGGGTGAAGGTGCCGCCGTACTTCGAGGCGTTGTGCGTGGCGTTGGCCTGGTTCGAGATCTTCTGCTCCAGCACCAGGGCGCGGGTGAGGCGGCCGGAGCGGCCCCCGAGCACGTGGGCGAGCACGTCCAGGGCGGCCTGGTCGCGGTGGGCCAGGGCCACGGTCTTCCACGCCACCGTGGCCGCGGGCGTGGTCTCCGCCTCGGCCACCATGCGCTGGGGCGCCACCTGCTTCGGCTCGAGGGTGACGAGCCGGCCCGCGCTGCCGGGGCGCGCGGGGATGCGGCCGAAGTAGCGCTCCAGCATGGGCAGCACGTCGGAGGCCTTGAAGCCGCCCACCAGGGCCAGGGTGACGTTGTCCGGCGCGTAGTTGCGTCGGAAGAAGTCCGTGAGGTTGGCGCGGGTGGCCAGGGCGATGTCGGAGCCCCAGCCCACCACGGGCCAGTGGTAGGGGTGCGCCTGCCAGACCATGGCCTCGAAGGCCTCCTCGAAGCGGCCCGTGGGGGTGGCCTCGCCCAGGCGGCGCTCGTCGTTCACCACGTCGCGCTCGGCGTAGAACTCCCGGAAGACCGGCGTGTTCAGGCGGTCGGACTCCATCCAGCACCAGAACTCCAGGCGGTTCGCGGGCACGGTGAGGATGTAGCAGGTGACGTCGTTGCTGGTGAAGGCGTTGGTGCCGGGGCTGCCGATCTCGGTGTACAGCGTGTCGAATTCGCCCTTCACCAGGAGCTCCTGTTGCTCCTTCGTGAGGCCCTCCAGCTCCGCCAGCAGCTTCTGGTGGCGCTCGGAGCGCACCTTGGGGTCGAACATGTCGGGGATCTCGCCGCGGAGCTGGCGCGCGCGCAGCAGGTCGTATTCCTTCTCGATCTCCGCGTAGACCTTGTCCTGGGCCGCGTTCAGCTCGGCGTCGCGCTTGGCGTCCCGGGTGCCGATGGCCTTCGTGCCCTTGAAGATCATGTGCTCGAGGAGGTGGGCCAGCCCCGTGGCGCCGGGGCGCTCGTTGGCGGCGCCGGCGTGGGCGGCCCAGGCGGTGCCGATGGTGGCCTGGCCGGGGCGCTCCACGAGGAGGACGCGCAGGCCGTTGGAGAGGGTGTGCTCCTGGACCGGGAGCTGCTGGGCCGGGAGGGGCGCGGCCGCCAGGAGGGCGGCGACGGCCAGGCCGGCGGTGAGGCGGGAGAGCATGGGGGCTCCTGGATGGGATGGAAAATGCACGAAGGGGGCGGCTGGTCGGCCGCCCCCTTCGCGAGGTCTACTTCATGGGCTTCATCGTGGGCGGGTCCCGCAGGGGCAGGTGGGTGAAGGGGAGCTTCGCCACGTCCTTCAGCAGGCCCGGATGGTCCTTGTCGCCGGCCTCGGCCTCGGCGGCCTTGCCCACGACCAGGATCACCGCCTGGGAGGGGTCCAGATACTTCTTCGCCACGCGCTGCACGTCGGCCTTCGTGACGGCGCGGACCTTCTCGCGGAAGTCCGCCCACCAGTCGGCGGGCCAGCCGTCCAGGTGCTCGCCGGCGAAGGTGCGGGCCACGGCCTGCTTGTTGGACCAGTTGGAGGGGAAGCCCAGGACGATGCCGTCCTGGATGACCTTCAGCTCCTCGTCGCCCACGGGCTCCTGCTTGATCCGCTCGATGTTCTCGAGGATCAGGCGCAGGGCGTAGGCCACCGAGCGGTTCTTGGTCTGCAGGCTGCAGCTGAAGTCGCCCTTCCAGTGCGGGCCGGGGCTGAAGCGGGTGCCCACGCCGTAGGTCAGGCCCTCGTCGGAGCGCAGCTTCTTCATCAGGCGGCTGGTGAAGCCGCTGCCGCCGAGGATCTGGTTCATCACGTAGGCCGCGTGCCAGTCGGGGTCCGAGCGGCGCAGGCCGGGGATGGCCAGCTGCACCATGCTCTGGGGCACGTCCTTGTCCACCACGTAGATGCCGGGCTTGCGGGTGAAGGCGGGGGCGGGGACCTTGGGGCTCGCCTCGGCGCCCTTGCCGGGCTTCAGGCTGCCCAGGGTGCGGTTCAGCAGGTCCAGCATGGCCTTCTTCTGGAACTTGCCGGAGACGGCGATCACCAGGTTGCCGGGGTGCAGCAGGCGCCGCTGGAAGGCCTGCAGGTCCTCCCGCGTGATGGAGGCCAGGCTGGCCTGGGTCATCTCGGCGGTGCTGAAGTGCTGCTCGCCGTGGAGCAGGAAGCCCATCTGGTAGCCGGCGATGCCCGCCACGTTGTCGTTGCGGGTGTCAAGGCGCTGGCGGGCCTCCTTCTTGGCCAGGTCCAGGCGTTCCTGGGCGAAGGCGGGCTGGGTGAGCACCTGCATGAAGAGGTCGAGACCCTCCTTCAGGTCCTTCTCCATGACCTGCATGGAGAGGCTTCCGCTGGTGTCGCCCAGGCCGCTGTCGATGCGGGCGGCCAGGAACTCGAGGCGCTCGTCGAGCTTCTCGGCGGGGGTCTGCGCCGTGCCGCCGTCCCGCCAGAGCTGGCCGGCGAGCTCCGCGAGGCCCTCCTTGCCCTTGGGCTCGAGGTAGCTGCCGCCCTTGACCAGCACGTTCAGGCGCACGAAGGGCACGCCCTCGGGATCCGCGGCGATGTAGACGGGGATCCCGTTCTTGAGCTTGGCGGCGTAGTCCTTCGTGCGGGGGGCCTGGAAGCTGAGGGACGGGTAGCTGAGCTTCTCGGGGCGGTCGGGGATGGACTGGGCGCCCAGGACGGACGCGGCCAGCAGGAGGGTGAGGGTGGCTCCCTTGAACATCACTTGGCCTCCGGCTGGGCGAGCTTCGCGCGGACCTTCGCGAGCATGTAGTCGATGACGGGCTTGGCCTCGGCGGGCACCTTGGAGGCCTGTTCCTCCAGCTTGGCGGCCACCATCTGGAGCTTGTCCTTGGGCATGGCCAGGAGCTGCTTCAGCTGGGCCTGGACCATGGGCCTCGCCTCGGCGGGGAGCTTGGCGAGCTCGGGATCCACCGGGCCGTTCTCCTGCTTGCGGTGGACGAGCAGGACGTTGCGGTTCTCCTTGGCGAAGTAGGCACCGGCGACGCGCTTCACGTCCTCCACGGTGACGGCCTTCATGCGGGCGGGCATCTCCAGCAGGTCCTTGTAGGAGCCGTTGCACTCGGCCTCCGCGAGGGCGTTCCGCAGGCGGCCGTTGTGCTCCAGGATGGCGTAGGCCTCGGCCTGCACCTGGTTCTTGACCTTCTCCAGCTCGGCAGGGCTCACGCCCTCCTTGGCGATTTTTTCCACTTCGGCGAAGAGCCGGGGCTCGAGCGCCTCGGGCGTCTGCTCGGGGGTGGGCATGCCGATCAGGTAGAACATGCCGCCGTACTTCATGCCGCGGCTGAAGGCCTGGGCCCCGGTGGCGACCTTCTGCTTCAGCACCAGCTCCTTGTTCAGGCGGCCGGAGGCGCCGTTCAGGATGGCGCCCAGCACCTCCAGGGCGGCGGCGTCCTTGTGCACGTCGGAGACGGTCTTGCACACCGCGAAGGCCATGGGCATGGACTCCACGTCCACGCTCATGCGCTGCTCCGCCGGCTGGGGGGGCTCGGTGGTGATGACTTCGGGCGTGCCCTTCGGGTTGGCGGGAATGCGTCCGAAGTAGCGCTCCATCAGGGGCAGCACCTGGGCGCTCTTGAAGTCGCCCACCAGCACGGCGGTGATGTTGTTCGGGGCGTAGTAGGTGGCGAAGAAGGCGTTGGCCTGCTCCCGGGTCACCTGGCTGATGTCGCTGGGCCAGCCGATCACGGGCCAGCTGTAGGGGTGGGCCTGCCACACCATGGCGTTGAAGGCCTCCATGGCCTTGCCCGTGGGCGTGGCGTCCGTGCGCTGGCGGCGCTCCTCGAGCACCACGTCGCGCTCGGAGTAGAACTCCCGGAACACGGCGTTCTTCAGGCGGTCGGACTCCATCCAGGCCCAGAGCTCCAGCTTGTTGGACGGAACCTCGATGTGGTAGAAGGTCCGGTCGTTGCTGGTGTTGGCGTTGAGGCCCTGGGCGCCCTCCTGCTTGTAGATCTTGTCCAGCTCGTCCTTGACGATGAGGGCGCGCTGCTCCTTCACCAGGGCGTCGAACTGGGCCGCCAGCTGCTGGAGCTTCGGCGTGCGCACCGCCGGGTCCATCATGTCCCGGATCTCGCCCCGCCGCTGCTTCTCCCGCAGGAGGTCCATCTCCCTGCGGATCTCCGCCTGCACCCGGTCCTGGGCCTCGTTCAGCTCGGCGTCGCGCTTGGCGTCGCGGGTGCCGATGGTGGTCGTCCCCTTGAACATCATGTGCTCGAAGAGGTGGGCGATGCCCGTCATGCCGGGATGCTCGTTGGCGCTGCCGGCGCGGGTCATCCACCCGCAGGCGATGGTGGGCTGGTCGTGCCGCTCCACGAGGAGAACGCGCATGCCGTTGGACAGCGTGTGTTCCTGGACGGGGATGGACTGGGCCAGGAGCGGTGCCGCGACGAGGATCGCCGCGAGCCCCCGGGCCGGAAAGATGGCCATGGTGCCTCCTTGTTCGAAGGGGTGAGAAAGAGCCGAACCGAACGCGTCGCGAAGCGGACCGCAACGCCTCCCCATCATGCCTCACGATGCGTGGCTTGTGGGGCGCACAGGGTGTGAAGAAATGTGAAGGCCCTGGCGTCCTACCGGGCTTCCGGCTCCGCGAGCTCCAGCCAGGAGAACCACAGCGGGTGGGCCTCCTTGTACCAGTGGAGGATTTCGCGCAGCTTGACCTGGGAGGCGGGGGGGATCACCTCGGGAGGGATGCGGTCGAAGTGCACGCGGATGTGGTCCTGCTGGGGGAACTCCAGGGCCTCCGAGCAGAGGGTCTGGAGCTCGTTGCGGATGCGCCCGGAGTCGGAGATGCGCACGGGGCGCTTCCGGTAGTCCTCGCCCCCCATGAAGCGGCTGAGGAGCGGGTTGAAGACCAGCCAGCTCTGCTCCATGGTCTCCGCCAGGCGCAGCGTGAAGGTGATGCGCTTGTCGCCCCGGGCGCTGGCCAGGCGCACGGTCACGCGGTAGCGGCCGGGCTCCACCTCCTCCACGCCGGGGGCGCCGGAGTAGGGGTCGGGGCACATGTAGCCCGAAACGGCCAGCACGTCCCACTTCTTCTCGGGGAAGAAGTCGTGGGCGCCGAGCATGGGCGTGTGCAGGGGAATGCCGGCATCCCGCGCGTCCAGGATCATGGTCCGGTAGCGCTCCGCGGTGGCGGCGTCCACCGTCTGGCCGAGCACTTGGCCCAGGCGCGCCGGGAAGTCCTCCCCGTCGGGATCCAGGGCCATGACCAGGCGCTCCCGGTCGTAGGGCACCTCGAAGGTGGAGGTGAAGGGCGTGATGTAGGCGGCGAGGCCCAGCATGGGGGCGAGGCTGGCCGCCTGGATGGCCTCGGCGGAAGCCGCGTAGCCGTCCACCAGGAAGAGGTGGCGCTCGCCGTCCCGCTCGTAGGGCCCCACGCAGAAGGTGGGGGCGTAGGTGCCGGATTCGTTGAAGGCCGCCATGCCCGTGGGCAGGGGGAAGCCGTCCTCCGCCACGTGGGCGCCGAGCTCCGCCCACTCCTGCCACAGGCCGCTGATGCGGGTGACGCGGCTCTTGCCGCCCAGGGTCCACACGTGGATGCGCTCCGGGGCGATGTCGGGGTAGGTCATGCGGATGGCCTGCATCACCTGGGCGCGGGGCGTGCGGAAGGAGAGCAGGATGGAGGCCTCCGCCGCCCGGTCCGCCACCGCCTGGGGCAGGAAGAGGTTCCCCATGTACCCCTCGTAGGGGCGGGTGATGGCCAGGGGCTGGTCGAAGAGGTGCAGGACCGTCATGGGCCCGGTCTCCGCCCCCTTGGAGAAGCGGGAGGTGTTCTCCAGGGTGTCGATGGCGGCGCCCCACACCGTGATGCCGGCGGCCTTGATGTCGCGGTAGAAGGCCTCCCAGCCGTAGTCCTCGTGGTTGAGCAGGCGCATCACCCGGCGGTCCAGCCAGCGGGCCACCGAGGGGCGGGCGTAGACGCGCCCGAAGCCGAGCTGCGGGTTGGAGCCCATCTCCGGGGTCTCCCCGGCCTTGGGCATCAGGCCCTCGCCCATGCACACCATGATCGCGTGGTTCTCGGGCAGCTGCCGGGACAGGTACCACAGGCTTTCGCTCATGGCGTAGGCGGAGATCGCGTCGGCCTCCTTCTTGGCCTGGTTGAGGCCGGCCTTGTCCAGGCCCTTGCCCGCGCCGTAGCGGCCGAAGAGCCGGGTGCCCAGGGCTGTCACCGCCCCCGTGACGGCGAGCAGGCGCTCCATGCCGCCCTCCATGAAGGAGATGTCGGTGGTGAACTCCTTGGCCGGCTCCCCCCGCACCCAGGCGATGTCCACGCCCTCCAGCCACAGGTGGAAGCGCCCCAGGATGGGACGGGCGTCGAAGGCCCACTGGGCGACCAGGTCGCGGGTCTCACGTGCAGAAGCAGCCATGGCCGTCCTCCTCCTCAAACGTGCAGGAATCCCGCGGCGTGGCCGCGCGGGATCGTGGTCCGGAGCATGTCCTCATTGTAGACGGTCCCTTCAAGCCGCGGGCAGGACGCGGCTTTTGTCAAGGACTGTCCTGCGGGCCGGGGCCTCAGGGGGCGGCGCGGAGCACGGCGGGCGGCACGTCCGGGCGCGGCTTCTTCGGGAAGGCGGCCTTGTTCACCGCCACCACCGTGGTGAGCATCCAGAACATGAGGAAGAGCATGGCGCTGCCGCGGCGCCCCTTCGCCAGGTCCCGCGGCGTGAGCTCGGCCATGAGGAGGGCCAGCGCCGCGAAGGCCAGCTTCAGGGGCAGGTGGCGCGCGTCGAAGGGATGCTCGCCCGCCTGGAAGCGGAGGGCCAGCAGCACCCCTCCCAGGACCACCGCGATGCGGGTTCCCCAGCGGGTGACGCGGGCCCAGACCGCGGCCGCGAGGCCGCGCAGGTCCTCGCGTTCGTCTTCGAAGCCCGACAGGAGCAGCGCCACCACCGCGCCGCCTCCGGCAAAGGCGAAGGCGACGAGGTGGGTCCAGAGGGTCAGGTCGGTGGCGTTGGGCTTCAGCATGGGGGCCTCGGGCGCGTGCCCCCGAGTGTAGCCGCCCTCAGGCGCGGGCCAGGGGGAAGGTCATGCAGCGCGGGCCGCCGCGCGCCCGGGAGAGCGCGCCGCACTCGAGCTGGAACAGTTACTTCCGGCCGTCGAGGAGGTCGACCGTGGGGTCCGCCAGCAGCTGGCGGACGGGCAGCACGTGGTAGCCCTCCTTGGCCAGGACCTCGGCGGTGCCCACGTTGCGGCTGTAGCTGAAGATGACGCCCGGGGCCAGGCAGAAGGCGTTGGCGCCGTCCGTCCACTGCTCCCGCTGCTGGCGGATGTGGTCCCCGCCCCCGCAGGCGATGGGCTTCAGGTCGATGCCCACCTCGCGCAGCACCTTCAGCAGGCTCGGCTTCGTGGTGAAGTGCAGGTCCTCGTGGCGCAGGTCGATGCTCATGACGTTGAGCAGTTCGCTGCTGCGCCCGCTGAAGAAGGGCGGGAAGACTAGGCACTCCCCCTCGCTGGTGCGGGTGAAGACCGTGTCCAGGTGCATGGCGGAGCGCACCTTCGGCATGAGCACCATCAGCAGGTGCTCGAAGGTGGTCTCGCCCCGGCGGAAGTGGTCCCGCAGGTTCTCGGCCAGCAGGTGCACGGCGTCGGCGCTGGTGCGCTCGGAGCAGCCGATGGCCAGCACCTTGTCGCTGAGCACCAGCATGTCGCCGCCCTCCAGGCTCACCGGCGCCCGGATCTCCCCCTTGAGCAGCGGCGTCACCTGGTCGAAGACCCGGTGCGCGCCCTCGTCCAGGTGGGAGAGGCGGGGGTGGTGGCGGAAGACGTAGCTGAGGATCAGCGGCTCCCGCTCCCGGGCCCAGGTGGCCATGGAGTTCACGGAATACAGCTCGCCCAGCACCGCCGCGGGGTCGCGCATGAAGAGCAGGTTGGGGATGGGGCGCAGCCGGTACTCGAAGCCCCGCTGCCAGTGGGTGTGGCCGGGCACGTCGTCCCAGGCGATGCCCGAGATGACGCTGCGGGCGCAGACGTCGGAGGGCATGTCCCGCAGTAGGTTGCACGTGGCGTCCGGCAGGTTCACCAGGCGGCGCAGGTCCTCGATGAAGGCGAGCTTGACGCCCTCCTCGGCCAGGGCCTCCACGAAGAGGTCCTGGATGTCCAGCACCTCGTCGGCCACGCGGGCCAGGGCACCGCGGAACAGGGCGTGCTCCTCCCGGGCCTGGGCGCCGTGAAGGATGTCGTCGAAAAGGAGCTTCTCCATGATGGTGGGAACCATCAAGTCCACTTCGGGCCCGGGGGCGTGGACGACCACCTGCTTCAGTCGTCCGATTTCCGAGTAGACGGAGGGCCGGATCGCTTCCATGAGGCCTCCTGCCTGCAAACAAGGAACGATAAGTCTAGCAAAATATGCAGGAAATGCAAGCGTCGGGAGGGGGCGGACCAGGGCAACCGCATCATGCAGGGGATTCCAGAGCGGATCGTGGCCTATGCGCGGGGCGCGTCGGCGGATAGACTTCCGGCAAAAAGGATTATTCATGCCGACCCGATCCATCGCCCTGCGCCTGAACCTGGCTTCGCCCGAGCATCGGGCGTCCCTCTGGACCACCCACCGCCTCGTCAACGAGCGCACCCGATGGTTCGTGGAACATCTGCTCATCCTCCGGGGGGATGTGGTCTGGACCGGCGACGCCGCCCTGGCCCGCGCCCTCGGGCACCCTGGGGTGGAAACGAACCGACACCGGCTCTTTGAGGTGAGCGCCGAGATGGTTCAGACCCGCCTGCGGGAGCATCTCGCGCTGCTGGCGCCAGGCCTGACCGGATCCACGCTGGATGAAGCGATGCAGGACCTGGGCAAGCTGTACGACCTGATCGTGCCGACCCATGCCGATCCAGACAACAAGGCCGATTCCGCATCGTTGGCAAAGCAATGGCTGAAGCCATTGGTGGATCGAACGTCGAATGCCTTCGAAACCGAACAGAGCCTATCCGTTAAGCCCGAATGGCTCACTGAAAAGGAGGATGGCCAGGAATGGGAACCATCCGCCCGTGCATGGCTCCAACGCATCCTTCGTGCATTCAAGGAGAAACGGTATGCGGATGAAGGGATCACCGCAGGCTACAGCAAGGCCGCTTGGTACAAAGTGGCGAATGGCGGCGGGGAACTCGACAAATGGGTTCCGCTTTTCGAGAAGGCCGTGGCGGATGCGCAAAAAAGCCCGATCGGGCCCGTGGTCAACCGGCTCCGCACCCAGGGACTGCTGGATTGCCTCAGGACCTACCAGGGCTTCAATCACATCCTGGGCGAGTCCGGAAGTCTGGAAATGTCGAAGTGGGACTACCTCGTACTGACGCGGGTCATCGCCCGCCTTCTCTCCTGGGAATCCTGGAACCACCGGGCACGCAAGGAACACGAAAAGCGCGCGGCAGAGTTCGCAGCCATCGAAGCCACCCTGGCGCCCTATGCTCCTTACAAGGCACTCCTGAAGGGTTATGAACAGGAACGGACGAAAGAACTCCGCGCAACCAACCAACTGGCGAAGGAAGATACGGATTTTCGCATTGGAGGCCGCCAGATCCGCAAGTGGGAAGCCTTGGCGCGTGAACTCCAGCAGGCCCCGGTAGGCGCGGACCTTCCGCAAATCGCCGCCGATTTCCAGACCAAGAACCCCAAGGAATCGCCTGATCCCTATTTCACCGATTGGGTGCTGTCAGACGACGCTCGCAAGGGACTCTGGTTCACGGACGAAGGGGTGAAGGCCGTCCAACTCCTCGCCAAGGCGAACCGCTTGGAGCAAAAAAAGAACAAGAGCCGGGAGCGAACGGCCATGACGCCGCCCCACCCGCGGCTCCATCCCGTCTGGCTCCAGTTCGAGGAACCCAGCGGCGGCAACCTCAAGAACCTGGATTTGGAACAATTTCCCGAGGGCGGGTGGGCAGCCGTTTTCGACCTCATCTCGCCTCAAGACGGTGGCGGCTACGAGGAGCACAAGTTCCGCATCGCCATCTGCCCCTCGCCCCAACTGGCGCTCCAGAACCTGGAAAAGCGGGACAAGACGACCGGCGAGCCCGGCAAGACCCCCGTGCTCACCTTCGTTCAGGCCCCCAGTTTCTCGCGCGTGAAGGACCGGGGCGAATGGGAAACCTGGGTGGGCACCATGCAAAGCCCGGACATCCTGCTGGACCGGGCCTTCCTCGAAAAGGTGCCCGGCCAACCGAATGGCAGGGAGTACCTCCGCAGCCACCCAGATACCCCCCTGGCCCCGAAACTGCTGCGTGCCGACCTCAAGCTGGTGCTGGATCTGGAGCCCAATCTGGTGGAGGGCCAGGGTATCGCCCAGAAAGTGAACGGAAAGTTCCGCTGGTCAGACGCACCCAGGTGGGCCTACCACCTTCAGACCTCTCTCTCCGAGTCGAGCAAGTACGAAGACGCTCTCGCCGAAGGCCAGCGCTTCTTTTCCGTAGACCTTGGCGTGCGCGATCTCGCGGCGGTTGCCCTGTTCGAAATACAAAGAGGGGCGATCGCGGCAGGCGAACAGGCCTTTCCCATTCCCGCGTCATCCCCATGGAAAGCCGTGCTCGTGCCAGAGTCCCAGGCCACGCTCAGTCTTCCGGGCGAGCTGGCGACCTTGGAAGACGCCGGAGGGGACGACATCGAGCGAAGACGACGCGAGACCAAGGAGACGCTCAACCTGCTCAAGTTCCTGAAATCCCGCCGCACGCTCCTACTGAGACTCGCCCACCCGAAAACGGAGGCCAAATCGCGGAAGAAGGCCCTGGAAGCGCTCCAGCGCAAACCCAAGGATCCCGAGGCTAAGGCCAGACTGGTGGAGGATCAGGACCGCCACGCCCGATCCCTTTCGACCCTGCTGGCCGATGATGCTCCCCCCAGCGCCAAGGGGGATCGCGCCTCGGGCAAGAAGCAGGAAACGAAAGCATCCAATGTGGAGTCCCGCTTCCATCCCGCCTTGCGACAGGCTGCTGCACTGGATCCCTTGCCCGATGGCCTGGAAAAGCATCCGGTCGCCCAAGCGACCCTCGACGCCTGGGACCAAGCCATCGCTGACCTCATCCGGGTTTGGCGCGACCGCACCCGAAGGCGCGATCCCCGCCGGGCCGGTCTGCACGGCAAGAGCCTCTGGGCCATCGAGCACCTGTCTGAAGTACGGGATTTCCTGAAGGGATGGCACCGCCGGGGCTCCGAGAGCGGCGAGGTCAACCGCCCCGGCCCCGACTTCGCCAAGGCCCTGCTGGATCACATCAATCAGCTCAAGGAGGACCGCACCAAGGAAGGCGCCAACCTCCTGGTGAACACCGCCCGGGGGCTGCGCTACGACGAGACGACCCACCGCTGGGAACCGCGCTTCCCGCCCGCCCACCTCATCCTCTTCGAGGATCTGGCGCGGTACCGCTTCTTCACGGATCGCACGCGGTCCGAGAACAGCCAGTTGATGCGCTGGTCCCACCGTGAGCTTACGAAGGTCACGGCCCAGATGGCCGAACTCTTCGGCATCGGAACGCTGGACACGGGCGCGGGCTTCACCAGCCGCTACCACGGCTGGAGCGGCGCGCCGGGCGTGCGCTGCTCAACCTTTACTGCCGAAGATATCGCATCCGACTGGTTCAAGCGTCGCTGGGAGGCCGCCAAGCATGGCTGGCAGCCCGTGGCGGGCCTGCCCGTTCCCTGGGAAGGCGGCAAGCGCTTCTTCACCCTGGATGGGTCCGGCAGGCTCGTCGAGGAGGATGCGGACCACAACGCGGCCATCAGCCTGGCCCGGCGCTTCGCCTTGCGGAACGGCGAAGCCGTCCGGCTGGTGTGCATGGGCAAGGACGACGACAGCTTCGTCCCGGATGCCCTCGGCAAGCGCCTGCTGGGGGCGCTCCGCAACCCGAACAACCCCAAGGACAAGGGCTATGGCCGCCTCGTACCCGTTCCAGGCGGGCAAGCCTACGCTTGGGAAAGCCTTTCGCAGGCTGCGTGGGAAAAGGCGAGCGGAAAGAAGGGGGCCAAGGAGGACCCGGAGGACACCGCACCCGAAGACGACGCCGACGCCCTCGATGCGGCCCAGGAAGCCGCCGAGGCGGAATCTGGAAAGGTGGAAGATGCGCGAACCGGCAAGAAGATCACCTTCTTCCGCGATCCCTCCGGCGTCTTCTTCGAGGCCAGCCACTGGGTTCCGGGCGATCACTTCTGGCATAAGGTCCGCCAGGATCTGCTGAAGGCTTTGCGCGCCCGCCCCAGCGAAGCCATTCCCTTCTGAGATGGACGACGCGCCGACCCTTCAGCTCCGCATGCTCACCGAGCTGGTGTACTGTCCGCGGCTGTACCACTTCATGGCCGTGCAGGGCGTCATGGTGAAGAGCGCCGAAGTGCTGGAAGGAACCGCCCAGCACGACCGCGCCGAAAGCCGCCGAAAGAAGGACGTCATCCAAACCAGCGAGGAGGAGCTCCCCTGGCCCCTCCCCCGCAACCTCCACCTGGAATGGCCCGAGCAGGGCCTGACCGGGAGACTGGACGTGGTGAAGGCCGAGGACGGCGCGCTGGTACCGGTGGAGGCAAAACGCGGCAGCGCCCCCGATCCCGCGCGGAGTATCAACTGGGAGGGACTTGCGCTCCACCCGGGCGCCTGGGCGGGTGATCAGGTCCAGGTGATGGGGCAGATCCAGCTGCTCCGCGCAAATGGCTACCCCGCGCACCACGGAGAACTCTACTACCGGGCCGACCGCAGGCATGTGAAGGTCCATCCCATGCCGGAGCTGGAGCAGGCCCTGCACCTCGCCATGGAAAGGGCCCGGGCCCTTTCCGAAGGCCCTTTGCCCGATCCCCTGCTGGACAGCCCCAAGTGCGTGCTGTGCAGCCTGGCGCCGGTCTGTCTGCCCGACGAGACGAACCTGCTGAAGGCCCGATGCAGCGAGCCGCCCCGCCGCATCCTTCCCGCCCGGCCCGACGGCGGCGTGCTGTACCTGGCCAGCCAGGGCCTCGGCCTGGGGAAAGATGGCGACCAGGTCGCCATCCGGGAAAAGGGGGAACTCCTGGAGAAGATCCCTCTGAAGGATGTGGTTCAGGTCGTGGCCTTTGGACAGGGTGTGTCGGTCACCACGCCCGCCCTGCACTGGCTCTTGGACAATGGGCGGAGCGTCTGCCACCTCAGCCGCGGGGGGCGCCTGCTGGGCCTCACCATGCCCCTGGCCACCCAGAATGTGGCCCTCCGCCAGGCCCAGTACCTGAAGTTCACCCTCCCCGAATTGCGTCTGGCCATGGCCCGGGATCTGGTGGCCTCCAAGATCCGCAACCAGCGCACCCTGCTCCGAAGAAACCACCAGGAAGCTCCCTGCCTGACCGCGCTGGCAGATTCCGCGCGGCGCGCCGAGGAGGCCGAAAGCCTGGAGCAGCTCCTCGGCATCGAGGGCGATGCCGCCCGGAACTACTTCGCCGCCTTCCCAGGGATGTTGAACGAAACCTGGCGCCCCCACATGAAGGGCCGCACCCGACGCCCGCCCCGGGATGGCGTCAACGCCTGCCTCAGCCTGCTGTACATGCTGCTGGTGCGCGACTGCACCGTGGTTCTGGCAGAGGTGGGCCTGGATCCCATGTTCGGCGGTTACCACACGCTGAAACCCGGCCGCCCTGCGCTGGCCCTGGACCTGGCCGAACCCTTCCGCCCCCTCATCGCCGACAGCGTGGTGCTGCGCGCGTTGAACACGGGCATCCTCACCCCTGAGGACGCCCTTCAGACCCAGGCGGGCGTGTTCCTGAGCGATCCCGCGCGGAGGCGCCTCATTGGGGCCTACGAACAACGGATGCAGGAACTCGTCACCCATCCGGCCTTCGACTACCGCCTGAGCTACCGGCGCATCCTGGAAATGGAAGCGAGGCTCCTCGCCCGCTGGCTGGAAGGCGACCTGGGTGCCTGGAAACCCCTGGTGACGCGATGAGCCGTCGCCACGTCCTGGTGTCCTACGACATCGCCGACGAGAAACGCGTGAAGCGCGTTCAGAAGGTGGTCAGCGATGTCGCCGATCGTGTCCAGTACAGCGTCTATTGCGGCCAGTTCAGCAGGAAGGACCTGGTGATCCTGAAGGAACGGCTTCGGCGTGTGCTGAACCAGGACCAGGACCAAGTGCTTTTCCTGGACCTCGGGGCCGTCCACGGCAACGACGACGAAGCCATCGACCTTGGGGTGGAGCACTTGGGGAGGGCCTGGTGCCCCAAGGAACGCACCCACTTGATCTTTTGACCCGGCGCGGGAGAATTGAACCATTCCTTCGCTGTGCCTCGACCGCCCCACCAGCGGATCCCCGAAGGACATTCCTGAACGGGTCTTTGTCAGCGTGCTGCGGCGAGCGGCTTCGTAGAGGGAATCCTCCTAGGGTCGCTCGAATGCCATAACGTCTAATATCCCAGCCTATAGGCGGTGGGGCATGGGCTCGGAATCGGGAAGCCTGGCCAACCAGCCACCCCGGCTCCGGGCCGCTCGAAAACCGGAGTCCAAATCACCGGATGACGCGGTTTGTTTGTCAGGCTGCCGCAGCAGCGCTGAAACCCGCATGGAATGGGCACTCAAGACATACGCCGATGAACACAAAGACACTTCTAGACGCCGCAGCAGCGCTGAAACCCGCATGGAATGGGCACGCACCAACGCGCGGGGCGCGCGCGGGGCGTGTCGTGGGGCCGCAGCAGCGCTGAAACCCGCATGGAATGGGCACCTACAATTGATGTAGCAGCACCGTCACCAATCTGCTGGCCGCAGCAGCGCTGAAACCCGCATGGAATGGGCACTCCATGCACCATTCCGTAACCTCACGGGCCACGGTGAACGAGCCGCAGCAGCGCTGAAACCCGCATGGAATGGGCACTCGCCGTCCCGGAGCTCCGTGGTGAGGGGCTCCGTGGCCGCAGCAGCGCTGAAACCCGCATGGAATGGGCACGGGTGCTCCTGCCCCATGCCCCGCTCCGGCGGGGCTGCCGCAGCAGCGCTGAAACCCGCATGGAATGGGCACCCCGGGATCACCCGGTGCTCGATCAGCCAGAGTTCCAGCCGCAGCAGCGCTGAAACCCGCATGGAATGGGCACCTACTACGGGAAATGCCCTTATCACGCCACATCGAGAGCCGCAGCAGCGCTGAAACCCGCATGGAATGGGCACCGTACTGGATCCGCGGGACGCTGCAGGCGTCCATGATCGCCGCAGCAGCGCTGAAACCCGCATGGAATGGGCACAACCGGGAGGCCATGACGGACATCCAGGCCGCCATCCCCTGCCGCAGCAGCGCTGAAACCCGCATGGAATGGGCACGCTTGATCCCCAAGCCTCAGAAACTGCCCGCTCGCGTTGCCGCAGCAGCGCTGAAACCCGCATGGAATGGGCACATTGCGTGCGGCACCAAGCCCTCCCGGGGAGACCAGGCGCCGCAGCAGCGCTGAAACCCGCATGGAATGGGCACTGTCACAGGAGGTTAAGCATGACTCCCCTGGGTTGAAGCCGCAGCAGCGCTGAAACCCGCATGGAATGGGCACTGCTGATGAGCCTGTTCAAGGGTTACGTCGCTGGCTACGCCGCAGCAGCGCTGAAACCCGCATGGAATGGGCACGCGAAGCCAGGGCGTTAAACGCCCAAACGTCCGCCACGCCGCAGCAGCGCTGAAACCCGCATGGAATGGGCACTTGCCGCTGCGGGACAGGAGCACAAGCGCCGTTGCAAGCCGCAGCAGCGCTGAAACCCGCATGGAATGGGCACCCGGAGGCCGTGAGCGACAGGTGGAGGGCGGTGTTGCCGCAGCAGCGCTGAAACCCGCATGGAATGGGCACGTAAACAAGTGCTCCACTTTGCACCTCAAAAGAAAACAGCCGCAGCAGCGCTGAAACCCGCATGGAATGGGCACGTTTTTGGTGGTGCATCCGGTAGCCCAAACACGTCCTGGCCGCAGCAGCGCTGAAACCCGCATGGAATGGGCACCCGTGAAGCGGGAGTGGTGGGATGACGTGCGGATGCCGCCGCAGCAGCGCTGAAACCCGCATGGAATGGGCACTCACCACGTCGATCCCGTTCCGAAGCCCAGGGATGTTGCCGCAGCAGCGCTGAAACCCGCATGGAATGGGCACTCCTCGATCTCGAGCAGCCGCACCGGCCGGTGATCCAGCCGCCGCAGCAGCGCTGAAACCCGCATGGAATGGGCACCCGGAAGAGGCAGCGTCCGAGTTGAGCGACGGGTTAGCCGCAGCAGCGCTGAAACCCGCATGGAATGGGCACGCTGGCGCCTCAAGCCCACCAGCCTCACGGACAACCTGGGCCGCAGCAGCGCTGAAACCCGCATGGAATGGGCACGAGAACAAGTGGCGCCCCAAGCGCAACGTGGGCGACGAGCCGCAGCAGCGCTGAAACCCGCATGGAATGGGCACTTGATCTCGGTGTAGCCAGACAGATAGGTGTTGTTCAGGCCGCAGCAGCGCTGAAACCCGCATGGAATGGGCACATGCCCATGATGGGCGGTTAGGCCGTAAACCCGCACGCCGCAGCAGCGCTGAAACCCGCATGGAATGGGCACATCGAGTCCGTGGCCGATGAAGTTTGGGAGTGCATCGGGCCGCAGCAGCGCTGAAACCCGCATGGAATGGGCACCGCTTCACAGTCCCCTCCCGACGCTAATGCCCTTAATGGCCGCAGCAGCGCTGAAACCCGCATGGAATGGGCACACGGCGGAGCGGTTGAGCGCGAGGGACACGGCATAGGGCCGCAGCAGCGCTGAAACCCGCATGGAATGGGCACTGGAACCCGTCACCGTGGCCGCCCCGGCGGCCCAGCCCCTGGCCGCAGCAGCGCTGAAACCCGCATGGAATGGGCACACACGCGAGCTGGGTTCGAGCCTCCAGCTTTCCCGTGCCGCAGCAGCGCTGAAACCCGCATGGAATGGGCACTGGAGCTTTGCCTTGGTGTCCCCGTTGCGGTCCCTCGCCGCAGCAGCGCTGAAACCCGCATGGAATGGGCACTTCCGGTTGGCGTTGGCCGCTAGAGCCTGGTCGTCCAGGGCCGCAGCAGCGCTGAAACCCGCATGGAATGGGCACTAGATGCCGGTTTTGCGCGGGTTCCATACATTAGCACTGCCGCAGCAGCGCTGAAACCCGCATGGAATGGGCACACAGTCCACGACAAAGCGCGTGGCCATGGGTTCGCCGTGCCGCAGCAGCGCTGAAACCCGCATGGAATGGGCACCAAGAAAGCATCACGCGGGACGATGGCGCTGGCTTCATCGCCGCAGCAGCGCTGAAACCCGCATGGAATGGGCACTCATATGGGATAGGTGTATCGAATGCGGCTCCCTGGGGCCGCAGCAGCGCTGAAACCCGCATGGAATGGGCACCGACCACCCTGGACTTGGCTCCCCTGGTGGCCAAGGCCGCAGCAGCGCTGAAACCCGCATGGAATGGGCACCTGACCAGCTTCCCTTATTGGTCAGGTTCAGATAGAACGGCCGCAGCAGCGCTGAAACCCGCATGGAATGGGCACGAGACGCCACGCTCACCTGGAGCCACCGCAACCGTGTAGCCGCAGCAGCGCTGAAACCCGCATGGAATGGGCACCAGACGCGGAACAACGGCTTGATGGGCCACAACGCCGGGCCGCAGCAGCGCTGAAACCCGCATGGAATGGGCACTCGAGGCAGTTCCGCGCCTCTTCCACGCTGCAGGCGAGGCCGCAGCAGCGCTGAAACCCGCATGGAATGGGCACCTTCGGGGGCCCGTACGACTTCTACGCCAAGGAATTCGGCCGCAGCAGCGCTGAAACCCGCATGGAATGGGCACGCAGCCCACGAAAGGAGAGTGACCATGGGAAAGAGCGCCGCAGCAGCGCTGAAACCCGCATGGAATGGGCACATAGTCGCTTTAGACCTCCTCGAACATCGGCGCCTTGGCCGCAGCAGCGCTGAAACCCGCATGGAATGGGCACGGTATGCTGGTGTCTTGTTCTGTATGCTGGCTGTGAGGTGCCGCAGCAGCGCTGAAACCCGCATGGAATGGGCACTTCGGGCAGGCAGGCGGTTACGGCTACGACAAGGAGAGCGCCGCAGCAGCGCTGAAACCCGCATGGAATGGGCACTGACAGTATTAGGTGGCTGCATGCCCTATCGCGTCACTGCCGCAGCAGCGCTGAAACCCGCATGGAATGGGCACCTCACCGTCTACGCCCCCAAGGAGACAGCGAAATGAGCCGCAGCAGCGCTGAAACCCGCATGGAATGGGCACCTCTCGACGGTAACTCCGGCCATATCTGGCACGCGCGCCGCAGCAGCGCTGAAACCCGCAAGGAATGGGCACTGGATCGGCATGAGCTGGCCCGCAGGCAAACCGCCCAGGCCGCAGCAGCGCTGAAACCCGCATGGAATGGGCACGCATCGGCCACCAGCCAGTCGCCCCGGGTGACGGTGCCGCCGCAGCAGCGCTGAAACCCGCATGGAATGGGCACTTGTCCTTGAGCGTGGGCTTGGCGGTGTATTCGAGCGCGCCGCAGCAGCGCTGAAACCCGCATGGAATGGGCACGTTGCACCGAATGAGGCGCGCTGTAGACTGGTCCCACGCGCCGCAGCAGCGCTGAAACCCGCATGGAATGGGCACATATCTCCACGCCTCAAGGGCGTCCTTCAGATCCGGGCCGCAGCAGCGCTGAAACCCGCATGGAATGGGCACTATCGCGGCCACGACGGAGAGGCAGAGGTCGTGCCCAAGCCGCAGCAGCGCTGAAACCCGCATGGAATGGGCACACAGCCAGCACCCCCCAGGTTATCCATGGGTGTATGGGCCGCAGCAGCGCTGAAACCCGCATGGAATGGGCACCCGCCGTCCCGATCACGGCCTTGTCCGCGGTCTGCCGGCCGCAGCAGCGCTGAAACCCGCATGGAATGGGCACCCAAGTATCTCCCGAAGGTGTCCAACATCCTGGATGGCGCCGCAGCAGCGCTGAAACCCGCATGGAATGGGCACTAACGCTTGGACAGCAGCGTGTAGGCATCACCCTTGGCCGCAGCAGCGCTGAAACCCGCATGGAATGGGCACAACGCCGCTGCGGCGTCGAAGCCGGAAGACAGGTAGAGCCGCAGCAGCGCTGAAACCCGCATGGAATGGGCACACCAGCTCGGAAATTCCGGCGTCAAGGGACTGGAGGGCCGCAGCAGCGCTGAAACCCGCATGGAATGGGCACAGGACGAACCCGAAGCCACGAGGAACAAGACCGTGCGCCTGGCCGCAGCAGCGCTGAAACCCGCATGGAATGGGCACGTCGTGGGCATCGTCGCCTCCTCCGGCTTCGCCGGCGCCGCAGCAGCGCTGAAACCCGCATGGAATGGGCACCGGCCGTGGGCTTCCCGAAGAGGCGCTCGGCATCCGGCCGCAGCAGCGCTGAAACCCGCATGGAATGGGCACGTCATCGGTGGCTCGCAGGGGCAGCAGCAGTGAGGGGGGCCGCAGCAGCGCTGAAACCCGCATGGAATGGGCACGTGACCAGCTCCGCCGCGTGCTTCTCGGCCCAGGCTACGGCCGCAGCAGCGCTGAAACCCGCATGGAATGGGCACCTGTGGACCGCCATCGGCCGGGCCGAGATCGTGGCCCGCCGCAGCAGCGCTGAAACCCGCATGGAATGGGCACGAGTTCGGCCAGTCCTCCACGTTGACCTTGCCTGTCAGAGCCGCAGCAGCGCTGAAACCCGCATGGAATGGGCACTAGCCGGTCTGGAAGTCGAAGGCGCGCCCGAAGGCCGGCCGCAGCAGCGCTGAAACCCGCATGGAATGGGCACCCTGGGGGGTCTTCGTCGTGGGCGTCATGGGCATCGTCGCGCCGCAGCAGCGCTGAAACCCGCATGGAATGGGCACTGCTGAAGCAGGTTGCGGGTCTGATAGAGCGCCTTCGCCGCAGCAGCGCTGAAACCCGCATGGAATGGGCACGCCTCCCAGGTGAGCTGGATGTAGCCGCGGCCGTAGTAGCGCCGCAGCAGCGCTGAAACCCGCATGGAATGGGCACCTGGATTGTCCAGGAGCACACGGCCGAAACTATCATGCCGCAGCAGCGCTGAAACCCGCATGGAATGGGCACTCTCATGGTGCCCCCTATGTCACCCAAGAATTTGCCGCCGCAGCAGCGCTGAAACCCGCATGGAATGGGCACACGTGGGCGCGTATCTGGTGGATTCTGTTCTCCTGGGCCGCAGCAGCGCTGAAACCCGCATGGAATGGGCACAGGCCGTCCATCAGCGCGCGGGTTTCCGCCGTGATCGCCGCAGCAGCGCTGAAACCCGCATGGAATGGGCACTTTTGACCCTCACGCCCGGACACCTCCTATATAGCAGGCCGCAGCAGCGCTGAAACCCGCATGGAATGGGCACAAGGCCTCGGCCTCGTCGCTGAACAGGTAGCTGAAGCGGTGCCGCAGCAGCGCTGAAACCCGCATGGAATGGGCACCACTCATTCACCTGAACCTCAACCTTCATTCCTTCGGGCCGCAGCAGCGCTGAAACCCGCATGGAATGGGCACCACTCATTCACCTGATCCTCAACCTTCATCCCTTCTGGCCGCAGCAGCGCTGAAACCCGCATGGAATGGGCACCCGTTCTTGATGAGGTTGTTGCCGGAGCGCGCGAGGCCGCAGCAGCGCTGAAACCCGCATGGAATGGGCACGGACGTTCCCGAAGCGGGGCCACACCCGACCAGCCACGCCGCAGCAGCGCTGAAACCCGCATGGAATGGGCACGGAACGCTGGTTGGTGCAACTGCCACTACCCCTGTCGCCGCAGCAGCGCTGAAACCCGCATGGAATGGGCACCCATGGGGGCCAGCGCCGGGAAGACCGACGAAGCCTTCGCCGCAGCAGCGCTGAAACCCGCATGGAATGGACAAAGAGACGAGGTGCTGAACGGACGGATACAATCCCTCGCGGCGCCGTCGCCAGGCCGTTCTGCCCCTGGTCGCGGTGCCCCCTCGGGAGTTTCCTGTCCATGCATCCGCGCCGCGTTCCCCAGTTCCTCTCCTGCGTGCTGGCCCTCGCCATGCCCCTGGCGGCCCAGGAGACGCCCTCGCTGTTCGCCACGGCCTGGGATCTGGACGCGGGCAGCGGCGTGCCGGGCTCCGACGTGCGCTCGCACAAGCCCAGCTACCTGCTGCTGGGCCGCACCAGCGACCGGCCGAACCAGGCGCCGATGAGCCCCACGCGGCCGGCGCAGGCCGTGGACCTGCGCCACCTCGAGGCGAAGTTCCAGCTCAGCTTCAAGGTGCTGCTCGCCACGATGGAGGCGCAGCGCCTCTCCCTGTGGGGCGGCTACACCCAGCAGAGCCACTGGCAGGTCTACAGCCCCGCCCAGTCGCGCCCCTTCCGGGAGACGAACTACGAGCCGGAGCTGATGCTGGCCTGGAAGCCGCAGATGGAGGTGCTGGGCCTGCGCTGGAGCCTCCTGACGTTCGGGATCAACCACCAGTCCAACGGCCGCTCCGAACCCCTCTCGCGCAGCTGGAACCGCGTGGTGGCCCAGGCGGGCTTCGAGCGCGGGCCCTTCGCCCTGCTGCTGCGGCCCTGGGTGCGCCTGGGCGAGCAGCGCAAGGACGACGACAACCCGGACCTGGAGCACTACCTGGGCCATGGCGAGGCGGTGGCCCTGCTGCGCCTCGGGGGCCACACGCTCACGGCGCTCACCCGCCTCAACGCCCGCAGCGGGAAGGGGGCCGTGCAGGCCACCTGGAGCTTTCCCATCCGGCGCCGCATGCGGGGCTACGTGCAGGCCACCAGCGGCTACGGGGAGAGCCTCATCGACTACAACTGGCGCCAGAACACGATCGGCCTGGGCTTCTGCCTGAGCGAGTGGCTGTAGCGGGGCGGGTGCGTCAGAAGGCGAAGCCGATCTTGAGGGAGGCTTCCGCCTGGAGTGGTTTCGGGTGGCACCTCGCCGGCGCGCCGGAAGCGGTGCGGTCGCCCGCGATGCGCTGGTGGACGGCCACCCAGGGGTTCGCATAGAAGCCCCGCCCGAGGGGCAGCACCCAGCCCGCGCCGCAGGTGGCCTGCACGCTCCGCAGGTGGGCGTGCCGGGGCCCCCCGGACCACGCCAGCTCCTCCTCCCAGCGCTCGAGACCGGCGCCCACCCAGGGGCCGGTGAAGCCGGGGCGGAAGAAACGGTCCGCGAGGAGGGCCTGGGCCCGCGTGCGGGCATCCTTCCAGCCGCGCGGAGCAAAGGTGTCGGGCACCTCGATCTCCGCCGCGACGGCCCGGAGGCGCCAGAGATGACGGCCCGTGGCCAGGGAGAGATACCAGCCGCCGGTGGCCACGGGCAGGACGTCGATCTCGGTGGCCCAGCTCCACCGGGGGCTCCCGGAGGGGGCGGACGCCCGGCTCAGGTGGGAGGAAAGGAAGAGGCCTTCCCGGCCCCCGGCGGCGGAGGCCGCCCACCAGCGGGGGCTGGCGGAGGCTGGTCCCGCGTCCTGCGGGCGGGCGGGGGCTTCGGAGCTCTGGGCCGCCAGGAGGGGGGCGGCAAGGAGCAGGAGGCTGCGAAGGAGGACTTTCATCGTGGAACTCCAGTGGTAGTCACCTTGTGGTGACATTGGGGCTGCAGAAAACCGGCGCGCGCGGCGCCGGGCGTTAGCGGGGCGCTTCAGGCTTGAGCAGGGCTTGGCAGAGGGTCTGGAGGGCCGCTTCGATGCGGCGCCAGCCTTCCTCGCTGGCGATGGGCACGCCGTTGAAGAGGGTCACCGTGCGGGAGCGCAGCAGGAGATGCTGCATGCCGGCACTGAGCAGGGCCGAGATGGCCGGAAGGTCCACCTCGAGGTCCCCGAGCTGGGGGGGGAGCGCCTCCACCAGCTGCTCCGCGCGGGCCTCGCGGATGCCGTCCAGGATCCGGGTCAGGGGATGCCGGGTCACGGCCTCCCAGGCCATGACCTCCAGGGTGTGGGGACGCCTGCGGAGTGCCTGGAGGTGGCGCCGGAGCATGCCCGCGGCGAGCGCCGCGGGATCCTCCTCCGGGGTCTCTCCCAGGATCTCGGCCACCGAGGGCCAGAAGTCCGAGGTGTTCCCCCAGGCCTCGAGCAGCTGGTCTAGCCCGCCGAAATAGCGGTAGATCAGCACCTTGTCCACGCCGGCTTCCCTGGCCACGGCGTTGACGCCCAGGGCGCCGAAGCCTTCGCGGACCAGCAGACGGCCCACCGCGTCCAGGATCCGCCCGCGCGTGGCTTCGGCGTCGCGGGCGTGGGGGGCGTGGGTGCGGGCCATGGGAGGTCTCCGGGATTGATTGAAGTCACCACGCAGTGACTCGTCAAGCCGTTCCTGCGGAGTGGCGGAGAAGTATGCCCTGCCGCGCCTACCGCAGGCCGAAGTAGACCTTCGCGCCGCCCTCCTTCTTCGCGCGGGCGCCGCCCTCCACCTCGAAGACCCGGGCCGGATCCACCTGGGCCTGCCGCAGCGCGGCGAGCACGGCCTTGGTGCGGGCGTCCGCGAGTTGGCGCAGCTCGGAGGCCGGCACCTGGAGGCTGCCGAGCAGGCGCTGCTCCATCTCCGCGGCGGGGGGCGGGGGTGTTGGGGAATGGCCCTTGGCGGGCTTCGGGGCGGGGAAGGCGGCGGCGTAGGCGGCCTTCAGCCATTTTTCTCGCTCGGAGGGGGCCACCTGGACCTGGCCGGGGTCCTGCTGGGCGGCCTGGGCCTTCAGCTCCCGCAGGCGGCGCTCCAGGGCCTGGCGGCGCAGGGCGCTCAGGTCGGCCACGGGGTCCGCCGTGCCCTCCACCTCGAGGCCCAGGTCCGGCCGCTCGGCGAGGGCCTTGGCCAGGGCCTGGAGCTTGCCTTCCAGCTCCGGGTTCAGGGCCGAGAGGCCCGGCTCGAAGGCGGCGCAGCTCAGGTCCCGCTCCCCGCTGCCCACGAGCTTGCCCAGCAGGGTGAAGGGGCTGGTGGCCACCTTGCCCAGCACGTTCAGGATGGCCTTCCACACGATGCGGCCGTAGCGGAAGTCGGGATCGTCCAGGCTGCCCTCCTCGGGCAGCTCCAGGTCGATGACGCCCTTGCGGTCCCGCAGCACCGCCAGGGCCAGCTTCACGGGCAGGCGCGTGGCGTCGGGGCTGCCCGTCCGGTCGCCCAGGTAGAACTGGTCCAGGCGGGTCTTGAAGAGGGCGTCGAGCTTGCGGCGCTGGATGGCCACCCGGGCCTCCACGTCCAGCTTGCCCTTGCGGATGGTGTAGCCGAGGTGCTTGCCCGCGTAGGGGCCGAAGTCCGAGAGGTCGGCGCCCGTGATGCGCAGGGCCACGTCCGTGTCCGCATCCGAGCGCAAGGGCATGGCGTGGCCCCGGATGCTCAGGGGGGCCAGGCCGCCGGCCTTGCCGGAGAGCTCCACCCGGGAGACGGACTCGGGGGCGCTGCTGAGCCCCGTGTAGCTGCCCTCCAGGTCGGTGATGACCAGGGCGGCGTTGGGTTCCAGGCTGCGGTCGATGAAGCCGAGGCGCCCGCCGTTCAGGCGGATGTCGCCGATGGCGAGCTGGAAGGGGCGCTCCGGCGTGGGGGGCAGCGCCTTGCCCGCGGCGCCGGCCGGGGCCGGACCGAGCTTCAGGGCGCGGTTCACGTTGGTGCTGCCGTCCGCGGCGATCACCAGGCGGCTTTCGGGCTCCAGAAGTTCCACCTGCCGGATGCGCAGGGTGCGCGCGGCGAGCGCCAGGTCGATGCCCGCGAGGCGGAAGGCGCGGTAGCGCAGGAAGGGCTCACGTCCCACGCCGTCCATGGCCTCGAAGCCGGCCAGCTCCAGGCGCCCCTGGAAGCGGGGAGCGTCCAGGGAGGGCAGCTCCAGGCGCCCCTCCAGGGAGGCGCGGCCACGGTTCACCCGCACGTCCAGGGCCGGCGCCAGGTAGGGGTCGAAGGGGGAGAGCTCCAGGCCCTCCAGCTTCACGGCCAGCTCCGCCGCGGGGCGCAGGGCCCACAGCTTCCCCTCCGCGCGCAGGGGCGCGCCGTTCAGGCGCAGGTCCAGCCGCGCCTCCGCCGCGCGCTTGGGGTCGAGGCTGAAGCCCTTCAGGGCCAGGGAAAGGTTCTCGACGCGGGCCTGCACGGGCCGCGGCGTGCTGTGGTCCTCGAAGTCGAGGGCGAAGCCCTCCACGCCCAGCTCGTCCACCGCCAGGGCCAGGGGCTTGGCGTCCGGGTTCTTCGGGCGGGGCTTCGGCGTCAGGAGCTGCACCAGGTCGAGGCTGCCGTTCGCCTCCCGGCGCAGCGCGGCGTGGCCGCCCCGGAGCCGCAGCGATGCGATGTGCAGGGAGGGCGCCAGCAGGTCGGCCTCCAGGCCGCGCAGGGCCAGGGAGGACAGCTCCAGGGGCACGGCCTCGCGGCCGGCTTCGCCCAGGCGCAGGCCCGCGAGGTCCAGGCTGCCGCCGCCGAGGCGCAGCTCGTGGCGCCCCTCGCCCCAGGCGAAGGTGTAGTTCGCCGATGCGTCCAGCAGCCCCTCCCGCAGCTCGAAGGCCACCTGCTCCCGGTAGTACGGCGCGTACTTCGCCAGGGCCAGGCGCTCCAGGCGCAGGCTGCCCTCGGAGCGCAGGGGCGCCAGGGCGAAGGAACCCTTCCAGGCGAAGCGCTCGCCGCGCTCGGTGACGCCCTCCAGAGCATAGGGGCTGCGGCTGTCCTGCACCGTGCGGAAGTCCCTCAGCTCGAAGGAGACGGGACCCAGCGTGGTGGCGAAGGGCTGGGCCGGGCCGCGGTCCTCCAGGTCCAGGCGGGCGCCGGCGATCCTCAGCAGACCGATGGCGACCGCGCGGGCGGGAGCCTCCTGGGCGGGCTTGGGCTCGGCGGGGCCCGACAGGCGCTCCACGATGTCCGAGACGTTCAGGCGGCCGTCCTTCAGGACCACCAGGCGGCCGAAGGGGCGGTCCAGCTCGATGGCGGCAAAGCGCAAGGTGCGGGTGAAGGCGCTGCTGGCCTGCACGTTCACGTACAGGCGCTCCCATCCCAGGAAGGCCGAGCCGTCCCGCTCCTGGATGCGCAGGCCCTCCAGGCTCACCGACAGGGCGAAGGGGTTGGTGCGGATCTTCCGCACCGTCACGGGCCGCCCCAGGAGGGCGGAGAGGCGGGGCGGGAGCTTGGCCTCCAGGACGCGGGGCAGCACCAGGAAGCCCAGGCCCGCGTAGAGCAGGAGCAGGGTGCCCAGGGCGAGGAGGACCCTGCGCCAGGCACGGAGGGCGGTCAGGCAGGCCGAGAGGGAGAGATGCATGGGATCACGCTAGCCGCTTGGGGGGGCGCTGCGCATTCCCGGCGCCCACCGGGGGAACCTGTGTTCGGGGGTGTTTGTGTCACGCGTTTGTGTTTACCATGGGGCAAACATGGTCCCGAGGCCATGACTACCCGAATCCGCGGGTGTGTCGGTTGATCGGTCGACCCCTTTCCAAGGGAGTTCCTCATGTCCGAGCCTCGTCGCGTTCTCATCCTGGGAGCCGCCGGTCGCGACTTCCACAACTTCAACACGGTCTACCGCGACAACCCGGCCTACAAGGTCGTGGCCTTCACGGCGACCCAGATCCCCGACATCGCGGGCCGCGCCTACCCCGCCGAGCTCGCGGGCAAGCTGTATCCGGCCGGGATCCCCATCCTCGACGAGGCCGATCTGGTCGAGGTCATCAAGCGCGAGAAGCCCGACGTGGCCGTCTTCTCCTACTCCGACGTGAAGCACGAGACCGTCATGCACCTGGCGAGCCTCTGCACCGCCATGGGCGTGGACTTCGAGCTGCTGGGCTGCGACAAGACCATGATCAAGTCCACCAAGCCGGTCATCGCCATCACCGCCGTGCGCACCGGCGCCGGCAAGAGCCAGACCACCCGCTACATCAGCCGCATCCTCAAGGAACTCGGCAAGAAGGTTGTGGCCATCCGCCACCCCATGCCCTACGGTGACCTGGCCAAGCAGGCCTGCCAGCGCTTCGCCGCCTACTCCGACCTGGACCTCCACAAGTGCACCATCGAGGAGCGCGAGGAGTACGAGCCCCACATCGACAACGGCTTCGTCATCTACTCCGGCGTGGACTACGAGCAGATCATCCGCCAGGCCGAGAAGGAAGCCGACATCATCCTCTGGGACGGCGGCAACAACGACACGCCTTTCTACGCCTGCGACCTGCACATCTGCATCGCGGATCCCCTCCGCAGCGGCCACGAGATGATGTACCACCCCGGCGAGGCCAACTTCCGCCGCGCGGACGTCATCGTGATCAACAAGTGCGACAGCGCCAAGGAAGCGGACATCGTGGCGATCGAGGAGAACGCCAAGAAGTTCAATCCGAAGGCCGTGGTGATCCGCGCCAACAGCCCCGTGACCACCGAGAAGCCCGAGCTGGTGAAGGGCAAGAAGGCCCTCGTGATCGAGGACGGCCCGACCCTCACCCACGGCTCCATGAGCATGATGGGCGCCGGCGTGGTGGCCGCGAAGGCCTCTGGGGCCGCCGCGATCGTGGATCCCACGCCCTACGCCGTGGCCTCCATCGCCGCCACCTACAAGAAATACCCCAACGCCCAGGGCATCCTGCCCGCCATGGGCTACGGCGACGCGCAGGTGAAGGACCTGGAGAAGACCATCGACGCCACCCCCTGCGACATCGTGGTCTCCGGTACGCCCATCGACATCACCCGCGTGCTGAAGGTGAACAAGCCCATGGTGCGCGCCACCTACGAGCTCGCCGAGGTGAAGCCCGGCCAGCTGGCCGAGGCCGTGAAGAAGGCCCTGGCGGGCGGCTGCTGCTGCGGCTGCAAGTAGGCCGATCCGCTGAAGGAAGGAGGCGGGCGCGCAGGCGCCCGCCTCCTTCTGCATCTGCTGCGTCCTTCAGGCGCCCTGGTCCGACCAGGTGTCCTGGGCGTGCGCCTCCCAGCGCCGCACCCGCAGCTCCGCGGGCCGGTGGCCAGCCTCCGCCAGGCGGCGGGCCAGGGCGAGGGCGGCCCGCTGATCCCGCTGGACCCCCCGCCCTTCCCAGAGCTGCTCGGCGAGCTGGAGGCCCGCCCTCGGATCGCCGTCGTCGGCCAGGCGCCGCCGCCACCAGGCCGCCTGGCTCGGGTCCCGCGACCGGCCCAGGCTGCCCTGGCGGGAGCCCTCCCCCAGGCGCCGGCGGGCCCCCGCGTCCCCGGCTTCCGCGGCGCCCAGGAGGCGCTTCAGGCCGCGGCCGTAGTGGTGCTCGGGGATGCGGTGAAGCCACAGCAGAAGTCCCACCCAGGCCCACAGGGCGAAGGTGAGGAGGCTCATCACGCCGGCGGCCCAGGGGTTCATCAGCCACACCAGAAGTACCACCACCGCCACGGTGGCGAGCAGGGCCAGCACCACCAGGCCCGCAGCGGCCAGGAGGGAGAGCCCCGCCAGGGGCAGCAGCAGGCGGTGCAGGCGCTCCTCGGTGGCGGGGCTTAAGGGCATAGGGCCTTCGGGGCTAGAAGCTGCAGCGCAGCTGCACGGACAGGATGTCCACCTTGTTGCGGTACCTCCCGGAGAGGTTGCCGCGGAAGAAGTCCGGATCGCTGGCTGGCGAGGAGCCGGCCTCCAGGCTCAGCGTCGCGTGTTCCACGAAGAGATGGCTGTAGGCCAGGTCGGCGGAGAGGTGGCGGGTGAAGGCGTAGCCCAGGCCCACGGAGGCCCAGGTGCGGGCGGCGTCGGGAATGCGCGGCGTGCGGAAGGCGTCCGTGGTGGGGGTCTGGTCCCGGGCCACGCCGCAGCGGTAGGTCCAGGCGCCCTCCGGGCGCCAGGTGAGGCCCAGGGCGTAGAACCAGGAGTCCTTCCAATACTCGGGCGTGACGGAATCGGCTTGGCCGGAGGCGAAGGTGATGCGGATGTCCTCGAAGCGCTTCCAGAAGGTGCGCGCGGCCTCCGCCTGCAGGGTGAGGGTGGGCGTGGCCTCCCAGGCGGCGCCGAGGGAAGCGGTGGCGGGCTGGTTGGCCATGGGGCGCGCGCTGCTGTCCCGGAAGGCGTTCGCGAGGGCCGTGGGCACGCCCTCGTAGTGCACGTCGCCCTTCAGGCGGTAGTCGATGGCCGAGTGGTAGGCCACGCCGAAGCGCAGGTCCGCCCTGGGCTCGAAGAGGACGCCCAGCTTGTAGCCCAGGCCCCAGCGCTTGCCCTTCACCTTCGCGGTGCCGTCCTGGGCGCCGGGCTGGGCGCCCGGCACGTGGTAGGCCGCTGCCACGGCGCCGAAGTCCACGGCGTTGCTCAGCTCCGCGTCCACGTGGCGCGCCACCACGGCGCCGCCGATGGACCAGGAGGGGTTGAGGCGCCAGGCGAGATTGGGGGCGAGCTCCACGATGGTCATGGTGGACTTCAGCGCGTGGTAGCGTCCGATCCATCCACTCTGGTAATCGCTGGTCAGGCCGAAGGGGCTGTTGAGCGAGAGGCCCAGCTTCAGGTCGGGACTGAGGCTCCACATGGCGTAGAGGACGGGCAGCACCGCCTGCTGGCCTCCGTCCTTAGGGGAGGGGGAACCCGAGATCGCCGTGCCGCCCAGGGCCGCCGCACGGGTGGCGACGCCATCCTCCAGGCAGGCGGAGGGCTTGATGAAGTTGAGGCCGCCGATGAACTCGGTGCCCTGGAAGCGGGTGAGGGCGGCGGCGTTGAAGAACATGCAGCCGATGTCCGTGGTGCCGGCGCTGGCGCCCGCGAAGGCGCTGCCCTGGGCGGAGGGGCTCTGCTCCCGGAGCTGGAAGCCCGAGGCGTGGGCGTGGGGCGCGGCCGCGGCGAGAAGGAGGGCCAGGGCCGAGGCGGCGCGGGCGGAGGGGAGGATGCGCATCAAGGAACTCCAGAGGGGGCCCTGGGTGTTGAGCTTTCCAAGGCCAAAGGATCCACCTTAGCGGGGAACGCCTCCTGACGCGATGCTTGATTCGACGGGGTGGCCCTGGAGGGCGCGGAAGAGGGTGAGCACGCGCAGCTCCCGCGCGCCCGCCGCCTGGAGGGCCTGGGCGCAGCGGAGCAGGGTGGTGCCCGTGGTCCACACGTCGTCCACCAGGAGCACGACGCGGCCCTCCAGGGAGACGCCGGGGAGGGGATGCACGGTGTGGCGGGGCAGGCGCCGGCGCTCGGATTCGGTGCGCGCCATCTGGCGCCCCGTGCGCCAGGGCCGTCCGAGGGTGCGGGCGAAGGGCAGGTCCAGGCGCCGGGCGAGCAGGCGCGCCGTGTCCTCCACCAGGTCGAAGCCCCGGAGGAGGCGGCGGGGCAGGGGCGTGGGCACGCAGGTCGCGCAGTCCGCCTCGGCGGCCCAGGACGGGAGCGGCGCCTCGGCCATCCGGCGGTGGAGCGCCTGCATCCAGGCCAGCTCCCCGGCCTTGATGGCGGGCACCAGCAGGGCCCCGAGGGGCGGCCGCCCCCCGTGGTAGTCCCACAGGGCGTCCCCGAGGGACCAGGCCACGGGTTCCGGGCAGTCCCGGTCCGCGCCGTGGGGCAGGGCGCAGCGGGGGCAGCGGAGGGCCGGCAGGGGCACGAGGCCCTCCCAGCAGGCGCGGCAGAGCCCCGCCTCCGCGCCCTCGCCCAGGGGCGCCAGGCAGCCCCGGCAGGGGATCTGCCGGCCCGCGGCCCGGGCCAGGGCGGAGAGGCATGCGCAGAGGGACATGGGCGCTATGATGCCGGAAACCTTCGAGACCCAACGTTCCATCCGCCGCGATCCCCGTCCGGGGTCGCCAGGAGGTGAAGCATGTCCGGCTTCCGCACCCTCCGCGCCCAGCTCTTCACGCGCAAGCCCCTGGAGCTGCTCCTGGAGGAGATGAAGGACGACAATCGCCTGCGCCGAGTGCTGGGGCCCGTGCAGCTCACGGCGCTGGGGGTGGGCGCGGTGATCGGCGCGGGCATCTTCGTGGCCACGGGGGCCGCGGCGCACAACGTGGCCGGGCCCTCCCTGATGCTCTCCTACGTGATCGCGGGCATCACCTGCATCTTCGCAGCGCTGTGCTACGCGGAGTTCGCGGCCATGGTGCCCGTGGCGGGCTCCGCCTTCACCTACGCCTACGCCACCCTGGGCGAGCTCTTCGCGTGGATCATCGGCTGGGACCTGGTGCTGGAGTACGCCGTGGGCAGCGCCACCGTGGCCACGGGCTGGTCGGGCTACTTCCAGGGCGTGCTGGCCAAGGCGGGGCTGCACCTCCCGCGGCTCCTGAGCGAATCGCCCTGGCGCTACGATCCCGCCACGGGAGGCTTCGCCTCCACGGGCGCGGTGATGAACCTCCCGGCGATCCTCGTGGTGGCGGTGGTGACGGCCGTGCTGGTGAAGGGCATCCACGAGAGCGCCAGCTTCAATGCGGCCATGGTGGGCATCAAGGTGGCGGCGGTGCTCTTCGTGATCGCCGTGGGGGCCTTCTTCGTGGAACGCACGAACTGGCATCCCTTCGCACCCTTCGGGTGGACGGGCATCAGCTTCTTCGGGCATCCGGTGGCGGGCCTGACGGACCCCAAGGGTGCGCCGGTCGGCATGCTCGCGGGCGCCGCCATCATCTTCTTCGCCTACATCGGCTTCGACTCGGTTTCCACGCACACCGAGGAGGCCCGGAACCCCCAGCGGGACGTGCCCATCGGCATCATCACCTCCCTGATCGTCTGCACGGTGCTCTACGTCCTCATGGTGGCGGTGCTCACGGGCATGGTGCGCTTCGACCGCCTGGACGTGAACGCGCCGGTCTCGGTGGCCTTCCAGCAGAAGGGGCTGGGCTGGGCGGAAGGCCTCATCGCCGCGGCGGGGGTGGCGGGCATCACGTCGGTGCTGCTGGTCATGATGCTCAGCGGGCCACGGGTCTTCCTGGCCATGGCGCGGGACGGCCTGCTGCCCCGGGGCGTCTTCGGCACCGTGCATCCCCGCTTCCGCACGCCCTGGAAGTCCACGATCCTGGTGGGGCTCTTCGTGATGGCCCTGGCGGGAACCCTGCCCATCGACGCGCTGCTGCACCTCACCAACATCGGCACCCTGCTGGCCTTCGTCATCGTCTGTACGGCGGTGCTGGTCATGCGGCGCACCCACCCGGAGGCCCAGCGCCCCTTCCGCTGCCCCTGGGTGCCCTTCGTGCCGGTGGCGGGGGTGGTCGCCTGCACGCTGCTGATGTTCTCCCTGCCCGTGGCGAACTGGTGGCGGCTGCTGGCCTGGCTGGGGCTCGGCTTCGTGGTCTACTTCGCCTACGGGCGGGGCCACAGCGTGATGCGGCGCCGGGGGGCGGGGGGGCCGCGGGCCTGAGGGGGCGCCTGTGCTCCGCTGCCCCGCCCGGGCCCGCTATGCTGCCCCGGTAAGGCCTTCAGAGGACGCCATGCCCGTGAACCCGTGGACCGATCTCGCCCCTTCCCGCCGCTGCGACTGGCTGGACCAGCTCCGGGGCTGGGCGGTGATCGTGATGATCGAGGTGCACGTGGTGAACGTGTGGCTGCCCAAGGCCATGGTGCCCGGGTGGCTGAACTACCTGAACGGCCTGGTGGCGCCCAGCTTCATCCTCTGCGCGGGCTACAGCCTGGTGCTGTCCACCTTCCGGGCCGACGGCACCCTGCGCCCCTTCGGGCCCACCGCCAAGCGCCTGGGCTTCATCCTCGCCTGCGCCTACGCCCTGCACGCGCCGGGGCTCACCCTGGCGGAGTGGACGGCCCTCTCGACGGTGCAGAAGTACCGGGAACTCTTCAAGATCGACGTACTGCAGTGCATCGTCTTCAGCCTGCTGCTGCTCCAGGGGCTCGCGCGGCTGCTGCGCCGGCCCGGGCGCTACGCCGTGGCGGCGCTCGCCGTGGCCGTGGGCGCGGCCTGGGCGGCACCGCACCTCTGGAGGCCGGGCGTGGCCGACGGCTGGTGGCTGCCCCTGCGCGGCCTGGTGAACGGGAACGCGGATCGGGGCGTGCAGGCTCTCTTCCCCCTCTTTCCCTGGCTGGCCTTCGCCGCCTTCGGCTCGGTGCTGGGGGCGCTGTACCGGCACTTTCGCGTGATGCCTGTGGAGGGCCGCAGCCGCTGGAGTGAGGGGCGATTCCTCGCCGCCCTGGCGGGGCTGGGGCTCCTGGTGCTGCTCTGGGGCAGCGCCCACGCGGGCACCTGGCTCCAGGGCGGACCCTGGCGGGGGGAGGAACTCTGGAAGCTGCACAACACCACCCTGCCCAGCGTGGCCCAGCGGGCGGGGATCGTGTGCCTGGTTGGCGCGCTGCTGGGCGGCGTGGAGCTGCTGCGCCCGCGCTGGCGGGGGCCCAACCCCGTGGAGGCCGCCAGCCGGGAGAGCCTGCTGGTCTACATGCTTCACCTGCTCTTCATCTTCAGCTTCCTCCTGACCGAGCCCGTGAAGCGGGCCCTCGGGCTGGAGTGGTACGGCCTCGGGTGGGGCGGAACCCTCGCCATGACCGCGGGCATCATCGCCCTGAACCTGGGCGCGGCGCTGCTCTGGCAGCGGGTGCGCCGGGACGAGCCCCGCATGCGGCGCCTGCAGCGGCGCGCCCTGGCGGTGCTGGGGATCTGGTTCCTGGTGGGCGGGTGGTGGACCACGCTGCACTTCTGGCGCAGCCCCGAGCTGGCCAAGGAGCCCTATCCCTTTCTGAACGCCGCCCGGGCCCGCAAGGGCTTGCCCCCCACGCCGGATGGCCTGAGCCGCGACGCGCAGGAGTACTTCCGGGAGTGCGCCCGGCGGAAGCTCAAGGTGGGCGAGGCCGAGCGCCGGGAGGTGCTGCGGGTGGTCGAGGAACGCCTCAGCGGCCCCGCCGCCCGCTGAGGTAGAATCCCCCCCGTGAGCGACGCTCCCGCCTTCCCGCCCGTCCTGCTGCTCGCCGTCGGTCTCCTCCTGGTGTACCGCGCGGCCATGGCGAGCCTTCTGGAGGCCTTCCACGCCCTCACCTCGCTGCACCGCCGCCGCCTGCTGGAGGAGGAGGCCATCCGCGACCCCCTGCTGGCGCAGCTCTTCGAGAGGCCGCGCACCCTGGGGCTCTGCGTCAGCCTCTGGAACCAGGCCCTCCTGGTGCTCATCCTCGTGCTGCTCCATCCGCTCCGGGAGCTGCTCCCGGGCGGCCTCTGGACGCTCATGGTCCTGGTGCTCGGCTACCTCTGGGCCATGGACCTGGCCCTTCCAACGCTGCTCACGGGGCGGGACCCCGCCCTCTGGGTGGCCCGCCTCTTCCCCCTGTACGCCCCGGTGCACCGCCTGATGGGCCCCGCGGTGACGCCCCTGGAGCGGCTGGCCGCCCAGCCCCGGGAGCTGCCCGAGCGCGAGGCGGCGGAGGAGGAGGTCCATCCGGAGGCGGTCACCGCCCTCCTGGAGGAGGGCGAGGCGGAGGGCATCCTGGAGGAGGACGACCGGGAGCTGATCCGCAACCTGGTGGGCTTCGGGGACACGGTGGTGCGGGAGCTCATGACGCCCCGCACGCGCATCCAGGCCCTGAGCGTGACGGCCGCCGCGGAGGAGGCCTGGGCCGCCTTCCGGGAGGGCCGCCACAGCCGCATGCCCGTGTACGACGGCAGCATCGACCACATCGTGGGCATCCTGATCCTCAAGGACCTGCTCCAGCACGGGCCCGCCGAGGCGCTGGACCTGCGCGCCCTCATGAAACCCCCGATCTTCGTGCCCGAGAGCAAGCCCAGCCTGGACCTGCTGCGGGAGCTCCAGCGGGCGCGCACCCAGCTGGCGGTGGTGGTGGACGAGTCCGGCGGCGTCTCCGGCGTGGTCACGGTGGAGGACCTGCTGGAGGAGGTGTTCGGGGAGATCCGGGAGGAGCACGAGAGCCAGGCGGAGTTCCAGCCCCTGCCCGACGGGAGCTGCCTGGTGAGCGGCCAGGTGCACGTGGAGGACCTGGAGGCCCGCCTGGGGCTCTCCTGGGAGCGGGACGGCTTCGACACCGTGGCCGGCCTGGTGATGGCCCGGCTGGGCCACGTGCCCAGGCCCGGGGAGGCCCTGGAGGTGGAGGGCGCCCGCCTAGTCGTGCAGCGCATGGAAGGGGCGCGGGTCCTCCAGGTGCTGGTGGCCCCCCGGGAGCCTGCCGGGGGATTGTGACCAAGGCCGCCCTTCCACCCCGGCGACAATGGAAGAGCCGGGCCGAAGTGCCCGCGGTGGTCTCGACCCTATGACTTCCCACGCGTCACCGGCCTCCCCTTCCCGGGTGCGCCTCGACTTCCTCGACGTCGTCCGCTTTGCCGCCATGGTCTTCATGGTCCAGGGGCACACCCTGGACGCCCTGGTGCGCGCGGACCAGCTGGACGTGACCGCCTTTCCCTGGAACCTCTGGCATGCCCTGCGGGGCCTCACGGCGCCCATGTTCCTGCTGCTTTCCGGGGCCGTGGGCTGCCTGGTCCTGGGCCGCGGGGCCGATGGCCGGGTGCCGGCGCGGCGCCTGCTGCACCGGGCGGGATGGGGCCTGAAGCTCCTGGCCCTCGGCTACCTGCTGGTTTTCCCCGCCAACCGCCTGGCGGACCTGCGCTGGCTTTCCCCGGACGTGTGGCGCGGCTTCCTCCAGGTGGGCATCCTCCAGCTGAACGGCCTGCTCCTGCTGGTCCTCACCGGCCTGGCGGCGCTCACCCGCTCCGACCGGGCCTACGCCGCCTGGGCCCTTGGGCTCGGCGCCGCCCTGGTGCTGGCCACGCCGTTCGTGGCGCGGGTCGACTGCTTCGCCTGCCTCCCCGAGGCGCTTGCCGCCTTCCTTTCTCCCGCCCACGGCTCCCTCTTCCCCCTCTTTCCCCACGGTGCCTACCTCCTGGTGGGCGTGGGCATCGGGCAGGCCCTGAAGGGGCGCTCCCGGGACGAGGCCCTGGACCGCTTCCTGGACATCTGCGACTTCGGTGGCGCGGCGGACCTCGGGCTTTCCGCGCTGCTGGGCCGGGGCCTGCCCCCGGTCCACGACGCCACCGGG
>CAXYVC010000005.1:0-58248 GCA_964292295.1 uncultured bacterium
GACACCGTGCACGGCCCCTGCCCCTTCTCCGTGGCCTACGAGGAGGGCGCCCTCCCCCTGGACGGCCGGCGGGTGCCCCTGCAGCGGGAGGCCGACCCGGAGCGCCTCCCCTTCGGCGCCCTGGGCGCCCGGGTGGTGCTGGACTGCACCGGCCGCTGCGCGGACCGCGCCGCCGCCGCGCGGCACCTGCGGAACGGCGTCACCCGCGTGCTGGTGTCCGCGCCGCTCCCCGACGCGGACGCCACGCTGGCGCCCGGCGTGAACGACGAAGCCTTCGATCCCTCGCGCCACACCGTCCTCAGCGCGGGCAGCGGCACCACCCAGGCCCTCGCCCCCGTGGCGAAGGTGCTGGACGAATCCTTCGGGATCGCCCACGCCCTGGTCACCGCTGTGCACGCCTACACCAACGACCAGAACATCCTGGACCTGCCGAACCGCACCCTCCGCTATGCCCGCGCCGCCACCCTCAGCATGATCCCCGCCCCCTCCCGGGCGCCGGAAGCGCTGCCCCGGGTGCTCCCCGGCCTGGAAGGGCGCCTCTCCGGCGGCGCCGTGCGCGTGCCCACGCCGGACGTGAGCCTGCTGGACCTGGGCGCCCTGCTGAAGCGAAGCGCCACGGCCGAGGACGTCAACGCGGCCCTCCGCGCCGCCGCGGAGGGCCCCCTGCGGGGCTACCTGGAGGTGCTGGACGAGGAACTGGTGAGCGCCGACCTCGTGGGGCGGGAGGCCAGCAGCCTGGTGGATCCCTTCCTCACCCGGGTCTCGGGCGGGCGCCTGGCCAAGGTCTACGCCTGGTACGACAACGAGGCCGCCTACGCCGCGCGCCTCGCGGAGCTGGCCCTGCGCATCCTGGAGGCGGCGCGATGATCGGCATCAACGGCCTCGGCCGCATCGGGCGCCTCGCGGCGCGCCAGCTCGCCCGGGAGGGCCTCCTCGCGGGCCTCAACGACCCCGCGGAGCTGGGCACCCTGGTGCACCTGCTGCGCCGGGACTCCATCCACCACCACGCCCCCCTGGAGGCGGAGGGTCAGGCCGCCGAGGCGCGCGAGGAGCTCCTCCTCGAGGGCCGACGCATTCCCCTCTTCCACGCGGCGGATCCCGGACGGATCCCCTGGGACAGCGCCGGCGTCCGCCTGGTCGTGGAGTCCAGCGGGCGCTTCACGCGCCGGGCCGACGCCGCGCGGCACCTGCGCGGAGGCGTCACCCATGCGGTCATCAGCGCCCCGAGCCCGGACCCGGACTTCACGGTGATGCTGCCCTTCAACGGCGACCGCCTGGACCTCGGCGCCCAGCGGGTGCTCAGCAACGCCAGCTGCACCGCCCACGCCACCGCGCCCCTGCTGGAGGTGCTGCACCGCGCCTTCGGGCTCGAGACCGTCTCCATGACCACGGTGCACGTGGCGACCAACGACCAGCGCCTGCTGGACGCCCCGCACAAGGACCTGCGCCGGGCGCGGGCCGCCATGGTGGGCATCCACCCCACCACCTCCAGCGCCTTCAGCGCCCTGAAGCAGGCCCTGCCCTGGCTGCCCGCGGACTTCGACGGCTGGGCCCTGCGGGTTCCCACCCTGAGCGTGAACCTGGTGGAGCTCACGGCCCTGCTTCCCCGCGACACCACGGTGGCCGAGGTCCACGCCGCCTTTGCGGAGGCGGAGCCGGGATGCCCCAAGGGCTTCCTGGCCAGCACGCTCGAGGAGCTGGTGAGCAGCGACTTCATCGGCCGGACGGAAAGCGTCGTCCTGGACCTGGGCCTCACCCAGCTCCAGGGGGGCCGCCTGCTGAAGGTCTCGGGCTGGCACGACAACGAGGTGGGCTACGCCGCGCGCCTGGTGGAGCTGGTCCGCCACCTCGCCGCACGCCTGGCCGCCTGACACCCGGCGGTGCCAGGTGGGTTGTGCACCCACCGTGGAGGAGGGCGTCACGCGCCTGATGGAGGCGCTTCCCCGCCTTCGCTGAATACCCGGGCGCTGGTGTCGCGAAGGCGCCGGGCCAGCTCCACGAGCATCTCCCGGATGGTCTCGGGGTATTCCCGCATGAGGGCATCCAGGTTCTGGCCATGGATCAGCAGGCATTCGCAGGGCTCCAGCGCCACCGCCTCCGCGCTGCGCGGGGCCCCCAGAAGGAAGCTCATCTCGCCGAAGAAGCCCCCGGCCTCGATGCGGGCGAGCTCGCGCCCGCCCTTGCGGATGGCCACGCGGCCCTTCATCAGGTGATACATCGCCTCGCCCGGCTCCCCTTCCCGGAAGAGCAGGCCCCCCACCGGGACCTCCACCAGGAAGCGGCGGCGGCCCAGGCGCGGGAGCCCCGGGCGCCCCGCCATCATGCGGTGGAGCAGCAGCGTCTCCTCGCGGTGCAGGGCCGCCACCACCTCCGCCCCGAAGAGCAGCACCACCTGGGAGTAGTAGATCCAGAGGATCACCACGAAGAGCGACTTGAAGCCTCCGAAGGCCAGGCCGTACCCGTGGTGCAGGGTGAGGAAGCCCGCGAAGACCGGGCGCAACAGGAACCAGAGGGCGGTCGTGACGAGGGCGCCCGCCACGAGGTGCAGCCGCTTCACCTTCGGCAGGAAGGCGCCGTAGAGCCCCAGCAGCAGAAGCACGGTGAGGGAGAAGGGCAGCAGGGTGCGGAACCAGGAGGGCGCCCGGAGCCCCACCTCGCCCTGGAGGAACTTCAGGAACACGTCCAGCCCGGTCATCGCGGCCAGTCCCGTGAGGAAGAGCATGGTCACCGCCAGGTCCAGGGCCTTGGTGGCCCAGAAGGCCCGCCGAGGCTGCACGCGGAAGATGCCGCCCAGCGCCCGCCGCAGCCCCGCCACCACGGGCGTGACCGCCCAGGCGAAGAGCAGCAGGTTCAGGAGGCCTGCACCCCGGTTCTGCCGCGCCACGGCGGAGACCTCCCGCAGGACCACCTCCCCGAAGCGGGGGATCACGTCGGCCACGAACTCCGCGGTGCGCAGCATGGCCTGCTGGGAGGAGCCCAGGAGGTGGCTCAGCACGAAGCTCAGCAGGAAGAGCGCCGGGATCAGGGCCAGCGCCGTGGCAAAGGCCAGGGAGGAGGCCCGGGCGAGGCCGTCGTTCCGGACGAAGGCCCCCAGGGCTTCCTGGAGCACCAGCCGGGCGTGCCGTCCCAGCTCGCCGAACCGGACGGTTCCGCGCCCCTCCTCCATGCTTCCCCCCCGCGAGGCCTCCATTGGACCACAGCGCCGCCGCGTCTTTGGCTACGCTGTCCCCATGGCCCTCCCCTCCCGTCCCCTGGTCGTCACCGGTCAGCAGATCGGCGCCGGCTGGACGCCGGCCCTCTCCGTGGCCAAGGCCCTGGCGGCCATGGCCCTGGCGCAGCGGCTCGGGGGCGAGGCCGTGTACTGGCTTGCGGACGAGGACCACGACCGCGAGGAGGTGGCCCGCAGCTGCGCCTGGGAGGGCACGCGCCTGCGCCGCCACCGCTTCCGCTTCGAAGCGCCGGCCGGCACCGCGGCGGGGTGGCTGCCCTGGACGGCGCGCCACCAGGCGGAGGCCCGTTCCCTCTGGGGCGAGGTGCCCGAGGCCGCGGAGCCCACCCTGCGGAGCCATGCCCTGGCCTGCGGGCGTCCCCTGTGGAACCGGGGCCTGCGCCCCTTCGTGCCCACGGAGGCCGCCCTGCGGGAACCCCTCGCCGAGGAGCTGGCCCGCTGGCGGGCCCTGGACCTGGAGGCGGCGCTGCGGCGCCAGGCGGAGCGCCTGGAGGCGGACGGCAGCGCGCTGCCCCTGGATCCCCGGGTCCAGGCGGCCTGGTTCAGCCTGGACCCGGCCACGGGCCTGCGCCGCCGCCTGGAACCCGGCGAGGCGCTTCCGAAGGGCTGCTGGCTCAGCCCGGGCGCCGCCCTGCGCCCCCTGCTCCAGTCCCGGCTCCTGGCCCCCACCCACGCGGTGCTGGGCCCCACGGAGCGCGTGTATTGGCGCCTGGCGGAGCCCCTGTGGGAACGGGTGGGACTCGTGCCGCCGGCGCTCGTCCCCCGCCCAAGCGTCTTCGTGCTGCCGAAAGGCCTCGCCCTCGCGCCCGGCCAGCTGGAGGCCCTGCGCGCCGGCTGGTGGGAGGCCTTCCTGCCCGAGCGGGGGCCCCTGCCCAGCCAGGCGCTCGCCCTGGCGGTGGACCCATCCTGGGGAACCGACCTGGGCAACCGCGCCCGCCAGGAACTGGCCCGCAGCCGCCATCGCCTGCTGCGTCTCGACCGGCGCCTGGCCCGGGACCGCGCCGCGGGGCTGCTCGGCGAGGATCCCGAGCGCCTGCGCCAGCGCCTCTTCCCCTTCGGCAAGCCCCAGGAGCGCGTTCTCCCGGGCCTTCCGTGGCTGCGGGACCTCCCGCTCCTGGAACGCATCCACGGCGCGCTCCGCGAAGGCGCCCCCCTGGTGATGGTGGAGGAGACCTGATGCCCGACCTGGACCTGCTGGTGCTCGGAGCCCACCCGGACGACGCGGAAGTCCACGCCGGGGGCCTGCTGGCCCTCTGCGCCCGGCGCGGCCTCAAGGCCGCCATCCTGGACGCCACCTGCGGCGACCTGGGCACCCGGGGCAGTGCGGAACTCCGCCGCGCCGAAGCCATGGAGGCGGCGCGCATCCTCGGGGTGCCCCGCATGATCCTCGATCTCCCGGACGCCCGCTTCGAGGCCTCCGAGGCCAGCCGCTTGAGGCTCATGGAGGCCCTCCGCCGCCTGCGGCCCGGGGTCCTGGTGCTGCCCCACCCCGAGGACCATCACCCCGACCACCGCCGGATCTTCCACCTGGGCCGCGAGGCGGCCTACTGCGCCGGCCTGCGCAACTACCCCTGCCCCGGCGAGCCCTGGCGCCCGAAGGCCCTGGCCTGGGTGGGCGGCGTCAACCCGCCCACGGCGCCGGACCTCGTGGTGGACGTCTCGGAGGTGTGGGACCAGCGCATGGCCGCCTTCGACGCCTTCGGCAGCCAGTTCGGCACCGAACCCGGCCAGGCCCCCACGCGCATCGCGCACCCCGCCTTCCGGGCGGGCATCGTGGGCCGTTCCCTGCACTGGGGCAGCCTCATCCTCGCGGACCATGCCGAGGGGCTCTGGTGCGAGAAGCCGGTCCCGCCGGCCCTGCCCGCCCTCCTGGCGCGCCTGGCCCGGGGAGGCGCTTCGAGGCCAGCTGCCTGGAGCGCATCCGCCGCCGTGGGGATGGCGTGCGGGGCTGCCGCGTGCTCGTGGCCTGCTCCGGGGGAGGCGACTCGGTGGCCCTCCTGGCCCTGCTCTGGGCGCTGCGCCGCAGCCTCGACGTGGAACTCTGCGTGGCCCACGCCGCGCACGGCCTGCGCCCGGAGGCCGAGGAGGACGCCGCCTTCGTGGCCCGCCTCTGCCGCCGCCTGGACCTGGACCTCGTGGAGGCGCGGCTGGACGTGCGCGGCCACGCGGAGCGCAGCGGCCAGGGCCTGGAGACCGCGGCCCGGGAGCTGCGCTGGGCCTGGTTCGAGGCCGAGGCCGCCTCCTGCGGTGCCGCGGTGGTGGCCACGGGCCACAGCCTGGACGACCACACCGAGACGGTCTTCCTGCGCCTGGCGCGGGGCTCGGGCCTGGCCTGCCTGACGCCCCTCCCCCCCCGCCAGGGCCTGCGCTGGTCCCCCCTCGTGGACTTCCGCCGGGAGGCGTTGCGGGACTACCTCCGCCAGCTCGGCTGGGAGTGGCGGGAGGACACCAGCAACGGGGAGGGCTTCACGCCCCGCAACCGCTGGCGTCAGCTTCTTGAAAACCTCCGCCAGGAGGCCCCCGCCCTGGATCGCCACCTGCTGGAGACCCATCTCCAGGTGGCGGAGCTGCGGGAATTCCAGGCGCGCAGCGTGGCGGCCTGGCGGGGCCCTCGCTGGGAGCTGGAGGACGGCGTGCTGCGGCTCCGGGACGCCTTCCTCGAGGCCGAGCTGCGCTGGGTGCTGGTGGCGGCCTTCCGGGAGGCGGGGTGGCCCCGGGGGGCCGCCCGGCTGCGGGACCTCGGCGCCTGGGGCCCGCCCCCCCGGAGCCGGGGCGGCGGTGGGTGCGGGGGGCGGCCGGCGGGGGGGCGGGACGGCCCCGGGAGCCCGCCCGGCTGCGGGACCTCGCCGCCTGGATCCGTCCCCTCCTCGCCCGGAAGCGCCGCCGCGCCCACGCCTGGGGCGGCTGGCGCCTGGAACCCGAGCCGCTCGGATGGTCCCTGCACCCGAAGGATGGGAGCGGTAGACTGGAACCCACGTCGCTGGAGGCCCCTTGAATTCCTGGATGAAGAGCGTGCTGCTGTGGGTGGGACTCTTCGCCCTGCTCCTGGTGGTGTTCAAGTGGGCGCCCTCCGGAGGCAGCGTCCTGGAGATCCCCTTCTCGACCTTCTACATGGAGGGCACCGAAGGGAAATTCCACAGCGTGACCCTCACGGGGCAGGACATCGAGGGCAGCTACCGCGCCCCCGTGGAAGTGGCCAACAAGAAGGGGCAGAAGGAGAAGTTCACCCGCTTCCGAACCGTGGCCCCGCCCATGCAAGACCTGGGCGCCAAGATCATGGGCTGGAAACTCGAGGGCCAGCTCCAGGAGTTCAAGGCCGCCAAGCCGAGCGAGACGAACATCCCCATCCTGCTGATGTTCTGGGGGCCGCTGCTCGTCTTCGTGGTGCTCTGGTTCGTCTTCATGCGCCAGGCCCAATCCGGAGGCAACAAGGCCCTGAGCTTCGGCAAGGCCCGGGCGCGCGGCCTCTCCGCCAGCGCCAAGCGCGTGACCTTCGCGGACGTTGCGGGCTGCGACGAGGCCAAGGCCGAGCTGCAGGAGGTGGTGGAGTTCCTGAAGGACCCCGCCAAGTTCGTGAAGCTGGGCGGGAAGATTCCCAAGGGCCTGCTGCTGATGGGCCCTCCGGGCACCGGCAAGACCCTGCTGGCCCGCGCCATCGCCGGCGAGGCCAAGGTGCAGTTCTTCAGCATCTCGGGCAGTGACTTCGTGGAGATGTTCGTGGGCGTGGGCGCGTCCCGCGTGCGCGACCTCTTCGAGCAGGCCAAGAAGAATGCCCCCTGCATCGTCTTCATCGACGAGATCGACGCGGTGGGCCGCCACCGCGGGGCCGGCCTGGGCGGCGGCCACGACGAGCGCGAACAGACCCTGAACCAGCTGCTGGTGGAGATGGACGGCTTCGAGGGCAACGAGGGGGTGATCCTCATCGCTGCCACGAACCGCCCCGACGTGCTCGACCCTGCCCTCCTGCGCCCGGGCCGCTTCGACCGCCGCGTGGTGGTGGACCGCCCCGACGTGAAGGGCCGCGCCGAGATCCTCAAGGTGCACACCACCGACAAGATCCCCCTCGCGCCGGACGTGGACCTGGAGGTGCTGGCGCGCGGCACGCCGGGCTTCGCGGGCGCGGACCTCGCCAACCTCTGCAACGAGGCGGCGCTGATGGCCGCCCGCGGCAACAAGAAGTGGGTCGAGATGATCGACTTCGAGAGCGCCAAGGACAAGGTCTACATGGGCAGCGAGCGCCGCTCCATGGTCATGACCGAGGAGGACAAGAAGGTCACCGCCTACCACGAGGCCGGCCACACGGTGCTGGCGGCGGTGCTGCCCCACGCCGACCCCGTGCACAAGGTGACAATCATCCCGAGGGGCCGCGCCCTGGGCGTCACCTGGCAGCTGCCGGAGCGGGACCGCTACAACGTGACGCGGGACTACCTGGAGACGGAGATCGCCATCCTCATGGGCGGCCGCATCGCCGAGGAGCTCTTCCTCGACCAGCTCAGCACCGGCGCCAGCAACGACATCCAGCGCGCCACGGACCTGGCCAAGGCCATGGTCACGGAATACGGCATGAGCGAGCAGATCGGGCCCCTGAACTACGGCGCGGGCCAGCAGGAGATCTTCCTGGGCCGCGACTTCTCCCAGCACCGGGAGATCTCCGAGGAGACGGCCAGGCTCATCGACAGCGAGATCCGCGCCGTGGTCATGCGCAACTACGCGCGCGCCAAGGATGTCCTCCAGGAGAAGCGCGCCCGCCTGGTGGCCATCGCCGAGGCCCTGCTGGAGCGCGAGACCCTGGACAGCCCCGAGGTGGCGGTCCTCATGGACGGCGGCAGCCTTCCCCCCAAGCCCAACGGCGAAGCCGCCGCCGAGGCCGGGGAAGCCCCGGTCTCCGCCCCTTCCCCGGCCTGACGCCATGCCCTGGCTGACCTCCGCCGGCCCCCTGGACCTGACGGAGCCTCTGCCCCTGGGCATCCTCAACCTCACGCCGGACAGCTTCAGCGACGGCGGGTGCCACCTGGCGCCCGCCGATGCGCTGCGCCAGGGGGAGCGCCTGCTCCGGGAGGGCGCCCGCGCCCTGGACCTGGGCGCCGAGAGCACGCGCCCCGGGGCGGGCGTGCTGGACGCGGAGGCGGAGTGGGAACGGCTGGCGCCGGGCCTGGAGGCCCTCCGCGCGCGCCTCCCCAAGGCCGTGCTGAGCCTGGACACCCGCCACGCGGCGGTGGCCCTCAAGGGGCTCGGCCGCGGCGCCGCGGTGCTCAACGACGTGACCGGCTTCGAGGACGACGGCCTGCGGCGCCTCGCCCAGCACAGCGCCTGCGGTCTGATCGCCATGCGCAGCCGCCGGGAAGGCTCCGGGTTCCTCATGCCCGACTACGGAGGGCCTGGCCACGCCAGCGCCGAGCCCGCCCTCGCGGAGCTGCGGGCCGTGCGCGACCGCCTGCTGCGGGACGGCATCGCGCCGGAACGCATCCTCCTCGACCCGGGCTTCGGCTTCGGCACTACCCATCGCGAGGACGAGGCCCTCTGGGAGGCCCTTCCCCGCATGCCCGAGCTTCTCCAGTGGCCCGCGGAGCGCATCTGCATCGCCATCAGCCGCAAGCGCTTCGTGGCGTGGCACACGGGCCAGCCGGAGCTGCCTCCGGCCCAGCGGGACGCGGCCACCCACGCCCTGCACCGGGAGGCGGAGGCCCTGGGCTACCGCGTCTTCCGCACCCACGCCCTGCCCCCGCCCCTCATCCGCCCCGCCCGGGAGGAGGACCTGCCCGCCGTCGCCCGCGTGCAGGTGGCCAGCTGGCGGGCCGCCTACCAGGGCACCCTGCCCCAGGCCTTCCTGGAAACGCTGGATCCCCTCGAGGCCGAGCGGGGATTGCGTGCCGCCTTTGCGCGCCACCGAATCCTCGTGGTCGCACGCGCGGGGCACATCCTGGGGTTTGCCGCCGCGGGCCCCGGACCGGGCGCGGACGCGGACGCGGAGATCCACGCCATCTACCTCCTGCCCTCCGCCTGGGGCCTGGGCTACGGCCGGCGCCTCCTGGACGCCCTGCTGCGGGAACTCCAGGGGGAGGGTTTCGCCTCCGCCGGGCTGTGGGTGCTGGAGCGCAATGCGCGCGCCCGGGCCTTCTACGAGGCCCTGGGCTGGGTTCCCGAAGGCACCCGCCGCACCGCCTGGCAGGGGGGCATCGCCCTGCCCGAGACCCGCTACCACCGCGAACTCCAGGCCTGACGCCGCGCCCCTCCCGTGGGAGAATGAAGGGTTTTTCGGGAAGGATGCACCATGACCCTGAGGTATTTCGGAACGGACGGCGTGCGCGGAAGGGCCTTCGAGGCCCCCCTCACCCTCGAGGACGCGGACCGCTGGGGCCGCGCCTGGGCGCACGTGGCCCGCACCCGGGGCATCCGTGAGCTGGTGCTGGGCTGGGACCCGCGCCTGAGTTCCGAGGACCTGGCGGCGGCCTTCCTCCACGGCTGGGGAGAGCTTCCCGCCTGCGTCCTGGGCCTCGTGCCCACCCCCGCGGTGGCCTGGGCCACGGCGCGCCGCGAGGGCGCCTGGGGCCTGATGGTGAGCGCCAGCCACAACCCGCCAGGGGACAATGGCATCAAGGGCTTCGACGGCCGGGGCGAGAAGCGCAGCGAAGCGGACGAGCAGGCCATCGAGGCCGCCTTCGAGGCCCTCGCAGCCCGTCCCGCGGGGCGGGCCAGCCTGGCCGTGGACGCCGCCCCCACCGAGGCCTACCTCGCCCACCTGGAAGGGATCGACCTGCCGGAGGGCCTCCGCCTCGTGGTGGACTGCGCCCACGGCGCCGCGGCCCCCTGGGCGGGACACCTGCTCCGCGGCGCGGGCATCACCTGGCTGGGCTGCCCGGCGGATGGCGCGCGCATCAACGTGGGCGTGGGATCCACCCACCTGGAGGCCCTCCAGGCGCGGGTCCGCGCCGAGGGCGCCTTCACGGGCGTCGCCTTCGATGGCGACAGCGACCGCTGCCTCTTCGTGGATGGCGAGGGTGCCCTGGTGGATGGAGACCAGCTCCTCTGGCTGCTCGCCCGGGACCTCCGGGAGCAGGGTCATCCGGTGCCCGGGGTGGTGGGCACGCTGATGAGCAACGCGGGCCTGGAGGAAGCTCTCCGGGGAGCGGACATCCCCTTCGTGCGCACCCCCGTGGGCGACAAGTTCATGCTCCGGGAGCTGGGCCGCCGGGGCTGGGACCTGGCCGCCGAGGCCTCGGGCCACGTCATCCAGAAGCACGTGGGGCCCAGCGGCGACGGCCTGGCCACGGCCCTCGCGGTGCTGCGCGCCCTCCTGCGCCGCGAAGCGTCGGAACGCTGGTCCTGGCGCTTCCCCTCCTGGCCCCTGCGCCTGGTGAACGTGAAGGCCCGGGAGCGCAGGCCCCTGGAGGCCTGCGCCGCCCTCCGGGACGCCCAGGCGGAACTGGAGGCCACCCACGGCGGCGCCCTGCGCATCGTGGTGCGCTGGAGCGGCACGGAGCCCAAGCTGCGCCTCATGGTCGAGGCCCGGGAGGCGCGCCTCGTGGACGCGGCCCTGGAGGGCCTGGAGGCCGCTGCCCGCCGGGATCTTGGCCTCTGATCCGTCCCGCAACCTGCTAGTCTGACGGGAACCCGGCATGGCCAGGACGGCCCTCACCTTGGAGCAGCGCGTGATCCGACTCGGCGTGAACATCGACCATGTAGCGACCATCCGTCAGGCGCGCATGGGGCGGGAGCCAGAGCCGGTGGCCGCGGCCCTGCTGGCGCAGAGCGCCGGTGCGCACGGCATCACGGTGCACCTCCGGGGCGACCGTCGGCACATCCAGGAGCGGGACGTGCGGGTGCTGAAGGAGGTCCTGGCCGTCCCCCTCAACGTGGAGAGCGCGGCCACGCCGGAGGCCATGGAGGTGCTCGTCCCCGTCAAGCCGGACTGGGTGACCCTGGTGCCCGAGAACCGGGACGAGCTCACCACCCAGGGCGGCCTGGACGTGGCCTTCCTGCACGCCCACCTGCGCCAGACGGTGCGGGAGCTGCGCAAGTACGACATCCGTGTGAGCCTCTTCATCGACCCGGACAAGGAGCAGGTGAAGAAGGCCATGGACGTGGGCGCCGACGCGGTGGAGTTCAACACCGGCACCTACGCCGACCTGCCCGAGGGCATGGATCCCTCCGTGGAGCTGGACCGCATGCGCGAAGGGGCACGCCTCGCCGCGCGCCTGGGCCTGCGGGTGCTCGCCGGGCACGGTCTCTCCGTGCGCAACGTGGGCCCCGTGGCCGCGATCCCCGAGATGGAGGAGCTGAACATCGGCCACAGCATCATGGGGCGCGCCATGCTGGTGGGCATGGAGGCCGCGGTGAAGGAGATGATGGCGGCCATGGCGGAGGCCCGCGCATGAACCGCGGCGGCGACGCCCCCGGATGCCCCGCGCGGCGGGGGAGGGCCTGATGTCCAACCTGCGCGGGAACCTCCAGAGCATCAGCCTCACCGACGTGATCCAGCTGCTGCACGTGAACCGCAAGACGGGCAAGCTCCACGTCATCAACGGCAAGCACACGGGCACGCTGTACGTCCTGAACGGCGACGTGATCCACGCCGAGACGCCCCAGACCGCGGGGGAAAGCGCCGCCTTCGAGGTCCTGGAGTGGGACAAGGGCGAGTTCGAGTTCGCGGCGCTCAAGATCAAGGCGCCCACCAGCATCCGCCGTTCCGTGCAGGACCTGCTCCTGGAGTCCGCCCGCACCGCGGACAGCCGCAAGCGCCTGCGCGCCGTCTTCTCCAACCTCCACGCCCTGCCCTGGCCCACGCTGCGGGATCCCCAGCTCACCCAGGGGCTGAAGCTATTCCCCGAGGACCGCAAGGTCCTGCCCTTCTTCGACGGCTTCCGCGACTTCGTGGAGGTCATCCAGGCCAGTGGCCTGGGCGAGGTGGCCGTCCTCCTGGCCGCGCTCACCCTGAAGGAAGCGGGCCGCCTCCAGGTGCTGGAGCCCACCGTCACCGTGGCCGCCACCCCGCTCAAGACGGGCTTCTTCCGGAAGGCCGACCACGTGGAGCTCAGCAGCACCGTGGCCTCCGTCTGGCGCCTCATGGGCCCCTACCGGAACGAACCCATCCACCACGTCCGCATCCTCTGGCCCGACGGCCCGGCCGTGGAGCCCGTCCAGTTCGTGGACGGGCTGGAGGATCAGCGCATCGCCATCCCGAAGGAACTCATGCAAGCCTGGGGCGTACCCGAAGGGATGTTCGTCAGCGTACGGCCCGCCCCCTAGGAGCACCCATGACGGAGCAGGATATGCCGGATCAGGACCCCCCCAGCGCCGTGCCCACGCCCCTCCCCGATGAGCCGGAGAGCCTGCTGGTCGAGTTCAGGGAGCGCAGCGAGGCCCTGGACCGCAGGCTGGACAACCTGCTGGAACTCATCCAGTCCATCCGCGGCGAGCTGCGGGACGAATCCACCCGCAGCCTGTCCCGCCTGGCCGAGGTGGCCACGGACATGGCCAACGGCCGCGTGTACCAGCGCATCGACCTGGAGGCCAAGGGCGAGATCGGGGCCCTGGTGGCCAGCCTCAACCAGACCCTCGCCAACCTGCAGCAGCTCGACGCCTCCGTGAAGCAGCAGAGCACCCAGGTGCCCGAGCTGGCGGCCCAGCTGGACGCCATCACGGCGGACACGGAGGAGGCCACCCAGAGCGTCATGAACCGCCTGGACACCCTGATGGGAGCCGCCGACGCGGCTGGCCACGCGATCCAGGCCGCGGCCAAGGCCCACCAGGAGCGCGAGGCCACCCACCAGCGCTTCCAGGAACGCATCGACGCCTTCCTGGCCCGCGCCACCGAAGGGGAGGATCCCCAGCGCGTGGCCCAGGAGGTGCTGGACTTCCTCTTCGAGCACCAGACCACCACCCGCCTGCCCCCGGTGGACCTGAGCGCCTGCCAGGAGCAGCTGAAGGGCATCTCCGACGAGGCCTTCGAGATCCTGAACACCCTCCAGTTCCAGGACATCACCCGCCAGAAGGTGGAGAAGGTCGTCCAGCTCCTGAAGCAGTTCAAGACGGGCCTCGGACGCCTGCTCGCCATCTTCAAGATCGAAGGCGAAGAGGGGGAAGCCGCCACCGGTCAGGAGGTCTTCGAGCAGCGGCAGGTGGCCACCCAGGACCACATCTTCGACGTCTCCCTCGAGGCGGACCAGAAGAAGGAGTCCGTGGAGGACATCATCGCCCAGTTCCGCAAGGGCAAGGGCTGACGCTCGGCACCTCGCGGGCTCAGGGCGCCTTCGGGGCGCCCGCCAGCTCCCACGCGTAGCGCACGAGCTGGCCCGTGCGCTGGGCGGCCCGCTCCAGCTGGAGCTTCAGCGTGTCCCCCTGGCGGTTCCAGAAGACCATCCAGTAGGCCGTGCCGCGCCGCGGCCGCTGGCCGTCCACCGGCGTCGTGCGATCGGCCTCCCGGTCCGCGTCCAGGAGCGCGGGCATCAGGGCGTTGCTCTCGGCCACCCAGCGCCAGGGCGCCTCATAGAGGCCGCGCTCCCGCTCGGCGGGCCGCGCCTGGAGCTCGTCCTCGCGCAGGAAGCGCTCCAGCAGGCCGCTCTCCCAGCGGGCGTGCACGCCCCGCTGGCCGCTCTCCTGCCCGTTGTGGTTGCGCGCACAGTGCAGGGGCACGTGCACGTCCGCCACGTAGTGCCCGAGGACCGCCGTGAGGAAGACCACCTGGCGGCGGTCCCGGGCCTTGAAGGCCTCCACCAGGTCCCGGAGGCGGTCCTGGATGATCCAGGGCGCGAGGCCCGCCTTCTGGAAGGCCTTGGGACCCAGCAGGCGCATGGCCGCCTGGACGTCCCTCGGGATGTCCTCCGCCCGGCCGTAGACCTCCACGTCGAGGTAGTGCCGCGGGCCCTCCTTGCGGTCGTGGGCCTTCCAGCGGTCGGGGTCCGAGGCGTGCTCCCGCACGAAGGCCTCCTGGCCCTCGAACCATGGTGCCATCTGCGGGGGAAGCGTGCGGAGGCTCAGGCCGGCCACCACACGATGGCCCGCGTCCCCCCAGGCGCGCAGAGGGAGCGTCGCGACCAGGGCCGCGAGGAGCAGCGGGAAGACGGGCTTCATGCGCTTCAGCGGGGGATGGTGCCGGTGCGCTCCCAGCGCGTCCAGACGAAGAAGTGGCGGGCGCCGTCGACGAAGTTCATCAGCACGTCGCCGGGGTGCTCGGGCACCTTGGCCTGGGTGTCGTCGTGGCCGCCCTCCCGGAAGCTCCACCACACCAGGAAGGGCCGGCCCCGCAGGTGGTCCAGGGGCACGAAGCCCCAGTAGCGGCTGTCCGCACTGTTGTCGCGGTTGTCGCCCATGGCGAAGAGGTAGCCCTCGGGCACCGTGAAGGCTCCCAGGTGGTCCCGGAAGGCGTCCGTCTGTATGCCGCTGCCCTGGCGGTCCGCGGCATACACCACGGGGTCCAGGAAGGGCCACACCGTGCCGCTGGCTGCCTCGACGTTGCCGGCGTCGCGCCCCTCGGGCCAGGGGCCAGGCTCGGGCTGGTTCTTGTAGATGGGGTGGCCGTCGATCACGCGCTCGATGACGTCCTTGGGCTCGGCCCCCTGGGGATCGAGCCGGTGGTGCTCGAAGGCCCCCGTGACGAGCTTCCCGTTCACGTAGAGGCGCTTGGCGCGGATCTCCACCCGGTCGCCGGGCAGGGCCACGCAGCGCTTCACGTAGTCCATGTCGCGGTCCAGCGGGTAGCGGAAGACGATGATGTCCCCCCGCTTCACCGGGCGCATGGGGAAGAGCTTCTCCTCCCAGGCCCACTGGGGCTTGGCGAAGAGGAACTTGTTCACCAGCAGGTGGTCCCCGATCATCAGCGTGTTGCGCATGGAGGCCGTGGGGATCGTGAACTGCTGGCCCACGAAGGTCTTGAAGAACATGATCAGGAGCACGGCGAAGCAGATGACCTCGGCGTTGTCCCGCCAGGCGCCCTTGGCGGCCCCCGGCGGCAGGTTCTGCTGCTTCTCTTCCTTGCCCATGCGAACTCCGCGATTGCAGGCTCCATGATGCCACGGCCGCGGGCGCCAACGCCCGCAGGATGCGCGCTCAGGAGCGGGAACGGGAGGGCAGGTCCGTGAAGCCCCGGCTCACGAGCCGGTTCACGCACACCCAGGAGCCCCCCTCGAACTGGAAGGCCTCCACCTCGCCCAGGTCCGGCAGCAGGAAGGCGCGGCGCCGCTGCCCCGAGGGCGCGGTGCTCTCCACCCACACACCCACCCGGGGATGGTCCCGGGGCAGCAGGCCCACAGGGAACTCCCGCGTGCCCCAGCCGATCACCGCGTGGCGCGTGCCCCGCACTTCCCAGGCAGGCACGGCGGGGAAGCCCTCGGGGAGGAGCACCAGCCCCCCTCCCCTGCCGTCCGGCAGCGCCAGCCCACCCCTCTGGGCGCACTGGAGCACCTCCAGGCGGTTGCTCAGGGTCTGGTAGGAGACCCGGATCAGGAGGCTTCCCCCCTCCTCCTTGGTCGCCATGACCCGGGCCTGGAGCCGTTCCTCGTGGCGCCGAGGCTCCGGAAGCCGGGGATCCTCGTACAGGAGCGTGAGGCCCTCTTCGCGGGGGTGGAAGCGCCCGGTCGCCGCCCTGGGCCCGCAGGCGCAGGCCAGCAGCAGGAGCAGGGCGGCGAGGGCGCGGGTCATCCCAGCCCCTTGTTGAACTTGGCCAGCAGGTCGTCCAGCGTGGCGCCCTTCACCTCGGGCCGGGCTTCCCGGCGCGGGCGGTGCTCCTCCCGAGACGGGCGCGGCGCCCGGTCCGGACGGCGCCCCTCCTCCGGCCGCGCACCGGCGCGCTTCCGTTCCCCTTCGCCCTGCCCCTGAGGACGCGGGCCGCGGGGACGGGGGGCGGCCTCGTGGCGTTCCTGGCGCCGGGGATGCGAGCCGGAACGGGCGGGCGCCGGCAGCAGGGCCTTGATGGACAGGGCGATGCGCTTGGCCTGGAGGTCCACCGCCAGCACCTTCACCTTCACCACCTGGCCCACGCTGAGGGCCTCGGCGGGGTTCTTCACATACTGGTGGCTGATCTCGGAGAGGTGCACGAGGCCGTCCTGGTGCACGCCCACGTCCACGAAGGCGCCGAAGTCGGTCACGTTGGTGACGATGCCCGGCAGCTCCATGCCGATTTCGAGGTCCGAGGGCTTGTGGATGCCCTCCTGGAAGCGCACCGTCTCGAAGCGCCGCCGCGGGTCCCGGCCGGGCTTGCGGAGCTCGGCCAGGATGTCCGTCACGGTCTCCACGCCGAAGCGGTCATCCACGAAGAGCTTCGGGTCCAGGCCGTCCAGCACCGCGTCATTGCCCACGAGCTCCTGCACCGTCCTGCCCGTGAACTGGCAGATGCGCTGCACGACAGGATAGGCCTCCGGATGCACCGCGCTGGCGTCCAGCGGGTTCTCGCCGTCCCGGATGCGCAGGAAGCCCGCGGCCTGCAGGAAGGCCTTCTCGCCGAAGCGGGACACCTCCAGGAGCTGCTCCCGGTGCCGGAAGGCGCCGTGCTCGTAGCGCCAGGCGACGATGTTCTTGGCGAGGGACTCGCCGATGCCCGCCACGTAGCTGAGCAGGCGGTAGGAGGCGCTGTTCAGGTCCACCCCCACGCGGTTCACGCAGGACTCCACCACGTCGTCCAGGCCCTTCTTCAGGGAGGCCTGGTGCACGTCGTGCTGGTACTGGCCCACGCCGATGCTCTTGGGCTCGACCTTCACCAGCTCGGCGAGCGGGTCCTGGAAGCGCCGGGCGATGCTGATCGCCCCGCGCACGGTCACGTCCTGGTCCGGGAACTCCTCCCGCGCCACGTCCGACGCGCTGTAGACCGAGGCGCCCGCCTCGCTCACCGACACGCACACGACCGCATCCCGCCCCGAGTCGCGCAGCCACTGGCGGATGAAGTCCTCCACCTCGCGCCCGCCGGTGCCGTTGCCCACGGCGATGGCCTCGATGGGATGGCTGTTCGCGAGCTGCTCCAGCACCGCACGGCTGCCCTCGAGATCGCGCTTGGGCTCCAGGGGGTAGATGGTCACGGTCTCCATGAACTGCCCCAGGCGGTTGATGACCGCCAGCTTGCAGCCCGTGCGCACGCCCGGATCCACGCCCAGGGTGCACATCTGGCCCGCGGGCGGGGCCAGCAGCAGGTGGTCCAGGTTCGTCTGGAAGACCTTGATGGCCTCGGCGTCGGCCTTCTTCTTCGCCTCCATGCGCACGTCCGTTTCGAGGGTGGGCGCGAGCAGGCGGTCGAAGGCGTCCTCGCACACCGCGTGCAGGCTCATCCGGAAGCCGCTCTTCGGGTTCACCGCCACGCGGCTCACGAGCTGGGTGACGTAGGCCTCACGGTCCACCACCAGCTTCACGGTGAGCAGGTCCTCCTTCTCGCCGCGGCGCACCGCCAGCACGCGGTGGGGCGGCATCTTCCGGATCGGTTCCCGGAAGTCCCAGTAGGGCTTGAAGCGCAGCGCCTCCTGGCCCTCCTTGCGCTCCTCGCGCAGCGTGGACTGGAGGACGCCGTGGGCGTGGAAGGCCTCGCGCAGCCATGCGCGGGTCTCCGCGTCCTCCGAAAGGCGCTCCGCCAGGATGTGGCCGGCGCCCTCCACGCAGGCGCTGGGCGTCTCGAGACCCTCCTGGCCCTCCTTCACGTAGGCGGCCGCCAGCATCAGGGGATCCGCGCCGCTCTCGTCCGCCAGCAGGGCGTCCAGCAGGGGCTCCAGGCCGCGTTCCCGGGCGATGGTCGCCTTGGTCTGCTTCCTGGGCTTGTAGGGGAGGTAGAGGTCCTCCAGCTCCGTCTTGGACCAAGCCGCCTCGATCTTCGCCTTCAGCTCCTCGGTGAGCTTGCCCTGCTTCTCGACGTTCTTCAGCACCGTCTCGCGGCGCTCCAGCAGCTCCTTGAAGTAGGCGAGGCGCTCCTCGATGGCCCGGATGGCGACTTCGTCGAGGCTTCCCGTGGCCTCCTTGCGGTAGCGCGCGATGAAGGGAACCGTGTTCCCGTCGTTGAAGAGCGCCACCGTGGCCGCCACGCCGGAACGGGGCAGCTTCAACTCCTGGCAGATGCGATCGACGACGAGCTCCACGGTCATGATGCTTCCCTTCCCTGCGGGGCGAAAGCGCCATCATACCCCAGGCCCGCGCCACGCCTCCCGGCCCTTGTGTAGACTGGCGAAAGCACATGGAGCGCATCCCGTGAACGACTGGTTCCAATCCCAGGTCTTCAGCATCGGCATCCTCGGCGGAGGCCGGGGCGGGAACGGGCTCTTCCAGTTCTTCCGTGCCAGCTCGGTCGCGCGCATCTGCTTCGTGGTGGACCCGAACCCCTCCGCGCCTGCCATCGTCGCGGCGCGGGAGGCGGGCATCCCCGTCTTCACCGACGACGACGTCGCCCTGTCCCACCAGCTCCCCGACTTCCTCTTCGACTCCACCGGGGACGCGGAGCTCGAGGCCCGCGTGAAGCACCGCATCATGGGAAGCGCCACGCGCTTCATCACGCCCATCACCAGCCGAATGATGGTTCAGGTCATCGAGGAGAACGCCACGCGCGTGCGCGAGGAGGTCTCGGGCATCGTCACCCAGATCAAGCAGGAGCTTGGCTCCAGCCTCGACGGGAGCCGCGGCCTGGTGCAGCGCATCAACCAGATCATGGGCAGCATGCAGATGCTCGCCCTCAACGCCAGCATCGAGGCGGCCAAGGCGGGTGTCCACGGGCGCGGCTTTGCCGTGGTGGCCGACCACATGGGCAAGTCGGTGGAGAACGTCCGCAAGGTCACCCAGGAGATCGACGCCGTGAACGCCAACATCCTGCAGGTCTCCCAGCAGGTGGACGCGGTGCTCGGCAAGCTGCACTGAGCCCGGCTGATGCGCTTGCGGCCAACCTTTCGAGCGGGATTCAGGCCAGGCTCGGGCTGGCCCGAACTGCGAGGGGCGATGCGGGTCGTGCAGGGCGCATGCGCCCGAAGCGGGGACCCCCACGACCCGGGTGTCGCGAGCCGCACGGCCCAAGGCGCGACGGCCAGGCCGAAGAGCCCTGGTCAGTCCTGCCGGCGTGCGCGGGGGTGGGCCTTCTCGTAGGTGCGCGCGAGCTGCTCCAGGTCCAGGTGCGTGTAGCGCTGGGTGGTGGAGAGCGAGCTGTGCCCGAGCAGCTCCTGGATCGCGCGCAGGTCCATGCCGCGGTTCAGCAGGTGCGTGGCGAAGGAGTGCCGCAGGGCGTGGGGCGTGACCCGCGCGCGCAGCGCGGCCTGCGTCAGGAGCCTGGCGAGGAAGTTCCGCACGCTGGTGGGCGTGAGCCTCCCCCCGCGCCGGTTGATGAAGAGGGCCGCCGTGGGGGGAAGCGAAGCCTCGGCGAGGTGGGCCGCGCGCCGCGCCAGCCAGGCGTCGAGGCTCTCGGCGGCGGCGGGGTGGTACGGGACCAGCCGTTCCTTGGCCCCCTTCCCCAGCACGCGGAGCGTGCGCTGCTCCGCCAGCAGGTCCTGGAGGTCGAGACCCGTGAGTTCCGACACGCGCAGACCCGAGGCATACAGCAGTTCGATGAGGCAGCGCAGGCGCGCGCCCGCGAAGTCCGTGGCCGCGGGAAGCTCCACCAGGGCGCGGCTCTCCTCCTCGGTGAGGAAGGCGGGGAGCTCCTTCCCCTGCTTGGGGTTCCGCAGCCCCGCGGCGGGGTTTTCCTCGATGCGCCGGGTCTCGAAGAGCCAGCGATAGAAGGCGCGCACCGTGCTAAGCACCCGCGCCTGGCTGGAGGCGTCCAGCCCCCGGGAGCCCAGCTCCAGGGCGAATCCCCGAAGGGCCCGCGCCCCCACGTCCCACCCCTCCCAGCGCTGGTCCAGCGCGTGTACGAGGAGCTTCTCCAGATCGGTTTTTTGTGCGCGCGCCGTGTGCGGCGAGACGCCCCGCGCCCGCTGCTCCAGGTGGAAGATCGACAGGGTCTCGTGGAGTGAACCGCCGCTGGGCATAGCTGCTACCATGCCAGCTTCTGACATGGATGAGGCAGCCTTCCGCATCCGCCTTGGAGCCCCTGGCGGCCCCGTGCGGAACAGCATTCGGACGCAACGGGCTGCCTGACCGGAACGCCGCCCCTGCCTGCGATCCGCTGGCGGGGCCTGATCGAGACATGGAGCAGGAATTGGTTCGCACGGTTGCCGAGCTCTTCTACGACGCCCTCCGGCACGAGCTGCCCGACGCCCTCGCCTGCAAGGAGCAGGGGGCCTACCGGGGCTTCAGCCACGGGGAGGTTCAGGAGCGGGTGGAGCGCGCCGCCCTGGCCCTGGTGGCCCGCGGCCTCCGGCCCGGCGACCGCGTGGGCATCCTGGCAGAGAACAGCCCCGCCTGGGCCATGATGGACTACGCCTGCGCCGTGTCCGGCCTGGTGAGCGTGCCCATCTACCACACACTGACGCCGGACCAGGTGGCCTACATCCTGGAGGACAGCGGCTGCCGCTGGGTGTGCGTCTCGAGCCCCAGCCTGCTGGGCAAGATGCGCGAAGCACTCGAATCCCTGTCGGACCTGGAGTGCGTCCTTCTCTTCCAGGGCACCCACCGCGACCTGGAGGACAAGCCCGTGCTCACCTGGGCGGAGCTGCTCTCCGAGGGCGAGGCCATGGACGCCCGGCGGCCCGAGGTGCGCGCCTGGGCCGAAGCGCGCCGCCCCGAGGAGCTCCTGACCCTCATCTACACCTCCGGCACCACAGGAGACCCCAAGGGGGCCATGCTCACCCAAGGCAACCTGGCCAGCAACGTCGTGGCCACCGTGGAGGCGGAAGTCGACTCCCTCCAGCCGCGGCGCGGTGACCGCTGCCTGAGGATCCTGCCCCTCTCCCACATCTTCGAGCGCATGGCGGGGCACTACACGATGTTCCACCTGGGCATCGCCATCTACTACGCCGAAAGCCTGATCAGCCTGCCCCAGAACCTGCTGGAGGTGCGCCCGCAGATCATGTCCGCCGTGCCGCGCATCTTCGAGAAGATCTACTCCCGGGTGCGGGACGTGGCCACGGGCGGGGGATTCCTTCGGCGGCTGGTCTTCGGCTGGGCGGTGGACACCTGCCACCGGGTGGTGCGCCACCTCTACCTCGACCGGCGTCCACCCCTCATGCTGCGCATTCCCTGGCGCCTCGCGGACCGGCTCATCCTTTCCCAGGTGCGGGAAAAGACGGGCGGGCGCCTGCGCTTCTCCATCTCCGGCGGCGCCCCCTTGAACCCCCGCGTCATGGAGTTCTTCTGGGCCATGGGCATCCCCATCTACGAGGGCTACGGCCTGACGGAGACCAGCCCGGTGCTCGCGGTGACCCGGAGGGGCAAGGTGAAGCCGGGCTTCGTGGGCTCGCCGGTCATGAAGATCTGGGAGGACAAGCCCTTCCTCAAAATTGCAGAGGATGGCGAGATTCTCGTGCACGGCCCCAACGTCATGGCCGGCTACTGGCGCCAGGAGGCCGCCACCCGCGAGGCCTTCGACGCCGAGGGCTACTTCCACACGGGCGACATCGGGGAGATCGATCCCCAAGGGCGCGTGAAGATCACCGACCGCAAGAAGGAGATCATCGTCACCTCCGGCGGCAAGAACGTGGCGCCCCAGCCCATCGAGAACCTGCTCAGGGCCGACAAGTACATCGAGCAGGCGGTGCTGATCGGGGACAAGCGCCCCTACATCACCGCCCTCGTCGTGCCCAACTTCCCCATGCTCCGGCACTGGTGCCGCACCAGGCACCTGGCCTTCGGGTCGGACGCCGAGATGGTGGCCCACCCCAAGGTCTACGCCAAGCTGATGACCCGTGTGGAGCGCGTGAATGCGGGGCTCCCCAACTACGAGCGGGTGCGGCGCGTCGCCCTGCTGGACCAGGAGCTGACCATGGAGGCGGGCTTCCTGACCCCCAGCCTGAAGGTGAAGCGGCGGGTGGTGAACGAGGTGCACGCCGCGGTGATCGCCAGCCTGTACCGGGAACAGGCCCAGGGCTGAAGCCCTCCCCCACGACGCAGAAGGGCCCCCGTTCCCGGGGGCCCTTCTCCGTTCCCGTTCAGGCGCGTCAGCGCTTGCGGCCCAGGCGGGCCTTCTTGGCGCGCTCCTGGAGCTCGGGGCGGGCCTTGCGCACGCGGATCTTCTGCTGGGCGTTGCGGCCGTAGGTCTTCTCGTAGTCCTTCAGCAGGGCCACGACGGCGCCCTTGAACTCCTCCCGGGACACCGTGGCGGCGAACTTGTCGAACATCTCCTCGGCGGGAAGGTTGGAATATTTCCGGCAAAGGGTCTTGGCCACGCTCTCGGCTTCCTTGCGGAAGCGGGGCTCGGCGGCCTTGGAGGCGGAACGACCCTTGCCCTCCATGGCGATCATCTGCTGGAAGGCTTCCAGGTAGCCGATGCCCGCGCGCTCAATCTCGTCGAGGAAGATCTTGTAGGAGCTCTTGCCGGGACGCTTGGCTTCGAGCTTGGAGATCAAGGCACGCACAATGGCGGCCTCACTCTTGCCCTCTACTTCCGTCGCGAGCCTGGAAATCAGCGCGGCCGGAACCACAGCGGCACCGCACTGGAAAACAGCCTTGGAAGAACGGCCAGCGCCGGGTTTGAAGATGATCTGATTCGTCATCACAGTCCTTTCTATCAAAAGGTGAGCTTCAACAGTCCGTTCAAAGGGGGTACATGTCAAGGGGCCTTTTGAAAAGGCCCCTTGATCCATGAATCATATCGGATTCCATCACCCGATTTCTTGCGCCTGCTCTTAGTTCGCCTGTTCCAGGGCCACGGCCACGGCCACGGAGGCGCCCACCATCGGGTTGTTGCCCATGCCAAGGAAGCCCATCATCTCGACGTGCGCAGGCACGGAGCTGGAGCCCGCGAACTGCGCGTCGGAATGCATGCGGCCCATGGTGTCCGTCATGCCGTAGCTGGCGGGACCGGCGGCCATGTTGTCCGGGTGCAGGGTGCGCCCCGTGCCGCCGCCCGAGGCCACGGAGAAGTATTTCTTGCCTTGCTCCTGGCACTCCTTCTTGTAGGTGCCGGCCACGGGATGCTGGAAACGCGTGGGGTTGGTGGAGTTGCCCGTGATGGAGACGTCCACCCCCTCGTGATGGTTGATGGCCACGCCCTCGCGCACGTCGTCGGCGCCGTAGCAGCGGACCTTGGCCTTCTCGCCCTTGGAGTAGGCGATCTCGCGCACCACATTCAGCTTGCCGGTGGCGTAGTCGAACTTCGTCTGGACGTAGGTGAAGCCGTTGATGCGGCTGATGATCTGGGCGGCGTCCTTGCCGAGACCGTTCAGGATGACCCGCAGGGGTTCCTTCCGCGCCTTGTTGGCGCTTCTCGCGAGGCCGATGGCGCCCTCCGCGGCCGCGAACGACTCGTGGCCCGCCAGGAAGGCGAAGCACTTGGTCTCCTCCTTCAGCAGCATGGAGGCCAGGTTGCCGTGGCCGAGGCCCACCTTGCGGTCATCGGCCACGGAGCCGGGGATGCAGAAGGCCTGCATGCCCTCGCCCAAGGACAGGGCGATGTCCACGGCCTTCGTCTGCCCCTTCTTGATCGCGATCGCCGCGCCCAGGATGTACGCCCAGCAGGCGTTCTCGAAGGCGATGGGCTGGATGCCCTTCACGATGTCGTAGACGTTCACGCCCTTCGCCTCGCTCAGGGCCCGGGCCTCCTCCAGGGAGGCGATGCCGTACTGCTGAAGGACCTTCTCGATCTGGGGAATGCGGCGTTCGTAGCTTTCGAACAGAGCCATGGCGTGCCTCCTACGCGTGCCGGGGGTCGATGGTCTTGGCGGCTTCGTCGAAGCGGCCGTAGCGGGACGTGGCCTTTCGAAGGGCCTCCGCGGGTTCCACGCCCTTGCCGATGGATTCCATCATCTTGCCGAGGTGGACGAACTCGTAGCCGATGACCTCGTCGTGCTCGTCCAGGGCCTGGCGGGTGACGTAGCCTTCGGCCATCTCGAGGTAGCGCACGCCCTTGGCCACGGTGCCGTACATCGTGCCCACCTGGCTGCGCAGGCCCTTGCCGAGGTCCTCCAGGCCGGCGCCGATGGGCAGGCCGTCCTCGGAAAAGGCGGTCTGGGTGCGGCCGTAGACAATCTGGAGAAAGAGCTCGCGCATGGCCGTGTTGATGGCGTCGCACACGAGGTCAGTGTTCAGGGCCTCCAGGAGCGTCTTGCCGGCGAGGATCTCGGCGGCCATGGCCGCGCTGTGGGTCATGCCCGAGCAGCCGATGGTCTCGACCAGCGCCTCCTGGATAATGCCGTCCTTCACGTTCAGCGTCAGCTTGCTGGCGCCCTGCTGGGGTGCGCACCAGCCCACGCCATGGGTGAGGCCGGAGATGTCCTTGATCTCCTTGGCCTGCGTCCAGCGGCCCTCCTGGGGGATGGGCGCGGGGCCGTGGTCCGGCCCCTTCGCCACGCGGCACATGTGTTGGACTTCCGTGGAGTAGATCATCGGGGGACCTCCGTCTCCTTTCAGGGTTGCTTGGGGGTATGGATGCGGCGCGCGCCGTAGATGCCTCGGTGGCCGACGAGAACATAGGCCAGGAAGCAGGTGATGAGGAGGGGGGGCGCATGGCCCGCCCCGAAGAGCTCCACCCCCATCAGGACCGAAGCCACGGGGGTGTTGCTGGCGGCGGCAAAGAGGGCTACGAGGCCCACCGCCGCCAGGAAGGGTATCGGAAGTCCCAGCGGGGGCGCCAGGGTCGCCCCCAGCAGGGCACCGATGGCGAAGAGGGGCGTGACCTCCCCACCCTTGAAGCCGAAGCCCAGCGTCACCACGGTGAAGAGGAACTTCAGGGCGAAGGCCCAGGACGGCACGGGCGCCGCGCCCTCGAAGACCCGGGGAAACCAGAGGGTGCCGAGGTTCAGGTAATCCGTGGTGCGGAAGAGGGCGGCCAGGGCGAGGACGGCCAGGCCACCCAGGAGGGCGCGCAGGACGGGCCTCGGGAAGCGCCGGCGGCTCCAGCGCGCCAGCCCCTGGGCCAGCTCCGAGAAGGCCCCGGCCACCAGGGCCACGGGCAGCGCGAAGAACGCCAGCTTCAGGGCCAGGGCCCCGCTCATGCCCATCGCCGGCACCTGGAAGGCCGCGTGCTGGGCCCCCAGCAGGCGGCACACCGCATCCCCCGCGAAGCTGGCCGCGCCGCACACCAGCAGCCCCTCGTAGCGCAGCTGGCCGATGGCGATGACCTCCATGCCGAACACCGCCCCCGCCACCGGCGTGCCGAAGAGGGAGCCGAATCCCGCCGAGACGCCCGCCATGAGCAGCAGGCGCTGGCGCGACCGTGTGAGGCGGAGCACGGGCCAGCGCAGCTTGCCCACCGTGCGCGCGAGGCTCGCCCCCATCTGGACCGCCGTGCCCTCCCGCCCGGCGGAACCGCCCCCCAAATGGGTGAGCAGGGTTCCCGCCAGCACCAGGGGCGCCATGCGCGTGGGCACGCGTCCTTGGAACGCCAGCACCTCGTCCATCACCAGGGAGGCGCCACCCTCCGCCTCCTTCCCCCAGCGGGCGTACAGCCAGGCGCTCAGCGCGCCGAAGAGGGGCAGAAGCCCCAGCAGCCAGAGGTGCCGCGTCCTCAAGGCGATCGCCCCCTCCAGGAGGTGCAGGAAGAGCGCCGAGGCCGCGCCCGAGAGCAGGCCCACGGCGCCGCCCAGGGCCAGGTCCCAGCCCATCCATCCCAGCCTTTTGCGGAGTCCCGCCATCGCGCCCCCAGACACATCAGCACAGGCGCCATCAGCCAACGGGGCGGTTACAGGGTGGACACCATCACCGCTTCCCACTGTAGGACAGGCGCCTTCAGGCGACAATCGCGCCCCCGGGTGCGAACCGGAGAGGCCGGAGATGGGATTTGCCGGCGCGCCAAGCGATCATCAAGGGGATGGAGGAAGGCCGAGGGACGCAAGGCCCGCGCCACCTCCCGCAGAGGTTCCATGGGTCATCTCGCCTTCGTCACCGGTCCCGTCCGCAGCGGCAAGAGCCGCTTCGCCCTCGCGCTCGCCCGTTCCCGCGGCGAGGCGGGGGTGTACCTCGCCACCTACCGCGCCGACCCGGAGGACGCGGAAATGGCCGAGCGCATCCGCCGCCACCGGGCGGAGCGCCCCGCGACCTGGCGCACGCTGGAGGCCCCGCCCGTGCTGCACGCGGCCCTGGAGCGCCTGGCGCCCCCCCCGGAGGTGGTGCTGCTGGACGCCCTCGGCCTCTGGCTGGCTGACCGCCTGGAACAGCCGGACGAGGCCCTCCTCGCCGCCTGGAACCGGGAGCTTGACGCCTTCCGCGCCGCTCCCTGGGCCACGGTGGTGGTGGGGGACGAGATCGGCTGGAGCCCTGTGCCGCCGGATCCCCTCCTGCGCCGGTACCGGGACCTGGCGGGCTGGCTGGGCCAGGCCACCGCAGCCGCGGCGGACGAGGCCTGGCTCTGCGTGGCGGGCTGCCCCCTGCCCCTGAAGCCCGCGGGGAGCCGTCCGTGAGCCGCGCCCTCGCGGTGCTCGGCACCGCCTCCGACGTGGGCAAGAGCCTGGTGACGGCGGGGCTCTGCCGCCTGCTGGCGGACGCCGGGTTCGACGTGGTGCCCTTCAAGGCCCAGAACATGGCCAACCAGGCGGGCGTGACGCCCGAAGGCCTGGAGATGCCGAGGGCCCAGGTGCTCCAGGCCGCGGCGTGCCGCAAGGCGCCCCACGTGGACATGGGGCCCGTGTTGCTCAAGCCCCTCACCCACACCGGCGCGCAGGTCGTGGTGCTGGGCAAGGCCCTGGGCGTGCAGGAGGCGCGGGCGTATTTCCGCGACCGAAAGCCCTACCGGGACGTGGCGCTGGACGCGCTGGACCGGCTGAGGCGGAGGCACGGGGTCGTGGTCCTGGAGGGCGCGGGCAGCCCCGTGGAGCTGAACCTCATGGCGCGGGACTTCGTGAACCTCGCGCCCGCGCGCCACGCGGACGCGGGCATCGTGCTCGTGGGGGACATCGACCGGGGCGGCATCTTCGCCCAGCTCCTGGGCACCCTGGACCTGATGCCGCGGGAGGACCGGGCGCGGGTGCTCGGCCTCGTGGTGAACCGCTTCCGGGGCGACCCGGAGCTCTTCGAGGACGGCATCCGCGAGCTGGAGGCCCGCGCGGGCCTGCCCGTGCTGGCGCTGGTGCCGCACCTGGAGCACGGCCTGGACGAGGAGGACCGCCCCTTCCGCATCCCCGTGGACCAGGCCGCGCCTCTGGGCAAGCTGAGGGTGGGCGCGGTGCTGTACCCCCGCGTGAGCAACACCGAGGACCTCGCGCCCCTGCTGGCGGAGCCGGACCTGCACCTGACCTGGGTGACGGATCCTGTGCTCGCCCGGGGGATGGACCTGCTGGTGCTGCCGGGCTCCAAGGCCACGGTGGGCGATCTGGTGCAGCTCACCGCCTCCGGCATGGCCGAGGCCATCCGCGCAGCCCATGCCGCGGGCGCCTGGGTGCTCGGCGTCTGCGGCGGCTACCAGATGATGGGACAGTCCCTGTCGGATCCCCACCGCGGCGAGGGCGGGCCTGAGGCCTTCCCGGGCCTGGGGCTCCTGCCCACCGCCACCGCGTTCCTTCCCGAGAAGGTCACGCGGGAGGCGGCGCCCCGCCCGCCCTGGCCCGAGGCGGGACACCCCCTGACCGGCTACGAGATCCACCACGGGCGCCCGCGGCTGGCGGGTCCGGGCGGCGCCGCCCTGGCGGAGGGCGGCGCGGAGCTGGGTTGGGCGGGGGACCGTGCCTGCGGCGCCTACCTCCACGGCCTGCTGGCCTGCGATCCGTGGCGCGCCGCCTTCCTCAACCGGGTGCGCAAGGATCGGGGTTTCGCGGAGCAGCCCGTGCGGGCCGCCGATCCCCTGGAGCAGCGCATCGCCCGCTGGGCCGAGCACCTGGCGCGCAGCCTGAGGGGGGACGCCTTCGCGCGCATCCTGGCGGCGGTGGGTCGGTGATGATACACTGAGGCCTGGTCGCCGGGGGATTCCGGTGGTCTTGGGAGGCACGCCCATGCGCAAGTGACCGGACTGGGAAGACGCGTTCGTCGTCACGCGTCCGCATCGGTCCAGGGTTGCCTTTCCGCGGCTTGAGCCGAGCGGACGGCCTGTCCTTGCGCACCCATGCGGACCCCTTTCCGGAGGTCCCGTGAGCAGGACCCAGCTCCATTTCTCTGGCGTAGGATTCACGTATCCGGGGACCGCGGACCCCGTGCTGCGAGGCCTTGCCTTCTCCCTGCCACCAGGGTGGACCGGGGTCGTGGGCGCTAATGGCGCCGGCAAGACCACCTGCCTCCACCTGGCCGCGGGCCTGCTGGTCCCAGACGCCGGGCGAATCCTGGGCGGAGGCGGCCTCGTGTGCGCGCAGAGGATGGATGATCCGCCCGAGGGCACGATGGCCTTCCTGGCTGGTGATGGGGCCGACGCGTGGGCCTGGCGGCACCGCCTAGGCATCGAGGAGGACTGGGGCCGGAGGTGGGAGACCCTCAGTCATGGCGAGCGCAAACGCCTCCAATTGGCGGTGGCACTCTGGCGCAATCCGCCCCTGCTCGCGGTGGACGAGCCCACGAACCACGTGGACCTTCCCACCACCGCCATGGTGCGCGAGGCCCTGGCGGCGTTCCAGGGGATCGGGCTGCTTGTGAGTCACGACCGGGAACTCCTGGATGCCCTCTGCGCCCGCTGCCTCTTCCTGGAGTCGGGCCGGGGCACTCTGCTGCCCGTGGGTTATTCCGAGGGCGAGAGAGAACTCCAGCGACAGGCCAAGGCCCATCTCCGCGTACGGGAGGTCCTGGACCGCGAGCGCCGGGCCCTGGAGGCGGAACAGGTCCGGCGGCGGGATCACGCGGCCATCGCCGAGCGCACCCGATCCAAGCGGGGGCTCGCCCCAGGCGACCACGATGGCCGGGCACGCATCGACGCCGCGCGCGTCATGGATGGGAAGAGCGGGGCCAGTCTTCGCCAGCTGGAGGGTCGCCTCGCGCAGGTGCGTGCGCGCCAGCGGCAGGCCGTGGTCTCACGCACCTTCGAGATGGGCGTGCGCCTGGAGGCGCGTCCATCCCCACGCCCCCAGCTGCTGGCCCATCCGGGCGGGACCCTGGCCCTCGGGCCGGTGCGGACCCTGGAGGTGCCGGCACTGGTGCTACGCCCCGGCGAACGCGTGGGGATCTCGGGACCGAATGGTGCGGGGAAGAGCACCCTGATCCGGGCCTTGATGGCAGCCTCCATCCTCCCTGCGGGGCTGGCGGCGTACCTGCCCCAAGAGCTGCATGCCCAGGATGGCGTGCGTCTTCTGGAGGAGCTGCGGGAGCTGCCCGGGGAAGCCCTCGGGGGCGTCATGGCCCTGGTCCGCCGTCTCGGCTCGGACCCGGCTAGGCTGCTCCGAAGTCGACGCCCCAGCCCTGGCGAAGCGAGGAAGATGCTGCTTGCTCGGGCGCTGCAGCAGGCGCCATGCCTGGTGGTCATGGACGAGCCCACGAACCACCTGGACCTGCCTTCCGTGGTCGCCCTGGAGGAGGCCCTGGTGGCCTACGAGGGCGCCCTCCTCCTGGCCAGCCACGACGCGCGCCTCCTGGACCGCCTCACCTGCCGGCGGTGGGTCCTGGAAGCCGGGACAGATGGAAACCCGGTCTTGCGGGATACCTGAGCTCCACTGGCAGACTGGACCCATGTCGACGCGCGCCTTCCTCCTGGCCGGCACCCATTCGGGCTGCGGCAAGAGCACCCTGGCGGCCGGGCTGCTGCGGGCCTTCCGTCTCAGGGGCCGCGCCATCGCGCCCTTCAAGGCCGGCCCCGACTACCTGGACCCCATGCTCCACGCGGTGCCCGCAGGGCGCGCGTCCTGGAACCTGGACCTCTTCTTCCAGGGCGCGGAGGACCAGCGCGGGAGCGTCGCCCGGGGCGCGGCGGGCGCGGAGCTGGCCCTGGTGGAGGGCGTCATGGGCCTCTTCGACGGCGCGGATCCGGTGAGCTTCGCGGGCTCCGGCGCCGACCTGGCCCGGCGCCTGGGCCTGCCGGTGGTGCTGGTGGTGGACGGCGGCGGCTCAGGGGGCAGCGTGGCCGCCACGGTGCTGGGCCACGCCCGCCTGTGGCCGGAGCTGCCCCTCGCGGGGGTGATCCTCAACCGCCTGGGCGGACCGCGCCACGCGGAGCTCCAGGGGGCGGCCATCGCGGCCCACGCGGGCGTGCCCGTGCTTGGGTGGGTGCCCAAGCGCCCCGACTGGAGGCTGCCCGAGCGCCACCTGGGCATCCACCAGCCCCACGAGCTGCCGGGCCTGGAGGAAGCCCTGGACCGCCTGGCCGAAGGGCTCGCGGAGACCGTGGACCTCGCAGCCCTGGCCCGGGTGGCGCAGCCCCTCCATGGACTTCCGACCCTTCCCGCCCGCGCACCCGCGCAGGAACCCGTGCGCGTGGCCCTCGGCCGCGACGAGGCCTTCACCTTCACGTACGCCGACACCCTGGACCGCCTGGAGCGCCTCGGCGTGCGCTGGGTGCCCTTCTCGCCCCTGAGGGAGCGTCTGCCCGAAGGGGTCGCAGGCTTGTACCTGCCCGGCGGGTACCCGGAACTCCACGCCGAGGCCTTCTCCCGCAACGGGGAGCTCCACGCGGGGCTGCGCGCGGCCCACGCGCGCGGGATGCCCATCCTCGCGGAGTGCGGCGGCTACATGGCCCTCGGAGAGCGCCTCGTGGACCTGGAGGGCCGCACGCACGCCATGGCCGGGGTGATCCCGGGCCGCTTCCGCATGACCGGGCGCCTGCAGGCCTTCGGCTACAAGCGCCTGCGCGCGCTGGGGGACGGCCTGCTGGCGCCCGGGGGCGCCGAGGGCCGGGCCCACGAGTTCCACCACAGCGTGCGGGAGGACGCCCTCCCCTGCCCCGCCTGGCGGGCGGAGGATCTGCACGGCCAGGGGGCCGACGAAGGCCACGCCGAGGGCGCCCTGCTGGCCACCTACGCCCACCTGCACTTCGGCGCGAACCCGGGCTGGGCCGAAGCCTGGGTGGCGCGGATGCGCGCCTTCCAGAGCGGAGCCGCGCCATCGTGACGAAACCATTTGGTTCTGGGTGTTCGGGACCGACTGCACGCTCCAAAATCGGCGTCACGGCAAGACGGGGAGACCTTTCCCTGCGTTCCAGGACAGCCCGTCGCGCCACCCGGGTGCTGACGCGCCTCAGGACACGCAGCACTCCTTCGCCGGAGGATGGCTGAGGAAGGGCGCCATGGCTTCGGTGAATCCGTAGGCCCCTGTCATCCCGAAGGCCAGGAGCTGTCCCGGCGCCACCTCGGGCAGCAGCACGTCGCCCAGGCGGTCCAGGCTCGTGCAGAGGGGGCCGGCGAGGGTTGCGGGGCGCTCCGGGCCGGAGCCTCCCGGGGCCGCGACGGGAAAGGGCTCCCCCGTGAGCAGGGGGCGCAACAGGTGGTGGATGCCGCCCTCCAGGATGACGAAGCGGACGCCGCGGCTCTCCTTAACCCGCAGCACCCGCGCCAGGTAAACCCCGCAGCCGGCCGCCAGGAAGCGTCCGGGTTCCAGGACGAGCTCGCCCCGGAACCAGGCATGGGCCTCCAGCAGGTCGCCCAGTCCCCGGCCGAGGCGCTCCACATCCAGCTCGGGCTGGCCCGGGGCATAGGGCACGCCCAGGCCACCCCCCAGGTCCACCTGCGCCAGGTCCAGGCCGAAGCGTTCAGACAGCCCCCGCGCCAGGGCCAGCACACGGGCGTGGGTCCCCAGCAGCCGCTCCGCCGAGCGCTGGTTGCTGGCGGCAAAGACGTGGATCCCCTCGATGCGCACGCGGCAAAGGGAGCGCGCCCGGTCCAGAAGGTCCGGTACGTCCTCCTCGTCCACACCGAAGGCCGAAGGCCCCGTCCCCCCGAGGATGGGGCGTTCCTCCTCGATGCCGCCGGAGGGGTGCACGCGGAGGTTCACCGCCACGGGAGATGACGCCAGCGCCTCCAGGCGCGCGAGGTCCTCCCAGCCCTCTGCCTGGATCCGCACGCCCATGGCCAGGGCCTGGGCCAGTTCGTCCTGGCGCTTGCCCGGTCCCGCGTAGAACAGGCGCCCCGGGGGCATCTGGAGCCGGGCCACGCGGTCCAGCTCGCCACCGGAGGCGCAGTCGAAGCTGGCGCCGAGGGCCGCAAACGTCTGGAGCAATGCGGGATGGGGGTTCGCCTTCACGGCATAGGCCACGCGCACGCGGTCCGGAAGGGCCGCCCGGAGCCGGGCGTAGGCCGCCCCGGCACAACTCCGGCGGTAGGCGAAGAGGGGCGTTCCCTCCCACCGGGCCAGATCCAGGCACTCCGCAGGGGAAAAGGCGAAGAGCGTCATGCCATCCTCCAGAAGGGGGCCAGGCGCCGCACGCCCTCGGCAACCTGGCCGGGGGTGGCGCCGAAGCTGAGGCGCAGGTGCCCCCGCCCGGCCTCGCCGAACGTGAAGCCGGGCACCAGCACCACGCCCGCCTCGTCCCGCAGCCTCACGCAGAAGGCGAGGGGATCCTCCCCCGCCCCGGCTGGCAGGGGCATCCAGTGGTAGAAGGATCCGTCCGGCCGCGAGGGGCAGGCCCCGAGGTGGTGCCGGCAGGCCTCGTCCAGGGCCTCCCACCGGCACGCCAGTTCCCGGCGCGAGGCCTCCAGGATGGAGGGCGCATCCTCCAGGAGGGCCAGCGCCGCCCGCTGGCAGGGCTCCGGGGCCGCCGTGACGGCAAAGGCATGCACGGTGCGGGCCGGCGCGAGCCAGCGGGGGTCGCCCACGGCCCAGCCCACCCGCAGCCCCGGTGCAGCCCAGCCCTTGCTGACCGATTCAAGCACCACGCCCGAAGGGCTCAGCTCCCGCAGGCTCGGCACGGCTTGGCCGAAGTGCAGCTCCCGGTAGACCTCGTCGGAGACGAGGAGGATCCCCCTCGCCTCGCAGACCCGCGCCACCGCCGCCAGCGCCTCCCGCGAGGCTCCCCCTCCGGTGGGATTGGAGGGATGGTTCAGCACGGCCACCCTGGCCGCCGGATGGGCCTCCAGGGCCCTCTCGAAAGCGACCGCATCCAGGCGCCATCCGTGGGCGGCATCCAGGGCGTAGGGCACCGCCTCGGCCTCTGCGAGGCGGGCCAGGGCGCGGTAGGCCGGGTAGCCGGGATCAGGCACCAGCACCTGGTCGCCGGGGTCCAGCCAGGCCTGGAACAGGCTGTAGAGGGCCCCCTCCGCCCCCGCCGTGACGAGCACTTCCTCATCCCGCACCCCGTGGCGCTCCGCGATGGCCCGCCGCAGGTCCGGAAGTCCCGCGTTGGGGCCGTAGCCGCAGGCCCCGCGGGACGCGGCCAGGGCGCGGCGGGCGGCCGCCGGAAGCTCCCAGGAGGGCTCTCCGAGGCCCAGGGGCATGGCCTCCGGGGAGGCCCCTTCGCTGAGGAGGCGGATCGGGCTCGGGCGCAGCTCCCCGATCCTTCGCGCGGGCCTCACCGGACCTCCCCAGACGCACGCAGGGAAGCCTCCAGGGCCGTGGCGGCATCGGTACGGGCATCCCGGTACTTCACGATCACCGGCGTGGCCAGGTGCAGGCCCCGGGCCGCGGCAAAGGCTCCCGAGGCCGGGCGGCTGCCCGGCACCACCACGGCCCCGGCGGGGACCTCCCCCCTCCGCTCGCAGCCGTGCACGAGGTCCAGGATCAGGGTCGACGCGGTGAGGATGACGCCCGAGGCCAGCACCGCCCGCTCGCGCACGACCACCCCCTCGAAGAGGCCCACGAGCCCACCCACGAAGGCATCGTCCTCCACCACGACGGGCAGGGCCCCGGCAGGTTCCAGCACGCCGCCCACTTGGGCTCCCGCGGAAAGGTGTACCCGCGCACCGATCTGGGCGCAGCTGCCCACCAGGGCGTGGCTGTCCACCAGCGTGTCCGGCCCAACGAAGGCGCCCACGTTGATGTAGGCGGGGGGCATCACCACCGCGCCTGGGGACACGCAAGCCCCGCGGCGCACGGCGCTTCCGCCCGGCACGAGGCGGACCCTGTCCTCCAGGACGAAGCGCCGCGGCGGGAAGGCCGTCTTGTCGAAACAGGGGAAGCCGGGTCCTTCCATCTCCGCCAGCGGGGCATGGCGGAAGCCGGCGAGGATGGCGTCCTTCACCCAGGCGAGGGCGCGCCAGAGGCCGTCCTCCCCTCGCACCGCGGCGCGCAGCTCGCCGGATTCCAAGGCGTGGAGAAGGGATGCGTAGGCCTCCTCGGCCGCCGGGTCGCCCCGGCGAACCGCTTCGGGCCTTTCGAAGAACGGCTGCAGGTCCACCGGATTCATCGCGCGCACCCCTCCTCCGCAAAGGAGATGGCCTCCCGGAGCCGCGCCACCGTGGGGGGTTCTGCCGGAGCCAAAGGCAGGCGCGGCGCCGCGCCACACAGGCCGACCAGAGCGAGGGCAGCCTTCACGGGCACCGGATTGCTCTCCGCGAAGAGGGCGTCCATGAGGGGAAGCAGGCGAACGTGCCATGCCCGGGCCTCCGCCAGGTCCCCCCGGAGGCAGGCCTCCACCAGGGCCTTCGTGGCCTCGGGCATCACGTTGGCGAGGACGGACACCAGCCCGTGGGCGCCCAGGGCCAGGGCCGGCAGGGCCAGGTTGTCGTCCCCGGCCAACAGGAGCTTGCCCGCGGGCAGGGTGCGAACGATCTCGCCCATCTGGGCCAGGTTCCCGCTCGACTCCTTGAGGGCCACCACCTGGGGGTTGTCCCAGAGGCGGGCCAGGGTGGAGGGGGCCAGGTTCTGCCCGGTGCGCCCCGGCACGTTGTAGGCGATGAGGGGCAGCCCCGGCGCGGATTCCGCCACGGCCTCGTAGTGGGCCAGCAGGCCCTTCGGCGTGGGCTTGTTGTAGTAGGGCGTCACCACCAGGGCCCCCTGGGCGCCCAGTTCCTGGGCGCGACGGGTCCAGGCCACGGCATGGCGCGTGGCGTTGGAGCCGGTGCCCACCACCACGGGGCGCCCGGAGGCCTCCTCCAGGCAGGCGGACACGAGGGAATCGCGCTCGAGGTCCGTGAGGGAGGGAGCCTCGCCCGTGGTGCCGAGCGCCACGAGCACGTCGGCCCCCCCTGCCACCACGTGCCGCACCAGGCCGCGGAAGGCGGGCAAATCGATGCCCCCGTCGGGGCGAAAGGGCGTGGCCAGGGCCACGGAAAGACCAGCAAAGGAAGGCATCATGGCCGTTCTCCAAAGGTGAAGAGGGGATCGAGCAGATCGGAGGCGAGGTCGTGCATGGTGAACAGCCCCTTGCGGCCGCGGATCCAGCGGCAGGCCTCGAGGGCGCCCTCCGCGAAGGGGGCCCTTGAGCGGGCGCTGTGGGTGATCTCGAGGGTCTCGGCGGGGGCATCGAGGCCCACCCGGTGGACGCCAAAGGCGCTCCCCGCCCTCAGGATGCCGAGGCTGAGCTGCTCGGGGCGGGCGGACCCGAGCGCCCAGGACCGCTTGCGGGGACAGCCGCGCATCACGGCCCGGGCAAGGGTCAGCGCGGTGCCCGAGGGGGCGTCGGCCTTCAGACGGTGGTGGTGCTCGAAAACGTAGGGGTCGCGCGCGGGGTCCAGGGCGGCAAAGCGGCCCATGGCCTCGGCGACCCGGGCCATGAAGGCCACGGTGAGGGAGAAGTTCGAGGCGACCAGCAGGCCGATCCTTCCATCGAGGCGGCGCTCCAGTTCCCGGGGCTCCAGGGTCCAGCCCGTCGTCCCGATCACCAGGTCCGTCCCCCGCTCCAGCGCCCAGGCGAAATGGGCCTCCGCGGCGTCGGCGGCGGAGACGTCCAGCGCCACGTCCACGGGGCCCCCGGGCTCTTCGCCCAGCTCGAGGGCCCACGCGACCTCGAGCCCGGGAAGATTCGCCGCCCGTTCGAGCACGGCGCTCCCGAGACGCCCCCTTCCGAAGAGTCCTAGGCGCATGGGACCTCCTCCTCCATGAGGGCGCGATGGAGGCGCCGCAGGGCTTCGTCGGCCTGGGCCTGGGGCAGCACGAGGCTTAGGTTGATCTCGTTGGCGCCCATGCTGATGAGTTCCACGTTGAGGTCACCCAGGGCCGTGAAGATGCGGCCGGCCACGCCCGGCGTCTCCCGCAGGCGCTCCCCCACCAGGGCGACGATGGCCCGGTCCAGGGAGACATCCACGCAGGCGAAGGCGGAAAGCTCCTCCACCAGGGCGGCCAGGGGCGCGTCGGCCTCCAGGGTGAGGGACACGCTCACCTCCGCCGTGGCCACCAGGTCCACGCTCACGCGATGCCGCCGGAACACGTCGGAAAGGCGCGCCAGGAAGCCGGCCTGGTGGAGCATGCGCGAAGAACCGACCGTCAGCAGCGTCACCGGGCCTCGGCTGGCCATGGCTGTCACCGTGCAGCCCGAGCGCGCGTCGGGGGAGATCGTGGTGAAGCCACCCTCCGGGCGCTCGGTGGCGCGCACGGTGACCGGGATGCCCGCCTCCAGTGCGGGATGGATGGTCGCGGGGTGGAGCACCTTGGCACCGAAGGCGGCCAGCTCCGCGGCCTCTGCGAAGCTCAGGGCCTCCACGCTCCGGGCCCCGGGCACGACACGGGGATCGCAGGGCAGCACGCCCTCCACGTCGGTCCAGATCTGGACCTCCTCGGCCCCCAGAGCCGCTCCGAGGAGCGCCGCGGAATAGTCGCTGCCCCCCCGGCCGAGGGTGGTCGTCAGACCGTCCTCCGTGGCGCCGATGTAGCCCTGGATGACCGCACCGCCACAGGCCTCCAGCAGCGGAGCCACGTTCCGCGCCACGGCGGCGCGGATGGCCTCCTGGTCAGGCTGCGCTTCGCCGAAGCCGGCATCGGTGCGAAGGACGGACCGGGCATCCACCAGGGGCAGCCCCGTCATTTCCGAGAAGAGGCGCGTGGAGAGGCGCTCTCCGAAGGCGGCGATGGCGTCCTGGCTGCGGGGGCTGCGCTCCCGCAGCAGCGCCACGCCGCGCAGGAGCAGCTCAAGCTCCTCCCGGAGCCGTGCCAGGTCCGAGGCCAGGCCTTCGGGAAGTCCGTCCTCCAGGCTTTTCGCGGCCGCGCCCTGGTGTCGTTCGAAGAGCTCCGCCGCCATGCGAAGGGCTCCCGCGAGGTCCCCGGACTCGGCCAGGCGCGCGGCCTCGAAGAGTGCGTTGGTGGTCTTGCCCATGGCGGAGAGCACCACCAGGGGGCGTCTCCCGAGACCCAGCTCGGCCCGGACGAGCGCCGCGACGCGGCGGAGGCCTGCGGCGTCGGCCACGGAGGAGCCGCCGAACTTCATCACGAGGCTCATCGGATCACCCCCGAAGCCAGCGCCAGTTCGGCATTCAAGAGCGAGCCCCCTGCCGCGCCCCGCTCCGTGTTGTGGCCGAGCAGGGTGAACTTGATCCCGAGGATGGGACAGCGGCGCACCCGCCCCACGTGCACCGACATGCCGCCGTCCCGCTCCACGTCCCGGCGCACCTGGGGCCGATCCTCGGCGCGGTGCAGCCGGATGGAGCGCTCGGGCGCGCTCGGCAGGCCCAGGCGCTGGGGCTCGGGGGCCCAGGCCTCCAGGGCCGCCATCACCGCTTCCGGCAAGGGATCTCCCTTCAGCCGAACGCTGACCGCCACCGTGTGTCCCTCCAGGACGGGCACGCGGTGGCATAGCGCGGACACGGCCATGCCGGCCGCCTCCACGCCACCGGCCCCGAGGGTGCCCAGGAGCTTCGGCGCCTCCGTCTCCACCTTCTGCTCCTCCCCGGGGATGAAGGGAATGACATTCCCCAGGAGGTCCAGGCTTGACACGCCGGGGTAGCCCGCACCCGAGACCGCCTGCATGGAGCTCATCAGCACCGCCTCCACGCCGAAGGCCTGGTGCAGGGGAGCCAGGGCCATGACCAGCATGGTGGTCGTGCAGTTGGGGTTCGTCAGGATGCCGCCCGCCCAGCCGCGGCGCGCCTGCTGCCATCCAAGAAGCCCGAGGTGCGCCGGGTTCACCTCCGGCACGAGCAGGGGCACGTCCGGCTCCAGCCGGAAGGCGCTGGCGTTCGAGAAGACCAGGCAGCCCCTCCGGGCGAAGGCGGGCTCGAGCTCCCGGGCGACGTCCGCGTCGAGGGCGCTGAAGACCACCGGCGCGGCCGTACAGTCGGGATCGCAGGCCTCGATCAGCTGCGCGGAGCGCCCCGCGTGGGATGGTCCATCCAGGTGCCAGTGGCAGGCGTCCCCATAGGGCTTGCCGAGGCTGCGGGCACTGGCTGCCAGGTGCCGGATTTCGAAGGCGGGATGGGATGCCAGGCGGCGGACGAAGCGTTGTCCGACCAGGCCGGTGGCACCCAGGATGGTGACTGGGATGCGGGAAGACATGTCTGGAGCTCCAGGAAAGGTTGAAACGGAAACCGAAAAGGGGTGACTGGAACGGGCTCAGGCCGATGCGCCGGGTTGGCGCACCGGCCCACGTTTCGCGGGCTGCTCCTCGATGGCGTCCCGCCCCATGCGCAGCAGGTGCTTCGCCAGGCGGAGATTCAAGTCCACGCCGGCATCCAGCTCATCCAGGCCGATGCGCTCGTCCGGGCCGTGGGCCCAGCGGATGGAGCCCGGGCCCGCCAGCACCACGGTACCTTTCCGGGCGAGGTTCCGCAGGCAGGGCGCATCCGATCCGAAGGGCACCGGCGCGTGCGTGAAGCCTTCCAGCCGCGGATAGCGGTCGTGGGGCTCGGACAGAAGGAGCTCCGCCTCCCCCTCGGGAGGCATGAGCACCTGGATGTCCGCGGCAAGGCGCGACTGGGGAACAGTCCTGGCAAAGAGGTGCGCTTCCGCGAAGTCCGGCACCACGTTCGGCGCCTGGCCGCCCTCCAGGCGACCGAGGTTCCAGGAATCGGAACCCAGCTCCCGATCCTCGGCGGCAGGACGCTGCCGCAGCCGCTCCAGCCACGCCATCAGGGGCCAGAGGGCGGAATGTCCATCCTCGGGCCGGCTCGAGTGGGCGGCCCTCCCCCGGCAGCGCAGCAGGTGGTGCTGGATGCCGCGCTGGCCCGTGGCCAGCTTTCCGTCGGTGGGTTCTCCGCACACCACGGCCTCGCAGGCCCGGAGCCGCGGGGCCAGGTCGAGGGCAGCCCGGGCGCCGAGGCTGTCGGTCTCCTCGCCCACGACCCCCAGCCAGGCCACGTCGCGGACACCCGCGTCCAGCAGTTCGGCTACCGCCCCCAGCTGGGCCACGATCTGCCCCTTGGCGTCGCAAGCGCCGCGCCCATGCAGCCAGGCCCCCGCGAGCATCGGCGCGACGAAGGGCGGCACCGTGTCGAGGTGGGTGGAGAAGAGCACCCGGGGACGCCCCCACAGCGCCAGCACATTGCTGCGCCCCGGCGCCACCTCCTGCAGGTGGACCCGCGCCCCCAGCGACGTCAGGAGCGGCACCAGGCCTGGCAGCAGGGCCTCCTCCCGGCCGGAGCTGGAATCCAGGGCGCACAACACCAGGAGCCGGTCGGCCAACCGGGTTCTGCGGTCAGGGGTCGTTTCGTGGTCCGCGGCGCCCCTGCTACCAGATGGCCCCCCGAAAGAAAACTCGCAAACCCCCCCCGGGGCCTCCCCTTTGGCCCCCCGGGGCGGGAAGGCGGAGACAGCCGCCGGGATTTAGCCCGGACGTCCAGGATCTGCGCACCGATGAGTGTTCGCAGGTCCTTCGGCGATCCTCCCCTTTCACATCGGGTCACAGGGCTCATCACCCTCGCCGCTGCTACTGATGGGGACCGCTCCTCCATCGGATGCCCCATCCTGGCATGTGCGGCGATGCACCCGCAAGGGCATGGCCGTCGAAAACCGTCCTGAGCTGTCCAGTCACGCTATGCAATAGCGCACGGGCCATCCCCACGCTTCCTTCCATTACATTCATCATGTGGGTCATTTCCTGTAGTCCTGGTCGTTGAAGAGCAGATAGACCCGCCCAGCTTTGGCATCCCAGACGGAGACGACGCTTCCGTCGGCGTTCGAGGCAATATCGTAGGTTCGCAGGGGACGGTCCAAAGCGACAGGCACGCCCCAGGCGAACTGGGTGGCAACCGTTACATCCCCGCCTTTAAGGGCCAGGTTCCACCGGATCCTTCCGTTCACCGTCCTCAGGAGGAACACGCTGACGGGGTCCGGAGTAAAATAGTTTGGCAGGATAACTACCCTGAAATAGGGTAGGCCGGAAATGGAGGCCAAGAGCCGGGGTTCCCCTAAGGGCAACAAATTAGAATAGTCTAGACACCCCCCTCGCCCGGCCTCGGCCTCGATCGCCGCAAGGGGTCGTTCATCCCGGACCACGGTGCGGGTCTTCCGGTCGCAGCGAAGGATCCGGGTTTCCTGGTTCCGGGTCTGGTAGATGATCCAGACCCGCGAGCCGTCCACGGAAACGCGACTTGTCCATGGGTCAAACGGCTTTGGAAGCAGTTCCTCCAGGGGTACGCAGAGATCGTATCGCTGGGGTCGAAGGCCCCCGAAGACCTGGATGAAGGCCCCGACTGCTCCCAGCATCAGGAGGACTGCCCCCAGACGCAGAAAGACCTGCTGCCGTTTCAACCATCCCAGCACACGTTTAATCATAAGCTTCCTTTTCGGATGCAAAGGCGGTCACGGGGAAATCCTGGGCGATCTGGTCCACGATCCATTTGGCGATCTTCTTGTGCTTCACCGTACCGTGATTGGCCTTGAACAAATACCACTTCATTCGGGGTATCTGACGGCGCTCCGTGCCGTGTCCGAAATCGCGGCAATCCCGTCGGTGCCTGGCTCGCGCCATGCGCCAGGCGCCCCGCTGCGCAAGAATGGGAGGCGTGCAGGAGCCCCGTCCGAGATGGAACCCGACAACGCCCCATCCCTTCCAGCCCCTTCGAAGCCCGTGGGCCCCCCCCATGCAGAGCCCCCAAAGGGGCGCCCCTTCCTCGGCCAGGTCCGCGAGCTGCTCGACATGATCAATATCGAACAGCCCAGTCCAGAATTGGGGCAAAATCGCGCTTTTTTGGTGATTTGATTAAAGATAACACTCTGTTCATCTTCGATCAGTTGTGCCATCTCCGTTCTTTCCGTGCACGTAAGTTCAATGGAATTCATCGGAGGTCAGGTTTCGGTTCGCACTGGTTCGCAAAAATGTCCGGTTGAACGAATGAACTCTATTGCCCTGGTCAGCACCCAGAGCACCTCCCTCCCCTGCCGACCGAAGGCTCGGACGGAGAGTACAGGCAGAACCATCCGTTGCACGCCTCAGACTGGAATCAGTCCAGCCAACACCCGACTGAAGCCTCATCTATTGCTTCTCGGGAGAGACATCAGGGGAGAAACTTAGGCAACCAAGAAATTCCGGTCTGCATATTCAAGGGGTAACCCAAAATGCTGAAGCCCCCAAACACCTCTCGCCCGTCCCTCCTGGAGAGCCTCATTGAGGCTGAAATCGAAGCGCGCCTTCTCAGAGAGCATCCACCCACAGAAATGAGCGCTCCTCAGCTTATGGAGCCCTTTGGGAGTGTTCCGCAGCACAATTTGGAGGATCCTCGTCTTCCTCGGATTCTCCGGATGGGATTGGCCCGCCAGCGCGAGCCTGGGTCCAACTGAAGATGGCGTTTGTGACTATTTGTGTGACCCGTGAGCCAATTTGAGAGGAGACACGCCTCTTCTCAGCACGACTATCAACCTTCAGATATGATGTGCACATATCCGGTATCTCCCTATCTCGTCCACACAATTCAAAAAGGGTTACCGGCTCTTGATACAACCCTTTGGCACAAGATATGAATGGAGAAATGGCAAAATGGAACAGGCATCCAATGTCCGCTATCGAGCTGAAAAGGTATATAAAAATTCACGTGAAAAATTCGGCTACCTAATTCGAGAAGTAGTCTCCAACGCCATTCACGCCGTCATTATTCGCAAACGAATTAGACAACACGAAGAATATACCCCAAGGGTTGGTTTTTCAGTAGACCATAGCGAATCATCAATTTTGTTAACAATTACTGATAATGGTGATGGATTCACAGAGTTGAATCGTCATCACTTTACCCACCTTGATTCCAAAAATACCGAAAAAGACAAATTACATTTTCATCCACAAGGCCAAGGGCGATTGGCAATAGTTTATTTCTCAGATAGGGCGACATACTCATCCATTTACGTTGATAAAACAGGAAATACACAAAAGAGAGAATTCGATTATCCAGAAGCTACAACAACACTCTTTGATCTTGTGGCATTTGAATGTTACCCAACCGATGAAACTGAAGTTGGAACATCCCTGCAAATTACAATCGACCGACAGCATACCATTGGAAGAGCTAACACATTTTTCTCAAAATACCCAGACGTTAATACTCTTCAAAGTTGGTTTGTTGAGCATTTTTTCCCATTCTTCATGGAGGACGACGGATTCGAGCTAACCATCAATTACAATGGAGACGGAAAAACAATCAACAAACAATCAATTGAAAGAGATGTACAACGAATTCCATTTTCTGTCCCTCTCGGGAATGGAATTGAACCGACCAACTTCACCACTTGGCTGGTTTCGAAACAAGATAAGCCTAAAACCAAAAATCAGGTCCGGTGCTACGCGCGACACCTAAGTGCCGAGCTAGATGGAGCCAAGATCGAGTATGAAATCGATATTCCAAACGCCTATGATTGGATTTTAACATCCGATTTTTTTGACGATAATGTCGACGAGAAAGGAGACAAACTTCATATCAACAATGACACAATTACAATGATTCAAGATGGCCTGAACAAAGCATTAGATAGCCATTTTGCCGCACAAATTGAGAAATGCAGAAAAACAACAAAACGAAATATTGATTCAGCAAAGGCAAAATTCCACTCTCTTTCAATTTTTATTGACCATGACAAGGAATGCGAAACCAAGCGCATCCTCGGCGAGACAGATATCGTCAATCGCGCTGTTGAAATCAAAGGAAAAATTGAAAAGGCATATTGGGCATCCCCCACAATTGACAACGATGAAATCAACAAACTAATCAACTCGTCGCTCCACATCTATATCGACCACAGGAACAGAGTCCTACAGCGATTCATGGAGCTAATTCGCCGTTTCGATGATTCAGGAGTAGCTAAAAAGGAGCCTGAAGACGATGTGCACGATCTTTTCTTACGTAGAGGTGAAAACTTAAAAAACACTGAAAATGTCAATCACCTTCACAATCTTTGGATATTGGACGATAAATTTACAATTTTTTCTGAAACCTTTCAAGCCAAAAGCACGAAAAGGGGCCAAGGAGCCTCAGACATTTACTTGTGGACAGACGACTCCGAAAAGACTAGAGAACTTTTGATTCTTGAGCTTAAATCAACATCTGTTGCACATAACGCTGGCGACAAATACGAGAGCATGGTGTCACAGATAAGAAGGTATGCTGCGCAATTTTATCAGGATCCCCAAAAAATGCTTAATTGGCACACAGATCCAGACAAAATAATGTATACAGGGATTATTTTAGCAAGAAAAAGCGACGTATACAAAGAAATCAACTCAAACAACAGTGGCTCTTCACCAGAAAAAATACCCTTCCTTGAATCTTCCTATTATTTCAACGAAAAGTTTGCGATCGAAAAGGACCCTTCCGCAGAGCCAAAATTCAAAAAAATTCGGATCGAGATGTACTCGTATGAAGACATGTATCAATTAGCATCTGCTAGAAATAATGTATTTTTTAAATTACTCAAAGGAGAATTCGGAATAACACAAGAAGACTCAACGGAAATTAATCAATCTCAAGATGAATTGCCCGAATTTCAGAATTCTGCCTGCGAATAAACCAAAAGATACAATTACAATTACAGCCCTACGCCATTGAATTGAATCCAATATTACTATCGCAATTTTATTAAATTCAACAACAAGTATGCCTATGACTAGGTCAATGCGCATATCCGAGCTAGCAATTGGCAGAAACTAATCAATTTTCGCTACGCCCAGCGAAGGATCACTACCCCGTCCTGAAGGTCCCCAACTCCTCGTGAAGGGACAACTTCCCCAACCGAGAATCCTTGCCCACGACGCCGGAAGGCGTCAGGGAAGACCACAGCCTCCACAAGCCCCGTCTCGTCCTCCAGGGTCACGAACTGCATGGGCAAATCCTCCTTTGTCAGCACGACCTTCTCAGCCACAACCAGCGCCCAGAACCGAGACTCCACACCGATGCGATGGGGCACCTGGCTGGCCCGGTGGGGATAATCCTCGGCAGGTCGCAAACCGCGCACCAGGGCTGCCGGATGGAGTTCCAGAGTGATGCCCAGAAGTTCCATCTCTTGGTTGGCCCGCTGTACAGCGTTGGTGGACCTGGGAGAGACGCCCTTGGGTAACCGGCCCACACTGGACCACAGCAACCGCAGCCGATCCTCGCCTGGAGCCCGGCGGTCGAAGGCACTCGCTCGGGCGAGCAGTTCCATGCCCTTGGGGGTGATCTTGGCGCGGGTGTGAACCTCCTGGGGATCCTGGAAGCGACCTCCAGAATCTCTGGCTTCCAAAAGGCGGTTCAGGTCGGCGGTATGAAATCCCTTGATGCAGCTCAGCCCCACGCGCAGTGCGTGGTCCCCCACGGGTGCGTATCCGGCGTCACTTTCGTTCACATCCGGGCCAAGCACCCTCACGCCGTGGCGGCGGGCATCTCCGAGATAGGCGATGGCCGGATAGAAACCGCCTTGGTTGTTGATTACAGCGGCGTAGAACGGTGCTGGATGATGCGCCTTGATCCAGCCGCTCTCGAAGCTCACACGGGCGTAGGAAGCTGAATGGGGCTTGCAGAAGGAATAGCCCGTGAAGGTTTCGATCATCGACCAGACCTCCTCGGCTCCGTGGTCCGGTATGCCGTTGGCGTGGCAGCCCTCCATGAAGGCGGTCTTGTAGTCGGGCACACGGGCGGCGTAGTCCTTCTTCCCGAGCGCCTTACGGAGCTTGTCGGCCTGCTTGTAGGAAAACCCGGCCATGCCCTGGGCCACCCGCATCACGTCCTCCTGGTAGACGAGGACGCCGTAGCTCTCGCTCAGGAGGTCGTCCAAAGAAGGATGGATCGGTGCGTAGGCCTCACCCCGCGTACGCGACACATAGGCATCCACCCACTTGTTGGCGGCTGGGCGAATCAGGGAACTGTGGATGGTGAGGTGCTCGTAATCGCCTCGACCCACGCGTTGCTGGAGAATGCGACTGGCCGGGCTCTCCACGTAAAAGACGCCGATGGTGTCTCCACGTGCCATCAGGTCCTGGGTCACCTCGTCCTGCTCGGGGAACCAGGTGCGGCGCTCCGGTCCTTCCCCTCGGGTATCCAGCACCGCGAGGGCATCGCGAACAACGGCGAGGGAGCGGTTCCCCAGGAGATCCAGTTTCACGAGGCCATACGCTTCCACCCCATCCTTCTCCCAGGGCAGGATCGAAACGCCTTCCTTCGCGGGCGCAGGCTGGCAGGGCGCGTGTTCCCATAGGGGACCCGGCGTGATCACCGTACCACCGGGGTGGACCGAGAGCAGATGGGGCTGTCCGACCAGATGGCTGGCCATCTGGATGATGTCCGGCCAAGGTTCTGGGAGGGGTGCGTCGGTGCGAGTGGTGCGCCCCAGCTTCACCTGGAGCCCGGCCTCGTCCTCCCAGCCATAGGTCCGCAGGCGCTTGGACATCCTGGCGATCTCGCTCTCCGGGCGGCAGTGGAGCTTGGCTACTTCCCGGATCGCCGCTCTGGGCTGGAAGAGGTTGTGGGTGGCGACCATGGCCACGTGCTCGCGCCCGAAGCTCTCGAACACCCACTTCAGCACGTCGTCCCGCTCGTCCCAGGCGAAGTCCACGTCCAGATCGGGCGGGTCTTCGCGGTCCTCGTTGAGGAAACGCTCGAACATGAGGTTGGCCCCCACGGGATCCACGTTTGTGATCCCCAGCAGGTAGCTCACCAGGGAGGCCGCGCCGCTCCCGCGCCCGCAGGTGCGCGAGGCGTTGCGCGTGATGGCCTGCATGACCAGGAAGTAGCCGCCGTAGCCTTTCCGCAGAATTAGGTCCATCTCGCTTGCGAGGCGACGGTGAATTTTTGCATCCGGAAGAGCGCCGTAGCGCCGCCTGATTCCTTCCCGAGCCTCGGCCCAGAGACGCTCGGCCACGTCCTCGCCAGGGGCCAAGTGGGGAGGATCTGGGAGCACCCACTGCCCCCATGGCAAGGTCCACTCGCGAAGCCGCGCCTCCAATTGCCGGGTGCCGAGGTTCACCTCCTCGGAGAGCCCCTGTTCCCAGACCTGGCAGGTTCGTGCCGCCAGGCGCGGCTCCCAGTAGTCCTTGGGCTTCAGGTCCTGGAGCATGGTGTTCAGGGCGATTGCGCGTTTGACCTTGTGGAGGGCCATGCCCTCGGGGCGCAGGAAGCGCAGTACCTGGGGACCGGCGACGGTGATGCCCTCACTGCGGGCTCGCTGGGCGACCTGCCAGCCGCCGAGGCCGATGAGCATCGCCACCTGCTCGGGATCCTCGGCCTGATCCCGCAAGGCCAGGGCCACGCCCCAGCGGTCGGCCAGGAGGCTGCACTGGTTCGGCCAAGCCCAGGCGCGCCCGTGGGCGCGATCAGTCAGGGCCTTGTTCATCGCGCCATAGCCTTCGCGGCTGAGGGGGAGGACGTAGACCTCGCCCTCGCCCAGAGGCAGGCGGCAGCCGACGTGGAGACGGAGCCCGAGCTTCTCGGCGGCTTCCCGCATCCGGGGAAAGCCGTGCATCCCCCGGTCCACCAGGGCGAGATCCGTGTAACCCAGGTGCAGCGCCAGCTTTCCGAGATCCTCCGGCAGGTAAACCCCTTCCATCAGGCTATAGGCGGAGATGCCGAAGGCGAGGGCCATGGCTCAAGCCCCCCGCTGGAGGACCGGATGCCCGAAGCGGCGCTGGAGGCGCAGCGCCGTGGCTTCGAGCGCAAGGCGCTTTCGGACAGGTTCCTCTACCAGCAGCGCCTGGGTTGCTGGAGCGGGGCCAAGCCAGGCTTCCAATTCCAGGCGCTGGATCAGCACCCGCCGCGAGGCTTCGGCCAGGAAGCGCTGTTCAAGATCCTGGCACCAGCCCCAGAGATCCTCGGCACTCATCGCGAGATGCAGGGTATGGGGTGCCTCGTCCACGTCCCACCAAGCGAGATGGAGCCGGTGGAGGTATCGGCCATCCAAGCGCCAGCCCCAGACGATCTCCCAGACCCAGGAGGCGATGCGCAGGTCGTGCTTGTGGGCCGGAGGCACCACTGTGCGATGGACGGTCTCGGAAACCCGCGCCACCTCCAGGGGCGGCAGCCGGTCCCGGTCCTCACCTCGGGCTTGGCGCAGCACCAGGTAGGCCTCCGGGGTCGGAATGAGGCGTCCCAGGGCCTGGACTTCCATCGGCTGCACCTGGCCGACGCGGTGGAGCCCGAAATGGCTCAGGCGGTCGCGGGACTTGGCTTCCAGGGCGGGCAGCGCCCCCAGGGGATAGGGGGCCAGGAAGGGCACCTCCGTGCCCGCTTCCACCAGGCGGATCTGGTCCTCGGCCTTGGCCGCCAGGCGGGAGGCAGAAAAGCTTCGGCTGAGCCCGCCGTGGGCCAGCCACCCGGCGTCCTGCTGGAGGTCCCGCCGGAGGCGCTCGGCAGCGTCCAGAGCAGGCCCGTGGAGGCGTTCCGTGCCCTGAAGGTCTACCCACCCCTCCCCAAAGCGTCCGAGGCGTCCCAGGGGGCTGTAGGCCAGCAGGTGGCGCTCCAGGATGGTGCGGGCATCCATCCAGGTGGAGGGCGCGGGATCCAGGACCACGAGACCGGGATCCCGGTGGAGGGCGACATCCACCGGCAGGCCCGCCTCCAACCCGGCCTTGCGGGCGGTACGGTCAACCATCCAGAGGCGCGGCGTCCGGCCTGCCTCGGGGCTCCGGAAGCCCAGGGGACGGCCCGACAGGCCCGGCTCCTGAAGCCGGGCGATCTGAAAAGGAAGCTCAGGAAGCCACACCGCCAGCATTGGAAACCGCACACCCCAGATCCGGGGACCCAAGTATGGCGAAAAAAAGACGAAAACGCCAGCATGGTTTCAGGCCCCCTCCCAGCCTTCCTGGTCCCTCTCTTCCCGCACAACAGGGCTGCCCGGAGCACCTCATGGGGAGGAACATTTCCCTGGAGGCAGCATGTGTGGCCGGGTAGCGGTGAAGAAAGGGCTGGATGGCCTTGTCCTGGAGCACCTGGGGGCTGAAGAGGAGACCCCAGATTGGGCAGAGCCGAATCCCAACCTCGCTCCGACGGATCCGATTCCTGGCGTGCGACTTCGTGCAGGTGTCCGCATCGCTTCCCGGTATCTCTGGGGCTTCCTGCCCCCGAATGCCCCCAGCCGTGCCTTCATCAGCCAGTACTTCACTTTCAATGCCCGCGCCGACAAGCTCGCGACCGGGCGGCTCTACGCAAACCCCTTTCGGGACCAACGTTGCCTGATCCCCGTCAGCGCCTGGTTCGAATGGCCAAAGGCACCCGGAGTGAAGAAGGGAACGCCATGCACCATCCTCTCGGCCAGCGGTGAATTGCTCGTCTTTGCGGGGCTCTGGGGTGCATGGAAGGATCCAGCCACCGGCGTCGTCCATGACACGGCAACAGTGATCACGGTTGATCCGAACGAGCTGATCGCAGGCCTCCCTCACCACCGAATGCCTGCAATCCTGCCTCCTGATCAATGGTCTGCATGGCTAGACCCGAAGGCAGCCATTCAGGATTTGCAGAGCCTCCTCACCCCATGCCCGTCCGAATGTTTAAGGGTGGAGAGGGGTGGTCCAACCGGCTTTCACGCGAACTGAGTTTCCAGGATCCGGCTACACCCACGCAGTGGAGGACCTTTTGGAGTGGCCGAAGGGAAGCTTACTGAGCAGCCTTCCAGGCGTCCCGAAATCGGGCCAGCAATTCCAATGGGTCCGCTCCGAGTTCTTCGCAGAGTGTCCAGAACTCCAACAAGTCCATCCTCTGCTGGCCGGTTTCCCATTTCACGATGGTCGTACGAGGAACCTCCAGGTTCGATGCCAGGGATTCTTGAGTCACTCCGGCTTCGATCCTTGCTTGGCGAATGATTCCAAGCAGGATCCTGTACTCAGGCCTGAAAAGGGTCTTCTCCACCATCACCTCGATGGAGATGGACCCTACAAGTCATGTTCTAATGTTCTAAATTAGAACATGGAGACGAGATGAGATCGAAGCTCTTGGTGGGTGGATGGCGCTACCTCGGTACCGCTCTGGCAGTGGTTTTGGGGGTATTGATTCACACAGGACTCCCGGCATTCGCCCAAGGGAAGAAGTCAGCGAAGGAGGGCGCTCAATCCGGTGGCGTTCCCTTCACGTCGACTGCATTCCCCGAGGACGTGCAGAGCGACAAGATCGAGGCACCCCTTCGCCTGCACCTCACCAAGCCGGTGCGGATGGCAGGTGGTGACTCCAAGGATGAGTTGCGAGGAAAATTGGCGGCATTGCTCGCGGCACCCATGGCCGAGAGGGGCCTGCTCCTGATGACGCCTAAGGAGGTCGAAGCCGCCAAGAGACCGAAAGGGGGCAAGCTTTCGTCGCTTTATATGGCCAGCGACGATGAAGTGGTCTTCCGTCACCGCGATCAGGCTGCTCTCAAGGAACTGGTCGGGAAGCTCACCTTCATCGGCAGCCGGGACACTGGGAAGCTTAGCGGTGTCATCGACGCCATCTGGGTGTCGATCCTCCCGAGCAACGTCCGTTTCGGTGGCGGCTCGGCCATGTTCCAGCCACAGGTGCTCGTTCGTGGGATGTGGCATGGCGTGACCAAGGCCACCTTCAATACGGGCGTGATGGAGGCTGACACCTACAACAGCGAAGGTCTCGCCAAGGAGGTCATCGAAGTCCTTGTCACCTCTTCCAGGACGGCGGGAAGGGGTTCTGAGGTAGCCCTGAGCCGCCCCGATTCGGCGGAGGGCAAACCCAGCCAGGGGGTCACCACATCGGCGGCAAACGCGCCACGCGCCAAGGTGGCGCTCGAATTGGAGCGCATCGGATTCATGCTGAGCACCGAGGGAAAGGCCCTGGGGGATGATTGGGCGCGGGTTTCAGCATCCAAAGGCCATGCTGGCAAACTGCCGGAGAAGTTCCTTCACAACGAAGGCCTGGACGGATCTTGGCAGCGGATGATGGAGGAACTGTTCACTGGCGTGGCCGACCAGATCCGCAAGGGTAGCGATCCGACCAAGGCCGCTGCGCCATTCGACCGGCTGGCAGAGATCCTTAATCGGAGCATTCAGGTGTACCGACTCGCCACCCCTGCTGGGCCCTGGCCATCAGGTATGGACACCGTTGCAGCCTATGACGCGAGCCAGACCATTCTCCGCCACAAGATTCCGATGTCCCGGAAGCTGGATGAGGCGCGTACCCTGGTCAAAACCCTGCGTGATTAAGGAGAAGGAATGCTGACGGACTGCCTCCGAGGCGCTGTTCTAGGGCTCGCCTTGTCACTTTCCATTCAGAGCAACCTCGGGGCGGCCAGTCCAGCATCCAGGGAATCCAAGGCGTCCATGCAGCTACAAGGGGTCGCGAAGAGCTACGCCCAGATCTTCCTGGAGTCCATGCCAGAGATGGCCACCTGGTTTGGCCTTCACCATTACGATGACCGTCTCGCGGACTTCTCCACCAAGACGCGCACGGAACGCCTTAGCCGAATCCAGGACCTTTTGTCACGATGCGACAAATTGGACACAAACTGTCTATCCATCAACGATAGACATGACCTCGATCTCATCCGACACGGCCTCCTGAGCCAAAGGCTCGACATCGAGGAAATCCGTCAATGGGAGCGGGATCCGGGCATCTACCTCGGCACCATTTCGGACGGGATCACGAATCTGGTGATCCGGGACTTCGCTCCCGAAGAGGTAAGGCTGAAACGAGTCATTCAGAGGCTGGAAAAGGTCTCGCGCCTGCTCAGCGATGCCCGAAGGAACCTGAAAGCCCCTCCAAGAGTGCTCACGGAGATGGCTCAGGATTCAATCCCGGACCTCATCGGCCTCCTAGAACGAGACACTCCTCTCGCATTCAAGGGCCTGAAGCGGAGCCCGCTGGCAAAGCGATTCAAGGAGGCGACAGCATCCGCCATCGCGGCCTTGAGGGGCTACCAATCTTGGCTGAAGGAAAACCTGCTGCCTCGATCGACAGGCAATGTCCCATGGGGTCATGCCCTGCTCTCCAGGGCTCTCTTCCTGTCTGATCGTGTGGACACACCTTTGGACCGGCTTTGGGACATCGGCATGACGGACCTAAAAAGAAACCAGGCTGCTCTCGCTCAGGCCACCCAAGCTTTCCATCCAGAAATCAACATGGTGACCGTTCTCCAGGAGGTGCATCGCAATCACCCACCGGCGGATCGACTGTTCACCGCCATGGATGCGCATCTCCAGGAAGCACGCCGATTCGTGGAAGATCACCATCTGGCAACACTGCCAACTCCTGGGCTGCCCAAGGTCGTAGAGATGCCACCGTTCCTTAGGGCCACCTGTCAGGCCCGCATGAACACGGCTGGCCCGTTCGAGGCCCGGACAGATTCCTACCTGTACCTGACCTCCCCGGACCACTCCTGGTCAGCCGAGAAGGTGGACCAGTACATGGGCTACTTCAATCCCGGCAAGCTCGGAACACTCTCCGTTCACGAATCCTTCCCTGGGCATTTCGCGGCAGACTCCTGGCTCCGCCGAGTCCCCTCCACGACAAGACGCCTGTGCATGAGCGGAACCTACATTGAGGGCTGGGCCCATTATGCCGAGCAGATGATGGTCGAAGAAGGGTTCGGAAACACCGATCCGAGGCACCGAATCGGTCAGTTGGAGGACGCCATCCTTCGAGACACAAGGCTCATGGTTGCAATAGGACTGCATGCGCGGGGCCTGGGCCTTGAGGAGGCCCAGGCGCTGTTCGTATTCGAGGCACACCTGCCTGCCGTTGTGGCCGACATGGAGGTGCGACGCGCCTCAGAGACCCCCATCGATGTCATGACCTACACCATCGGGAAGCTCCAGTTCCTGAAGCTGAGAGAGGATCTGCGCAAGAAGCAGGGAGCCTCCTTCGACTTGAGGCGGTTTCACGATGCCGCCCTCGGCGCGGGAATCCTACCCCTGAAACTCCTGCGGGAGGAGTTGCTCGGAGAAGTAGGGGAGGATCTGTGAACCACATTCAATCCTCTGCCATATGGCGACTGATCTGGGTCTTCACGGGCGCAGTCTTCCTCCTCAGCGCTGTCTTCGACTACCCGATTTTCCGCGTCGCCCCCCTCTCCGATTCAACCTTGGGGTTGGTGGCAGTTTGCTGGGTACCTGGTGCCGTGGGGCTCCTGATGTGGCTCTCCGGGCGTACCCGCAGAGTCATCAAGCAAAGCCTCGAATGGCCTGAAAAGCGCTACTTCCTGTGGGGCGCTTCGCTTCCCCTGGCGTACGCCACTGTGGCCTATGGCGGTGCATGGATTCTGGGCGGATGCGGCTTCGACTGGAGCCGTCCCCTTTCCTGGAGCCTCCTGGGATGGCCTCTGTTCGGCAGGCTCCTTCGAAGCATGGGCGAGGAACTGGGGTGGCGCGGTTTCCTATACCCAGCACTCCGCCAGCGGATGACCTTCAGGAAATCGGCAATCCTGAGTGGCCTCATCTGGGCTGCTTGGCACTACCCGGCCATCGCCTTCGGCAACTACAACAACGGCGGCATGCTCTGGTTCTCCCTGGTGACCTTCACGCTTATGGTGCTGGGAATGACCTTCGTCATCTCCTGGCTCCGAGAAGCCTCCGGGTCTGTCTGGCCCTGCGTCCTTTTCCATGCCGTGAACAACCTCTACATCCAGCAGGTGCTGGATCCGAGGGTGGTCCCGAACCGATTCACCCCCTTCGTCACCAGCGAGTGGGGCACGGCCTTGGCCGTGGGATGCCTCCTTGCGGGCGCTGTTGTGTACAAGGCATACGCCAATCCCAGCCTGATGGAGGAAACCGCGTGATCTGCCCAAAGCTGTTCTCAACGTCGATGGTCCTGGTGGCCTCCATGGCCACCGCCCAGACCCCATCCATCCAGTGGGACGTGAAGGTCCCCATGCGGGATGGTGTGAACTTGGCTGCCGTGGTCTTCCGGACCCATGAGCAGAAGGATCCGCTGCCAGCGATCCTGTGCCTCACGCCGTACACGTCAGCGAATCCTTACCGGCGTGGGCGCTACTTTGCGGAGAACGGATACGTCTTCGTTTCGGTGGACATCCGAGGCCGAGGCAACTCCGAAGGTGTATTCGATCCCTGTACCGTCCAGGACGGTAAGGACGGCCACGACCTAGTGGAATGGATCGCGAAACAACCCTGGTGCAACGGCAAGGTGGCCATGTGGGGCGGCTCCTACGCTGGCTACACCCAGTGGATGACCGCACGCGAGTTCCCCCCTCATCTGGCCTCCATCGTCCCCGCTGCCAGCCTTCACACCTTTTACGATTTCCCCACCAACAAGGGCGTGGATACGGCTTGGAACCCGCAGTGGATGGTCCTGACCGGCCAGCGTACCAATCAGGAGGTTGTGCTCGACGATGAGGCCTTCTGGAGCACCAGCAACGCCGCCTTTGCAACCAGCGGATTACCGTTCCGTCAGATGGACCGCTGGGCTGGCCTCCCATCCCCCGTCTTCCAGCGCTGGCTGAACCGCCCAGTCTTCGATGCGGGTTGGGAGGCAACGCTGGTCAGCCCAGAGGCGTACCGGAAGCTCACGATCCCCATTCTGACCATCACAGGCCACTACGACGACGACCAGGTTTCTGCCATGACCTACTACCGGAACCACGGGAGTCAGGGGACTGTGCAGGCATGGAATCAGCACTACCTAGTGATGGGTCCCTGGGATCACGGCGGCACACGCACACCAGCGAAGGAGGTCGAAGGAGTCACCTTCGGCGATGCGGCCATGCTCGATATGAACGCCCTCCACAAGGCCTGGTACGACTGGACGCTGAAAGGTGGACCCAAGCCGGATTTCCTGAAGCAACGCGTCGCATGCTACGTGGCTGGCGACGAGAAGTGGGTCCATGCCGACCGCCTGGAAGACCTCACGAAAGAGGCGCAGACGCTCTATTTGAAGGGATCGCCCGGCGGAGGTAAGCCAGGGGCATTGGCCCTCAAAGCACCCGAGCTAGGCATGCTTGGAACCCTGGTTCACGACCCCCTGGATCTCTCGCCAGCGGCCTGGGAGCGTCGTCCAATCAAGGGCGGCAAGCTGACCCAGCCGGACGCCGCCATGATCTATACGGGGCGGCAATTCTTGGACCATGCGCTGGTCTTCAAGTCAGAGCCACTGCCAGATGGGGCCTTGCTCTGCGGAAGCCCCCGTCTCTCCCTTTGGGTGAGGATGGATGTCCCTGACGCGGACTTCTTCGCAGCGATTTTCGAGGAGAAGCCTGATGGCAGTGTCATCCAACTGGGGCAAGACGTGCTTCGTGCCCGGTATCGAGACGGAATGCGTTCCGAGAAGTTAGTGAAAGCTGGCGAGCCTGTGCACCTTGACTTCAGCGCATTCCCCTTTGTGGCTCGGAGCGTAGCCAAGGGAAGCCGTCTGAAGCTGGCCATCGGCTGCATCGATACCATCTATGCCCAGAAGAATCACCACAGCGGCGGTTCTGTGGCTGATGAGACTCGGAAGGTCGCTCGCGTAGCGAACATCCAGGTTCTTGGCGACGCTGGCCATTCGGCGATGTTGGAAGTTCCAGTGGGCCAGCACCATTGAGTCGTGTGACCTAGGAGCCATCGCCCTAGCTGTCCTCGGCTTGTTCTCTCCCAGACATTGTCCTTCTGGCTGGGATTTCTTCCTCCTCCTCCCTGTGCTCTCGGGTCTCGTCCCGGAACGCGTGACCTGACTGCCGCTCGCCCCATCCCGCGCTGCACGCGGGCGGGGGCCCAACTCGCGTCACTCAGCCCACGCGCCCTGCGGGTCGCTGCCACGCAAGCCCACTGCCCGAATCCTTCCCGCTACGCGGTGCGGGTCCGGTTCGGGGCGTGCGTTCTGCGATTCCGCGCCGACCGCACGGCTGTAGCCACGGCTGCCGCCCGTGGCCCATCCGGGCGCGCACAGGACCCATAAGGAGGAGAAATATGACGCAAAAGGAAGCCAACGATCGGTTGCTATCCTTCCAGATTCTTGGCCTAGCCGTGGGTGCGCTCATCCACGACGATGTGGCCAGGGAGACCTGCTGGCTCCGGCTGGAAAAGGCTTGTGGCCAGCCGATCCGGGAATTTCTGGCCACGGTGGACCCTGAAGAGGATCCAGCCGTCTTTCTTCAAGCAGTCCAGGCGTTGAAGGCCATCCGAGAAGATGGGGTCTGGATTCGCAGGATCCAAGAGCACCGGGAGCTTCCCCAGGAAAGCAGGTGGCAGTAATGACACCGAGCCAAGCCCAAACAAACTTCGTCCTCTACCAGGGGCTTGTCGGAGCTGCCTACGTAATGCATGAGCCCGCAGCCCGCAAACATGCCCTCAATCGAGCCTGGTGCAATCATGCCTCACCCCTGCTGGCTCTTCTGTGGCAGGAGGACGCAGATCCCGAGTCGCGAGAGGTGGCGATCAGGCTCAGTGGGTGGCTGACGTGGCTCCGCAACCTGAAACAGCCGGAAGCCCATTTCCGCTCCAGCTACACCAAACATAAGTAGAAAAGGCGGTAGTTCCTGTCTGCTGCGGAACAGGGGGCATGCTCGCCCCCTGTTCCAATGGTTGGGACCGACCAGCGCCTTTGGAAAATACCTCGGGACGATCAAACCCCATGCCCCGTCTCACGTCTCGCTTGGGGTAGATCCCGATTCCGAAGTATGGGTGCCCGTATCGTTTTCGAAATTCTGCTATTGCGACATCCGAAGATAAAAAAGCCTCGATGGCCCGTTCAACAAGGACACACAATTGGTCCTTGTTGCCTCCGACAAGGGCCAACAGGATCTTGATGATATCGATGCGGATCTTGACCTCCATTACCTCTCCGCGAATTTTGGTGCCAGGCGCAAAAGGATTCCAGATCATGCTTCCTCCCAAGGTGATTTCCAAAGGAGTATCGGTTTCGAATTGCGCTCTGTCCATCTATAAAAACTCTGCCAGTTCCTAAAAAATTCTCCTAATTCAAGGCTTACCGTGCACCGATAATTTTGCTCATGGACGCAATGATCGGTAAGGACGCAAGTCGTGTTCCCGTATTCGTAGACCCCTGCGGGCCTACGAATACAGGAACCGCCTTGCCGGGGGCGAACCCCCTGGACCCCTGCGCACCAGGCTCCTCGCTGCGCTCGTCGGTCTCCCTGGCGCGCCTCACCGCGCCTCCCTTACTTCGCGAGGGCGAAGCAAAGGAGGCGCTGCCGTGACTCTACACTCTCCCATTCACGAATCGCTGCCCTGTGTGGTCGTGACCCGGCGCGGTGCGCCATGCGAGTCGCCCTCGGTCCAATATGTTCCTGGACTGGGGCCGATCTGCGCTCTCCATGCTTATCATCGCCGCCGTTCCTCACAACCGCGCCAGCATTTCCAATGCCGAGTGACGAGCCTCGACCTGGAGGCTTTAGATCGCTCGGCTCGGGCGCATGGCCTGAGTCGGTCCGATGCGGTACGTCGCCTCATACACCACCTGCCTTTCCCGCGAGCCATGACGGATGCCTCGACGTACCGGGAACTCCGGAGGATCGGCGTGAACCTTAATCAGATCGCCCGCTCCCTGAACAGCGGAGAGGTACCTGACGCAGGTTTGATCCTTCCGAAACTCGACGACCTCGCCAGCACTCTGGAGGATCTCGCTTTGAAGATCGCAGGCGGCGTTTCGGACGACGAGGCAAAGGGATGATCGGGAAAACCATGCACAACACCAGTTTTGCCGCCACCTGCGACTACGTGATGCGGGAGGGAGCGATCCATCTGGGCAGCAACATGGTTGGTTTCACCCCCACGGAACTCGCCAAGGAATTCGAACTGCTGCACGCGCTTCGCCCAGGCATCGGCAAGCCCGTGGTCCATCTCATTGGTGCCCTCGCGCCGGAAGACAACCTCAACGATGAGGAGATGCTCGCCCTGGCCAACCGTTACCTGATTGAGCAAGGGTACGGGAACACGCTTTTCACCGTGTGGAGGCACCTGGACGGAACCACGGGACACTTCCATGCCGTAACCTGCGCAATTGACCTCAATGGAAGGCCAATTAGCCAATCGTTTGAGCGGTACCGCACCAAGCGCACATGTCGAAAACTGGAGACAGAATTTGGCCTTCGCAAGGTCCTCAATATCGCTTCGCCAAAGCCGGACCCCCCACCGCCACCACCCAAGCAGGACCCCGATGGGCTCGATGTGGAGATCCCTTCTGTATCCACGGAAGTCGCGGATTTCTTTTCCCGCCTCATCCGTCAAGCACTCCCAGCCTGCAAGACGTTCGGCGACCTTTCCCGCGCCTTGGCAGGCGAAGGGCTCTGCATGGTCCCGCAAGTTCACACCGAGACCCGCGAAGTCTATGGCATGGGCTACAGGATGGTTGATGGTCCTCTCGCGGGTTCCTTCATTCCGGGGAGCAAAATCCCCGGCAACTTCTCGGCGGCGAAGTTAGTGAAGAAGCATGGGCTGTCATTTGATCCAGAGCGAGACCTTCCCATCCTGGCCGCCAGAACCGAGGAACCCGCAGGGGCTGTGCCCCCCGCGCCTGAACCACCACCACCTATCGCGGCCAAGCAGCGCCGCAAAAAGAAGGGAGAACGGAACAATGCCCGACGCCACCGCAAGCCACGCCTCACCCCCCTTGACCCCTCTCCCTGGATCCCAGGCCAATGGTCCCTCGGCACCTTCCTCCCCAAGGCACCAGAAGCCCCAGGAGCCGGATTGGGGGTACTACTTCTGGAACACCCTCTTGGGCGGTCTCCCCTCCGGTCATCTGCTCCGAAACCCCTACTTCCCGGAAACCGAATCCGTGAGGGGTGGGTGGCAAAAGCTTTTTGAGGGGCTTTTTAAACCCCCCAGGGAGCGGGTCGACGGGGTGACCGGACGGCGCGGGGAATATCTCATCACGCCTGATGAGGCGCTTAATCGGCATGGCGTGGAGACCGCACGGCGGCTGCTTTCCGTGCCCCCGGAACACTTCTCCGAGGACTCTGGGACCACCTATTTCTGCTTTCTGGAACGGTCTTACAGCCAAACTCCAGACTGGGCCATCATTCATCGCCGGGATGCAGCAGTAGCCATCGACGATGACCTC